>JAPLSP010000697.1 GCA_026398575.1 Candidatus Sumerlaeota bacterium | reverse complement strand
ATCGTCAGCATTACGCCCGAGCAGAACACGCCGATCCCGCAAAAAGCCTTGCGCGATAAATTCAAGGACGTGGCTGGATGGGCCGAGGCCACGACGCGCCTGCTGCGCGAAAACGGCTTCAACAGCGCCGGCGCCTGGAGCAGCAATGAGAACCTGCGCAAGGCCTCCGCGCCCCTGGCCTATACTGTCATCCTGAATTGGATGAGCGGCTATGGCAAAGAACGCGGCGGCGCCTTCCAGCAGCCCGGACACACGGGCTATCCGAACGACTGCATCTTTGTGTTCGATCCGGGATTCGAAACCTATTGCGAGAAGGCGGGGGAAAAACTCAAAGCGCTGAAAGACGATCCCTATCTGTTCGGATATTTCTCGGACAATGAAATGCCGTTCCGCGATGACGCGCTGGACAAATATCTCTCCCTTCCCGAAAGCGACGCCGGATACCAGGCCGCGATGAAGTGGTTGCGCGAACACAAAGGCGCCAACGCGGGCAAGGCCGACATCAAGAAAGAGGATCGCGATAAATTCCTGAATCACATGGCCGAGCGCTATTTCAAAGTTGTCGCAACCGCGATCAAGAAGGCCGACCCCAATCATATATACCTTGGCCCGCGTTTCAATGGCAGAGTCCTGAAACAGCGCCCGGTTTTCGAAGCGGCAGGCCCTTACCTGGACGTGGTCTCGGTCAACTACTACAACGCTTGGACGCCCGATCCCGCGCTCATGAAGGACTGGGGCGAGTGGGCGGGCAAGCCGTTCATGGTGACGGAGTGGTACACCAAGGGCGAGGATTCGGGCATGGCCAACACGACCGGCGCCGGCTGGATCGTCAAAACGCAGAAAGACCGCGGCCTGTTTTATCAGAATTACGTTCTGGGCCTGCTCGAAGCGAAAGATTGCATCGGCTGGCAGTGGTTCAAATATCAGGACAACGACCCGAATAACCTGAAGACCGACCCCTCGAACCGCGACTCCAACAAAGGCATCGTCAACGTGGAATTCAAGCCCTACACGCCGCTATTGGAGCAAATGAAAGAGATCAACGAGCGGGCGTATACGTTGACAGAATATTTCGACAAGCGGCCATAAAGGCAAGGCGCCTCGCGCGTATCCGTAAGTATTCATATTCGCAAATACGATGACATGGAATTATCGCGAATGCTCCTGCCGGAAAAATATTCATGCGGATCGAAGCGGCGCAATTGAATCGCCACAAAGAAGGCAGCAAGCAGGAGTTCGCAGCGAAGCGAGAATCTCCGTTTTGGCACTCCAAATGCTGGCGCCGCTTCTGAACGCATTGTTTTCGTCCTATGGGCAAATATTCGTCATTGAATTTATGAGTCAGAGCTCAAAGCGGCGAGTAGTATATTCTATTCGTGCCTTGGCAAAATGATGGGTGACAAAATGATCTATCACGGACATCTTCGGAGGGGCGCCGTTATTCTTGACGAGCCTGTATCTCTTCCGGATGGAACGGAAGTATTGGTGGATATAGCTGATGGCAATGGAACGCATGCAAATGCAGATGTTCCATTGTGGGGACTATTGGCTGACGAGGCCGAGCTTCTTGATCAGATTGTAGCCGAGGCAATGCAAGACCGCTGCATCTGCTCACGCGCGCTCACATAAGGTACATCTTCACGGCAATGTCGCGGGACAGGATCGGGAACGGGATGCGGACCTTCCCGCCCGTCACAGTGGCTTCAGTTTTGATAACCTTGCCGGCGATCCATGTGCTCCACAACTCGACCGTATAGCGGCCGTCTTTCAAGCCGGCGACTGTGATCGCGGTATCCTGGACCGGATCAAACAGCCGCGCGTCCGGACTGTCATTGAGGATTTCGGAATTGCCGTAGCGGTGTTCCGTGATGCGCTGATGATAAACCCAGGCGTATGCGCGCGTTTCGCCGATGCGCGCGAGCGCCCGCAATCCCGGGGCGTTTTCGACCTCGAGTTCCTCGAACTTCCACGTCTTTCCGCTTAGATTCTCGCCCTGGATATAGTCGGCGAAAATGGTCCAATATCGCTCCAGCTTCCAATCGAAAATAAAGTTCCACCACCATGGCATGGGCGTCGAGGCTGTCGGGATATTCCATCCAATCCAGGGAGCGTTGTGAATTTGCAGCGCCAGCTGATTCAGCGGCGCGCCGCCGGGAGTGCCGCCGTATTCCTCGATGATGTTTGGTTTGTTGAACGGCTTGAGCAACATGGCGCGCTGGCGCAGAGTCGTGAGAAAATTGTCATCGGTATAGGCCGCGGCCTGTGTGTAGCTAATCGGGTCCAGCTTCCAGGTTGGCGGATCGCCCTGAGGGAGAATGTTGCAGAATTCCGTCGAGATCAGGTGCCGGCCGCCGTCCATCCGGCGCAGATCCTCGCCGATCTCCTTGTGCCAGGCGGCCCGGATGGTTTCGTCTTCGTTGATCACGTCCACCTCGATGGCCAGGACGTAGCCGAAAAGATTTGGGAAAGCGCCGTAGCGGGCGGCGACGTAGCGGTGGCGCTGCTTGAATAGTTCGATGGATTTGGGATTCGTAAAGGCATGGGGATGGTCCTCGAGGAAACCGCCATTGCTGGCCTTGAAGGGGCTTTCCGCCCAATTTTTATCCCACCGGTCGGTCCAGGGGCCGTGGGGATTGAGCGCGAGCTCGATCATGATGTTGTTTTTATCGGCTTGCTGGATGAGATAATCCAGACGCCAGGCGTTCTGCAGGTTGTAGCGGCCAATGCCGTGGAAGCCGGGATAGTCATCGCGCCATTCCAGACCGCACCACCACGGCGACATCCAGATGCGTCCCATCGTGACGCGCGCCTCGCTCATCTGGCGGAAGAAATCGCCGTACAGCAACGTGCCATCCTTGGGATTATTGTATTCAAAGCCGCGCAGGCGGATGGTGCGCGAGTCGCGCGGCCAGCACACGTTCAGCGAAATGGGGTAGAAGAACTCCCCGTTCTCAAACTCAAAGTATTCCTGATTTTTGTCGGGCTTCAGATATCCACGGCCCGGCGCGGCGGCCACCTTGAGCGTTCGCGCCGAAGTCTCCAGCTGGGCGCCGGTATGGTCCTTGCCGCTCAGACGCCAACGATAGGCCCCCGCCTCCGATGGCATGAAGCGGATCGCCCAGTAAGGCTTGCGTTGAGGCGTAAGAGTCTCGCTTGCCGTGGTTGCCTTGCGCGAATAATCCTGCGCGTAGAACGCGGGATAGGTGAGCGTCTTGCCCGAGGGCGTTTTAATGACGCCCCATAAATCAATCTGCTTGGCGTCAAAAGGATTCTCGTATTCGCGCCCCAGCTCGAACTGCGCTTCATAGACCTTGAATTGCGTGGCGCGCTCCCCGGCCTGGACAACGCCGGCCTGCAAGGCGCCGCTGGTGGCCGCGCCGAAGGGCGTTACGCCCCGAATGCGCATCTCCGCGATCGTGTCAACGGCGCCGAAAACTTTGATGCCCACTGCCCGCACGCGCCGCAGATTCCATTGCCCCCACTCGCCGCCGGATTGGGCGCCGGTCCATTGCCCCGCCAAAAGCGGCGCGCGGATCTGCATGCCCCCGTCCGACGTGAGCAGACATTCATTCGCCAGCGACTGGTACCATTCGCCGTCCATGACTTTGAGATAAACCATGGATCGCAGCATGCCGGATGAAAGCGGGTCCGTGGATGAGAGCAGGCTCGTGGTCGTAATTTGCGGATTGCGCCCCCGTTTGAGTGAAACATCTATCGCCATGTTCGAATAGCTGAACCAGGAGGCGTTCACGATCTTCTCATCTTCCAGGTATGGGCCGGACGGATATTCCGTGGCCCGCGTTATTTGCTTCTGCGTTTTCACATAATGGGGAATGGTCAGAGCAATGGCGATCAAGGCCAGCATACCGGCCGCGAACGGTATCGCCGTAAGATAGACGCCGGGCATGGGCCGGGATGCGGAAACGGCGGGCGCGGCGGCCAGTTCGCGTCCGCGCGCGGTTCGCAGGAACAGGCCGTGAGGGGTTTTGAGCCAGGCAAACGGCGCACGGAAGTATTGTAGAAATCCGAACCATGCCCCCAGGCTCATCAACAGCCAGTACACGGGCATGAAAAGCCCCGCCGGCATCAGCCGGAAATACCGCCGCCGCAATCCCGCGATCAGATGAATCAGGATAAAGTAGCCATTGAAGAGCGCCATGAGGACCGTCGCATAGAGCAGCAGGACCGACCACGACTCTTTGGGGTTGAACAGGCTCCATCGCTTGACGAACCAAACTCCCAGGATCGCCCAGCAGACCGGCATCAACAGCAGCGTCAGCACCTGTCCGCCCACCGCCGCCAGCATCATGAAAAACTTCCACGGCCCCAGGCGCGCCAGCGACCGCAGCGGCGAACGCGTATGCACGAGGAGCGTCTGCCAGTAGCCCTTGATCCATCGCGAACGCTGCCGTATCCAGGGCAGCGTATGGCAGGGTGCCTCCTCCCACGTCGTGGAATCCAGGATGCGGATATCCGAGCGCGCGAGGCTCATGCGGACGCCCAGATCGCAGTCCTCCGTGACGTTCCAGGGATCCCATCCGCCGGCGCGCCGCAGGACGTCCGTGACGAAATGGTTGGAGGTTCCGCCGAGCGGAATGATCGAGCGCATCGCGTGCAGCCCGGGCAGGTAAAGGTCGAACCACGCCGAATACTCGAGCGTGAACCAGCGCGTCAGCAGGTTTTGAAAGCCATTGTAAAAATTCAGCCGCGCCTGCAGGCAGCCGACGCGCGGCGGCAGCTTGCGGAATGCCGCCACCGCCTTTTTCAGCTGGTCCGGTTCCGGGCGGTCCTCGGCGTCGAAAACGACCAGGTACTCGCCGCGCGCGCGTTCCAGCCCGTAATTGCACGCGCGGGGCTTGGTGCGCGGCCGCCCGTCGGGGACCACAACCACGCGGATATGCGCCGGGATATCCATGCGCGCAAGTTCCTGCCGCGTTTCGACGTCGTTTTCTTCAAGCAGGATTTGGATGTCGAGCTTGCCGGCGGGATAGTCCAGCCTCTCCAGCGCCGCGATCATGCCTTTGAGAATGTCTTTTTCCCTGTAAAGCGGAACGAGGACTGTATAAACAGGAAGCGATTCATCCGAGAGGCGGGCGAGTTCCCCCGGCGAGGCCTTGACGGTGAACCTTCGGAACTGACCGAGAAAGACAGCGGCCACCTTTATGCCGATGACGATGGAAAAAATTCCAAGCGTCGCGAAATTCCAAACAATCGTAAAGCCCTTGAAATCCAGAAACGCTAGCGCGAGCAATCCCAACACGACCCCCAAAAGCAATCCCCGCTGCCATCCCCCCCACGGATGCCGCGCGCCCTCGAAAGGCGCCAGCTGCGTTACAGGCGTCTGTGACAGTCGCGAGTCCGCCGCTTCCACACATAACCCTTTAGCGATGCGCCGTAGGCTGCTCGATCCGAGAGCGGCCCGGTACAAAAGCTCTGAAATCCCTCACGCCGCTCTCGGATCGAGCGGCCTACGGCGCATCGCTAAAAGGTTGCTAATTTTCATACGCCGCGTATCCGGCTATTAAACGAGCTCGGCCGGGCATCGGGCGCATTTTTGGAATCGCCACACGGATTAATTGCGGCGCGCTCACTATCCAGTTAAACACCGGGCGCGGTCAATCGCTACTGGAGCAGATGAAGCAGATGAATGAAGCAGATGAAGGAACTCAACGAGCGGGCGTATGGGCTGGTGGAATACTTCGATAAGACCCATCAGGCTTGTAACGCTTTACAGGCAGAATCATTATGATTCTGCCCTCAATGATTCTGCCTTTGGAATTTGGACGTTTGAATCCCCCGAAGGGGGCGAACTATCATAGCCGTGGGTGAAGCGAAGCGAACCCACGGAAACGATAAGCGCGAAAACCGGTCCCCGGAGGGGGCCAACATGGATTGAACAGCCTACTGCATTTCGTTTGTGCGCTTCCAATCGGAATTGCTTCCGTGACGACGTTGGCCCCCTTCGGGGGCCCTGGAGTTTGAACATTTGAGTGCGCAAAACCTGCTTCAGCAGGTTCCTCCTTGCCCCCGGCTTCAGCCGGTGGGTTGAGATGCTCTCTCTATTTTGTAGCGCGCTTCAGCGCGGCTTCTCGACACGCTTCAGTATTTCCGCTAAATTACCTGCATCCGTTATCAAGCAGCCACTCATACCCCAAACTTTGCTTCCGCGCTCGTATCATCACATTCATCTTCCATGTATGTCCCATGCCGCTCTATTTTTTTCATTAATCGAGCCTGCTTGATGATGGTGAATGAAGATCACTGGGAAGATACGGGTGGAAGCAGCAGGCATGGCTGAAGCCTCCGTCGAGAAGCCGCGCTGAAGCGCGCTCATAAGATTTATGTTGCCCCTGGTCCCCGCCGGCTAAAGCCGGGGGCAAGGAGGAACCTGCTGAAGCAGGTTGAAATGTCCAAACTCCAGGGCCGCCTTCGGGGGCCATACTTCCGCGTGCCGCCACCGTGGGTTCGCTTCGCTTCACCCACGGCTATGATTGTAGTTCCCCTTCGGGAAAAAAATGTCCAAACACCAGAGGCAGAATCATTGAGGGCAGAATCATTATGATTCTGCCCTCAATGATTCTGCTTAAGATAAAATCTATTCTGCCCGCCCTTGCCGGGCTTTATATCGAAATCCTTTGTATAAGTCTCCCACCCGTCGGTCTCGATCTTCAGCCGCCAGGTTCCTTCTTTGAGATTTTGGAACCAGAACAGCCTCCATTGTCCAACATCCCTGCCTGCGGCGTATTCCTCTTCTATATCATCGTTCATGTTGCGAGGCTTGATCGTGCGCGTCTCGCCAAAGCCCGTCAGGGTGATGAGGCGCGGCTTCGCTTCCATGGTTGGGCTTCCGAGCATGATGGCGAATCCTTGCAGCAAGCCCTGAGGCTGGATCGCGAACTTCACCGTCGCCGGTTTGCCGGATTCAACAGTTACTGCCGCCTGATAAGGTTCCGTCCTCCAGGCGCCCCAGTCGAATGACGCATTGTATCTGCCTGCCGGCACGGGAAAAATTTCGTGTTCGGATTTCCTTCGGTTGATGCTGAACCGCAGACTAGAACTCATGGTCGAGCTGTTATCTCTACCTATTTCCTTGAATTCAAGACTGAGCAAGGTATCTATGGATGAATCGTCGGGAACAGCAGCGGATGCAAGCTGAACGCGCACGGCGCCCAGCGGCGGCATTCGGATGGCGCCCAGATCTTGATTGCGCTCCAGATTATCCAATCTGATGGCTCCCGGAATCCGGATAGATTGCGTTCCGATCTCGGCGAAGAGAATATATTCGCCCCGGAACCGGCCACGAATTAGGAATGGCTCATTGCCGTCATACGAAGCCGATTCCTCGGCGCTGATTTGCAGCGGACCATTGGGAAAAAAACTTTCCTCGGTACCCAGCAGCTTTATTTGAAGGCGTCTGATATCCGTAAGATTCAGGCGGGTTTCATTGCGCCCCAGCGTCATGCGCCCCGTCACATCATGGACCGGCAGACGGGGAGGAAACTTGAAATCGCGCTGGGTGGCGCCTTTGACTTCAACATATTCTGCCATGCGGAAGCTGGTAAGAGTAGTAGTCCAATCGGAATAATCGCTCCACAAGACATAAGAGCGATATCTATCATCTCGCAGTCCCAGGAATTCATACTCCCCCCGTTTGTTTGCGGAGAAATTCCCCACGACGCCAATATTCCCATACAAGTAGCGATATAAGCTGATGGATGCGCCCTGGGCAGGCTTGCCATCGGGCATGCAAATAACTCCCTTGAGCGACGCGCCTTTGAGCGAGATGTGAATCTTGCCCAGGTCCTGATCCTTATCCATACTGTCAACATCCAAAAGGCCGGCATATTTGACGCTGACCGGTATCCCACCAGTCGTTTCGCAGGTTAGTTCCAATGAATATAAGCGTTTGAACAGACCCCGGAATTCCAACTGATTTCCTTTCACTACGACGGAATTGATGTTAGGCCAGAAATGGGCAGAAGTAATCACGAGCGGCTCTTTGCCATCCGGCGCGTCATCGAAAACAATCTCCATCTTGAGAGTATGATTTTTTCTGAGCACGATATCATGCCGGGTATCGCCATCAACTCTAATCCCTGGTTGGGATTCCTCATTAATGGTGCAACTGTAGGAACACTCCTCCAGCTCATCAAATCGGAACTCCCCTTCTTGGCTGGTCTTCGTGTATATCTTGCGTTCGCGATTCCAATCTGTTAAGATGGCGATGGTAACAGCTGCTCCCGAAAACGGTTCTCCCTCATTAAAAACACGCCCGTGGAGCGCCCCCGCTCCTCCTATGATAGCAATATCCCTGATCCTCTCTCTTCCTGCAGATGTTTGGAATCTATCACGATTAAGATAGGAGCTTGTTCCTCTCTCGAAACTCACGCTGAGAAAACAGGACGATTCAGCATAGCCCATGGTTTGATACGCGCCATTGCTGTCTGTTTTGGTATCATGCTCAATGCTATAATACCTGCCGGCGGAGGCGCCGCTGCTTATAAGCGAAACACGCGCGCCAGCCACAGGAGCGCCCGTGAAAGTCACAACCCCCTTCACAACGCAGGTCGTATCCGGCGCCGTTCCGCTATTCGTATGCGAGACCTGATCCGCGGAATAAGCCGAGGCAGGCAAGTTTGGGGGCGTCGTAGGAACGGCGAATGGATTTGATGCGGGAGAAGCAGCGACAGGGGGCGCTACAGCAGGGGAAGCCGCGCCGTCAGCGCGTTTGGAATCCGACGTCGCGGCAGCGTCAGAAAGCGATCCGCGCTTTTTCAAATGCGCCTGGATCATGTCCCACTTGCCCGGTTTGACTTCGCAATCCTGAGTGAAGGTCTCGCACTCGTCCGCCTCGATCATCAGACGCCATATCCCCTCCTTGAGGCTTTGAAAATAAAAAGATCTGTCGGTCATGCTGTCCACGCCCTTGCCATTTTCTTCATGGATGCTCTTGCTCCATTGTTGGAGCGACGCCTTGCGCGTTTCGCTGGTGGCTGCTTCCGTGAGAGAAATCGAGCGCGCCATTGCGCCTTTGGGGAAACCGTTGGGCAGGTGATAAAAGCCCGTCAGGCAGCATTGCGGCTGCAGCTCAAACGACACCGTCGCCGTTGTGCCGGACTGGACGGCGACCTGTTTCTTATAAGGCGCCGGCTTCCAGCCTTGCGCCGTCAAATAGGCGTCGTATCGCCTTTCTGGAACGAATTCAAGAACATGCTCCGGTTTGCTCAGGTCGAGCTGGAAATTTATGCACGGACACGCGGTTGACGCCTTCTCCGCGTCTGTCTGCGCGTCAATCTGAGGAACCAGGAAGAGCGTCGCCCACTTCGGCCGCTCTGTCGAAGCGGGAACCGAAGCGTAAGATAGTTCAACCCGCAGCCATCCGGTCACAGGCAATATAATCTCGCCCAAATCCTGATCGCCCGCCAAATTATCCAGGGCAAGAATTCCGGGAATTCGCATGGCCGGTTCATTTATGAGAGCATGAATCTGGTATTCTCCGCGAAACCGGCCCCGAAGCGAAAACCGGCCGTTGTCCACCTTGCTCGTTTCGTAGTCATAAACCTGC
>JAPLSP010000018.1 GCA_026398575.1 Candidatus Sumerlaeota bacterium | reverse complement strand
TGTCTTGCCAGACTACCATCGAGTCATCCCTGTTCGTTCATTACCGCGTCATCCACGCGCCGCAGGATGTTTTCGCCTTGCCTTCGCTGCCTGTGCCGAACAGAATTTTATGTGCCCATTTTGCGCGGCTAAAGGCATACTATTTTTCCATTGTTTGCGGCCGGATATTATTGATAGCTTTCCACACGAACTTATTTTGAAAAGTTCTATGCCTCTTTGCATCATCAAATCAAAGGAGCCCCCGATCCATGTATAAGATGATTCGCGATATTTTGGAATTGGCCATGAAAACTGAAATTATAGAAGCGGCCATATACCGAACATGGGCAGAAGTGTGCGACAAGTCTGATGTCGCGGCGTTGCTGACTCACCTCGCCCAAGCCGAAGACCAGCATTATGCGGATCTCTTGAAAAAATACATGCTTTACTCCAGCGAGAAGATCTTCACCTATGCGGTTCAACCGTCGGACCTTGAACCGACGAGTCAAATTTCAGGCGCCGATTGCCTGGCGGTGCTGGACTATGGCATCCGCGGGGAGAATGCAGCAGCCGAACGCTATCGGCAAGCAAGCGAGCGTGTCAGCGAATCAGTCCTCAAGGCGTTTTTTCAATACCTTGAAAAGATGGAACAGGAACACGAAAAATCCCTGCGGCGCCTGCGGGAGAAATACGGCGGCGCGGCGCAAGGCGCTTAACCTCATTAAGGTTTTAGATTAGATGTTCTCCGGGTTTTGCGTAGATCTTTTGGGATGCAGCTTCGGCCACCTTATGGCTATGTTATCCATGTAAAATGTAAAATGAGAAATTGAAAATGAGACCGCGCGCAGCAGGCATAGGATGCAGGGCTGAGTAATGCTGTCGCCGGGATGGATTGTCATTTTACATTTCTCATTTTCATTTTACATTATGTAGCCGTACGGCGGAACCGCTGGGTCAGGCTTCCCAGGAGGCGCGAGGCGTGGCCGAGCAGACCCAGGCGCGGACCGCCCAGAGGGATTTCATTCAGGTTGGGAATTTCACGCCGCAAACAAACCCGCAACGCGGTCTGCCCGAGAATTTCATACATCAACCGGCCGGCCTGGCAGGCAAGCCATTTGCCTTCCAAGGCGCCTTCGAGGCGCACGCGCTCCATGCCGCACAGCGGCGAATGCGGCGGGATGACTTCCACCTGCTCCTGCGACAGGTTGATGCCTTCGACGATGACTTCGCTGGCAAACATGCGCACCTCGGTTACGGCGCCGCCGGTTCCCCACGTCAGGCACCGGCGCGTCATATAAAGCGATTGCGAAATCTTGTCCAGATCGGCCCAGACCGGCTTGAAATCGAGCGAAGCCATTTGATCCATCAGCGACGGGGCCGCGCCTGTCTCCGCGGCGCCGAACCATTCGGGCCGCAGCGCCAGCAGGATGGGGCGCCCGAGAAACGCGTTGATCACGGCCTGCTCGGCGCCTTCCCCCTGCAGGATCGGGAGGATGGGAATCGGCGGTTCGGCGCCATACTCTTCGGCGGCGGCCGCATCGAGCGAGGCCGGTTCCAAGCCTTCGTGCGCCTTGAAGGGCGAGCGCTCGGGCCGCGTCGCCGGCTGGCCCAGCAACATCCGAAAGCCATAGCGCTGCAAATCGCGCGCCTGCGAAGGATGCCATCGTTCGCCGGGGGCGACCATGACTTTGCTCCAGATGGCTTTGGCCCGCTGGCCGAATTCCGTCATGCGCCGCATGGCCTGCGCGGCGGGCGCGACGCCCTGGGGCGCAAGGCTGCTGGATGTTTCGAGCTCGCACAGCTGGCCGTCGTTGCCATAAGGCGCCACGGAAAGATGATTCAAGTATTGGCGCAGCAGCTTGGCCGCCACCGGATCGAACCGGGCGTATTCGCGCGGAGGAACCGCCAGGACCACGTGTTGCTCGTGAATGAGCGCGGCCTCGGCCACGGCGCGCAGTTCCACGTCGTGAGGCCGCGGGGTCAAACGGGCGTCGCTCCAGATGAATGCGGCGCGCGGTCGCGGATGCGTCCAGCACGAAGCGCCGAAGACGCCGCGCAGGAACACCATTGCCGGCAGCAGGCGCGTGACGCGCGCGGGCGTCAGCCAGGCGGCCAGCCCGGCGCCGGCGTCGCCGGCGTCCGGCGGCGGCGCGCACAGGATGTAAACCGATCCGTCGCCCAGGCGGCAATGGCCGAAGATCATCTCACCGCCGGTTTTGGGCGCCCCGGGAGTCAGGATGGCGAACGGCAGCGCTTCGCGGCGCTTGACGATCAACGAGGCGTCGCGCGCCGGATCTGTTTTCCCAATGGCGGCGCCCGTCAGCGGCCCGGTCCACTCCGGGCGTTTGCGCGTAAAGCAGCAGGGGAGAGGACGATCGGCCGGCGTCGGGATCAGCGCGATCTCGGCGTCGAGGAATTCCTCGAGCCATTCCATGCCGCGCGCCACCTGGGCGTGAATGGAATGAATCAGCAGGATCGAGTGCTCCGTGCGCTCGAAGTATCGCTTCAGACGCAGGCGGTCGTCCCGCTGCAGATGAACCAGGGTCGAGGCGGCAATGGCGGCGCAGGGACGGGCCTGCGAAGCCAGGGCCTTGAGCGCCTCGCGCAGCGAAACCACGTCCATATCGAGCGTTTCGGAATTGATACCGTAAAACGAGGCGGCGTCCAGCAACACCTGATCCATCGCCGTGCCGGCGTAGCGGTGCGTGATCACCGTTAATCGGTCGGGAAGGGACATTGCAGGGGCGCCTCTATTCCTATTCTCCAAAATGCCAATCTAGGCTTCGGCGCCGGGCGCGCGCAAGGGCAAATACAACCGGCGCAAGAGTCCTGGCATGTTTTCCTGTGGCGCCTGCGCCTCCATTTTTGCTAAGATCATTTTTGGAATGCGCCAGAATATAAATCATACAGGCTTCAAGATTGCCATTTCAATGACGCCATGGATAACCGAGTTCCCCGGCAGGCGCCCGGACGCCGGATTTTTGCAGCGGAGGGCCTTGCTCTGGCTGGCGTGGATTTGCCTGGTTGTTCCCGCTGGGGTTTTGGCGGCGCAGACCGGGCCGTCCTCTGAAGAGCGATCCACGGCGCCGGCGAGATCGTCCAGCGCGCAAGCCCCAACAACGTCTGCGGGGCAATGGGCGCTGCAAAGCCGCAAGGGCGCTTATGCAGGCAAAAAAATCCTCATGGTCTGCTCGTATCACGAAGGATATCAAGGCGCCGACGACAAGGTCAGAGGCGCGCGCATGGCGTTGGAAGGAACAGGGGTGAACCTGAAATTGTTCCACATGGATGCCAAGCGCAACGATTCGGAGGAATATGGCCGCCAGGCGGGAATCCGGGCCAAGGCGGCGATGGATGAATTCAAACCGGACGTCGTCATTGCCGCCGACGACAACGCGCAGAAGTATCTGGTCGTTCCCTTCCTGAAAAACACGGGATTGCCGGTCGTATTCTGCGGCGTCAATTGGGACGCCTCGATATATGGTTATCCATGCAAGAACGTGACGGGCATGATCGAAGTGGAAATGATTGAAGAGCTGCAGAGCCTGTTGCGGCGCTTTTCCCGCGGCAGCCGCTTCGGATTCATTGGCGGCGACGTCGAGACGGAGCGTAAGGATGCGGATTATCTCAACCGTCATTTTTTCAACGGACAGATGAAAATGGCGCTGGTGAAAAATATGGAGGAGTTCAAAACTCAGTTCTTGAAAATACAGAATGAGGTGGATATTCTGTATTTCAATAATTGCGCGGGCATCACGAAATTCGATCCGGCGGACGCTGAAAAATTCCTGGCGGAAAACACCCGCATCCCGACAGGGGGGAATCAACCGGGCATGGAACGCTACGTTGCCGTGGTGATTGAGAAGTCGCTGGAGGAACATGGTATTTACGCTGCGCGGACGGCGTTGAAGATTCTGGACGGCGCGCATCCGGCGGATTTGCCCGTAGCGAAGAATTCACGAATTAAATTAATCGTCAATCTCAAGATGGCCAAGCCCGCCGGCATTGTCTTTCCGCTATCGGTTCTCAAAGAGGCCCATGTGATCGGACAAGAAGCCTATGGCGTTCCGCTGAAGCAAGGAATGGCGAAAGAACCTGGAATACCAGGCAAGACGCTCTAAAGGACAGCGTATGGAGCTGCGGACCAAAATCAACCTGGCGTTTATGAGCATCCTGACGCTGGTGGCGGCGTTGCTGGTGGCCGCCGGTCTCATGGCCATCAACTATACCACTTACGACTTGAACAAGAAACTATTGAATGAAGCCGTGAGCGATCTGATCAGCGACGTTCGCGCGGCGCACAAGGTCCTTCAGGATAACGCCCTGGACGGCGTGGACGTCTATGTGCGCAAAACGCAGGCGGATTTGCTGGAGAATCTTGCTCATCACAAGGCGCGCAGCTTTGGCCGGATTATTGTGATTGATACTCCGGCCAGGAAAATCCTGCTCGAAGCGCTGACGTCCGATTCAGTCCGCGCCGCCGGGCCGAAAGGCTCGATCGAAGAGCTGGCGTGCCTGGATCGGATGATTGAAGACAAGCATGGCTCGCTGGAGGATGAATACAAAGGCATCCAGCGCTTTTTTTGCTTTGACACCTTTTCGCAGTGGAACTGGCTGATTGTCTTGTCGGTTCCCACCCAACAGATGTTTCATGAACGCGCCCTCTTTCTTCAATACGCGGGCATCAGCCTTCTCATCAGCCTTTTTCTGGGAGGCGCGCTGCTGATATGGCTGAGCGGGCATTATGTGCAGCCGATCCATCAGATGGCGGAGTTTACCCGGCGCGTGGCGCAAGGCCAGCTGGGCGTTCGTTTGCGCGTGGCGCGGCAGGATGAGCTGGGGTATCTGGCCGGCGCCCTGGACGAGATGGCCCAGACGCTGTACGAACGCGAAGAAGAGCGCAATCAGACCGAAGAAAATCTGAAGCTCATGCAGTTCTCCATCGAAAATTCCTCCGACAGCGCCTTCTGGGTTGGGCTCGACGCCCGCTTCCTATACGTGAATCATCGAGCGTGTCAAATGCTGGGCTATACGCGCGACGAGATGCTGCAGATGAAGGTCCATGATATTGATCCGGATTTTTCGAAAGAGCGCTGGCCCGGCCATTGGCAGGAATTGAAGGAGCGCGGGACGCTGACGTTCGAGACGTGCCAGCTGGCGAAGAATGGACAAGCGATTCCCGTCGAGATGACCACTAATTATCTGCAATACGGCGGCAAGGAATACAACTTTGCTTTTGCGCGCGACATCTCGGAGCGCAAGCGCGCCGAAGTCGAACGGCGCATGATCGAGCGCAAGATTCAGGCCACGGCCAAGCTGGAAAGCCTGGGCGTGCTGGCCGGCGGCATCGCCCATGACTTCAACAACCTGCTTACGGGGATCATGGGCAACGCCAGCCTGGCCCGGATGGACCTGCCCGCAAGTTCGCCGCTGCATATCTATATTGATCAGATCGAAAAAGCATCGGCGCGCGCCGCCGACTTGTGCTCGCAGATGCTCGCGTACTCGGGCAAGGGGCAGTTCCTCATCCGGCGCCTGGATATCAGCGCCGTCGTCGAAGAAACCGTGCAGCTGCTCCAAGTCTCCATCTCGAAGAAGTCGTCGCTCAAGTTCAGTTTGGGGCGCGGCATTCCGGCGGTCTTGGCCGATCCAACCCAATTGCGCCAGGTGATCATGAACCTGGTCATCAACGCTTCGGAGGCCATTGGCGACCGCAACGGCGTGATCCTGGTCTCCACCGGCGTCATGCATGCGGACCGCGCCTATCTGGCCGAAACCTATCTGTCGCCGGATTTGCCGGAAGGGGAATATGCGTATCTGGAAGTCAGCGATGATGGCTGCGGCATGAGCGCGGAGGTTAAAGCAAAAATCTTCGAGCCTTTTTACACCACGAAATTTACCGGGCGCGGATTGGGCCTGGCTGCCGTCTTGGGCATCGTGCGCGGCCACAAAGGGGCGCTCAAGGTCTATAGCGAGGAAGGCCGCGGCACAACGTTCAAGTTCCTCATGCCCGCGCAGACGGGACCGGCCGATGAGCATCAGCCGGAATCCCCCGCTGCCGTAGGATGGCGCTGCCAGGGCAAGGCGCTCGTTATTGACGATGAGGAGACCGTGCGCGTGACGGCGCAACAGATGCTCGCATCCTTTGGCATGGAAATCGTCCTTGCCAATGACGGCCAGGAAGGACTCGAGCTGTTTGAGAAGGAAGGCGGGCAGTTCACGATAGTGCTTTTGGATTTGACCATGCCGCGCCTGGACGGAGAAGAAACGTTTCGCGAACTGCGGCGGCTGGCGCCGGACGTCTGCGTGCTGCTGATGAGCGGTTTTTCCCAGCAGGAAGCCGTCGCGCGTTTTGCCGGCAAAGGCCTGACCGGCTTTGTTCAAAAACCTTTCCGTGTCGAAACGTTGCGCGACAAAGTCCAGGCGGCCCTCTTGAAAAAGAAAGAGCAGGACCTGAGTGGAAAATAGCGGAAAGAGATTAATGCGGAATCGAATGGCGCCAGCTTTTGGAGT
>JAPLSP010000035.1 GCA_026398575.1 Candidatus Sumerlaeota bacterium | reverse complement strand
GATCGCTGGAAATCAGGCAAGGGCTTACATCTGATTCGCAAAAGGCTATTGAGCAACCAGATTGATGAAAGATCAGGGGGACTCTGCCAGATCGCAATTTTCGCTCGCCTATTGCCTCATATAGTGACATGATGAAGGCCGTTTTGGCGGTCAATTTGATGGGAGGATTCATGATGATTGCCTCAAATATGAAAGCCTTGGCGATTAGGTCTGCGTGTCTTCTTGCAGGTTCATTTTTCCTTGTGAGCGGCGCCGCGCGCGCGGAGTGGCGCGTGTGGACGATCACGGAAACCAGGCACGTGTTGCGCAGCGAGCAGCCTGGGAGCGGAGTGGAGGTCAAGCTCGGCGCGGCGCGCAATGAGTGGGTGAGTTTTCAGATTCTCATGCGGGCGGATGCGGAGGTCAAAGGCGTGCGCGTGGAAGCGGGCGATTTGCTCGCGGCGGGCGCAGCGAGCGGAGAAGGTGGATCTGGCAAGGGCGTGTTGCGTGGAGGCGATGCCCGGCTTTATCGGCAGCATCAGCTTTATCTGAGCCAGGGCACTTCTCGCAACGACGCCTTCAAGCCAGACTGGTATCCGGACCCATTGATTCCGTTTCAGCATCCAATGGCGGGAAAGAAGTTGGAAAGCGCGCGATTTATCGCCATCCCATTCGATCTCCCCGCCAACGAAACGCATGGTTTTTGGGCTGACCTATATGTGCCGGCCAACGCGACGCCCGGAGACTATCGCGGCGTGCATCGCGCTACGGCGGACGGCGGAAAAACTGTCGAGATTCCCGTTTCGTTGACGGTATGGAATTTCGCCCTGCCGCCGACGCCGACGCTCGTGACGGAGTTCGGCTCGCCCGCGGAGCGTATGCGCCAATACTATCGTCAGCGCGCCAAGGCCGGCATAGAGCCGGAGCCGAAAGATTGGGACGCGGTGGAAGCGCAGTGCGCGCAGATGTTGAGCGAGCATTGCTTCAACGCCGTGCCGCCCGCCGAGATGCTTCGCCCCGTTGCGCAGCCCGACGGCTCGTTCCAGATTCCTGCCAAGCAGATCGAAGCATTGCGGCAGTTTGTGGACCGCTATCACGTCAACGCGCTTCCATCGCCGCATCCCTCGAGTGCCGTCAAAGACCCCGAGGCGCAGCGCGACACCTTGCGCGCGTGGCTCGCGGCATTCGACCGCGCGGCCAAGGAACTCGACCGCCCGCAGGTTGTTTTCTTCACCTATCTCAAGGATGAACCGAACACGGCGGAGGATTATAAATACGTGCAGAAATGGGGCCGCGCCGTTCGCGACGCGAAATCCGCCCTCAAGGTCATGGTCGTCGAGCAAACGTGGACGGCGCCGGGCCAGGGCGGGGCGGACAGCGCGTGGGGCGATCTCTATGGCGCGGTGGACATCTGGTGCCCGCTCTTCTCGTTGCAACGCCCGGACAGCGCGGCCAAGCGCCGGGAGCTGGGCGAAACGATCTGGACCTACACGGCGCTCTGCCAGGGCAAGCCCACGCCCTGGTGGCACATTGATTTCCCGCTGTTGAACTATCGCGTCCCCGGCTGGATGGCCTGGCGCGACCATATCAAGGGCCTGCTTTATTGGGGCGGGATGTCGTACTGGCGCCAGACGGACGACGCATGGACGACCGCGCCTGTCTATTCCGGTAAGGGCGTGATCCAGCAGGGAAGCAAAGGAACCATCTACAACGGCGAAGGCTCGCTCGTTTATCCCGCGCGCGCGGTGGGCTACGACGGCATCGTCCCGACGCTGCGCCTCAAAGCCCTGCGCGACGCCATCGAGGACTACGAATACCTGGCCATTCTGGAGCGCATGGGCAAGGCGGCGCAGGCGGATGAAGTCGCGCGTCCGCTGACCGAGTCGTGGTTTCAGTGGGAGAAGGACCCGGCGGCTTACGACAAAGCGCGGGCCAGGCTGGCTGCGATGATCGTGGAAGCGGGCGGCGGAAAAGGCGAGGGCGCCGGCAAGGGAAAATGAATCCATCAACAATAGCGAAAGGAGAGAGTGGTGTACGCCAAATTTGATGAAGCAGCGGAGCGGTTGCTCTGCTGTTCCCTGTGCAAGAGCGATCTTGAGCGATGCGCTGACGGCTTCATCTGCGCGTCATGCGGGCTTCGATTTCCGCGCAGGATCGTAAAGATAGATGAGAAAAGCGAAGAGCAAGTTTTTGATTTTCGCATCCATCGTCCGGCTTATTGCATGCCGGAGGGGATTAAGCATTGGAGCGATGCGCAGACGGCCTATGAGCAGTATCGCGCGAACGCCATAAAACGTGACTCGTTTCAGGAATACATGAACCAAATAAGCTCCGCACGCG
This sequence comes from Candidatus Sumerlaeota bacterium, assembly GCA_026398575.1. Next base: position 60,555 of record JAPLSP010000035.1, on the reverse strand, counting down.
AGATCTACACTGAGGAGTATCATCTCGAAGGCAAAGTGCTTGATATCGGCGGGAATCAGGGCCGTCTTCGGCACTTTCTTGGAGCGGGTGTGAGCCTTTATGTATCCGTTGATCCCTACATTGACATATTCTCCGGCATGGGACTGCAGCCAAACCTGCTTCGCGCATTCCCATGCTTATCGCAGCCATGCAACTTCATTGCAGCCCATGCCGAGTATCTGCCATTTAAGTCAGGCGCCTTCGACTGGCTGCACATGAGATCGGTCGTGGATCATTTTGCCGATCCCTATGTGGCTTTCCTTGAGGCATATAGATGCGCCAAGGTGGGAGGGAAGCTCCTGGTGGGGCTGAAGATATTGGAGGACGCGCAGGAGTGGGACGAAAAACTGAATGGCGCCTCAGATCATCCCGCTCCTGCGAAGGCTTCACTGCCAATTCGAATGGCTGAGAAATTGAGACGAGAAGGATTCCTCAGGCTGCTTCATGCGATCTTCAAGAGATTCCGTCATTTCAAAATCCTGGGCAGGCCGGCGAGTCAAAAAGATGACCACCTGTTTCGCCTTACGCGCGGCGTCTTGTTTGATTTATTCGGCAAGACAGGCTGGGACGTTGTTAAGGAGCATAGACAAAAGCCTCCGTTTCAAGACTGTATTTATGCAAGCGGGCAGAAGAGAGAATCCATCGCGCCGGCCTCGCAAAGCGCTGCGCTGGCTGGAGCGGAAAAATGAATTCATCAACAACAACGCTCAACGGCAAAGTCGCGATCATTACCGGCGGTGGGCAGGGCATAGGGCGGGCGATCGCGGCGCGATTCCTCGAAGCCGGCGCGCGCGTCGTCCTTGCGGAAGCGGACAAGGCCGCCGGGCGCGACGCCTTAGAGGAACTGAAAGCGAAGGGCGAAGTCGTCTTTATCCCGACCGACGTCGCGCGCGAAAAGCAGGTCTCGGACGTGATTCGGCGCGCCGCCGAGCGCTGGGGACGCCTCGATATCCTCGTCAACAACGCCGCCATCGCGCGCAACAAGCCGCTGGCGGATTTATCTCTCGAAGAATGGAACGCCACGCTGGCGGTCAACCTGACCGGGCCGCTTCTCTGCGCCAAATACGCCGCGCCGCATCTGAAGGCGAACCGAGGCGCCATCGTCAACATCGCCTCGACGCGCGCCTTCATGTCCGAGCCAAACACGGAGGCGTATTCGGCGTCGAAGGGAGGCATCGTCGCGCTGACGCACGCTCTGGCGGCCAGCCTGGCGCCGAAGGTCCGAGTTAATTGCATCAGCCCCGGATGGATCGAAACCTCGAAGTGGCGCAAGCGCTCCGAGCGCCGCAAGCCGAAACTGCGCGCCGAAGACCACGCGCAGCATTGGGCGGGAAGGGTTGGCGCGCCCGAAGACATCGCCGCGCTGGCGCTGTTTCTCGTTTCGGACGAAAGCGGCTTCATCACCGGCGCCAACTTCATCGCCGACGGTGGCATGACGCGCAAGATGATTTATTGCGAATAGCCTGGGAGCGCGGGCGTCCTCGCCCGCCTCGGCCAATTCGCCATGCCATGCACACGGACGAGAACCTTCGCGCTTCCTGGCGTCCGCTATTATGGATTCGCCACACCTTGCCGGCGGGCGAGGACGCCCGCGCTCCCAGCGGCTGGCGCTCATCTCTGGCGGCATATCTATTGGGCGGGACGCGCATTGAAATTGCCTCAAGGCGCTTTGTGGCTTGATCGAAGCCGAAACATGGTTATAGGTTGCTGGCGGTTGTCGCGCGACGCCGCTAACGAAAAACAAGCGCCAACTCCCAGAAGCTGGCGGCAAAACTGAAACGGACGCGCCGACCGCAAGAAAGGACTCGGAAACCATGACGGAAAGAATGCCCATTAACTTGCGGGAATTAACCCTCAAGGATTTGATCGAGCGGGCGGATACGATTATCGAAGCGCTGCCATATATCAGCGCCTTTCGCGGCCAGACGATCGTCGTCAAATACGGCGGCAGCGCGATGCTGGAACCGTCGCTGAAGGAAGCCGTCATTCAAGACCTGGCGCTCATGGAGCTGGTCGGGATGAAGGTGGTGCTGGTCCATGGCGGCGGACCGGCCATTGACGAGCATTTGAACCGCCTGAAAATCGAGCCCGTCAAAATCGAAGGCCAGCGCGTGACAACCGCCGAAACGCTGGAAGTTGTCGGGATGGTCCTGAGCCATCTGAACCGCGAAATCGTTGGGCGTCTGAACCGCTCGGGCGTCACCGCCGTCGGCCTGACGGGCAAGGACGCGCGCCTGATCGAAGCGCGCAAGCTGATCAAAAAGCGCGCCGACGGAACGCCCGGCACGGACCTGGGCTTCGTCGGCGAAGTGGCCAAAGTCAATCCGCGGATCATCAACCTGCTGCAAGAAGACAACATCATTCCCGTCCTCATGCCGATCGGCTATAATTTCGAAGAAGGACAGGCCTATAACATCAACGCCGACACCGTGGCCGCCGCGGTAGCCGCCGAGATGAAAGCCGCCAAGTTGGTATTGCTGACCGAGGCGCCCGGCATTCTGCGCGATCGCAACGACCTGAAATCCGTGATCGGCCAGATCAAGCGCGAGGAAGTGGACAACCTTATCAACACAGGCGTCATCCAGGGCGGCATGATCCCGAAAATCCGCGCCTGCCTGCGCGCGCTCGACAAAGGCGTCGGCAAAACCCACATCCTCGACGGCCGCCTGCCCCACTGCCTGCTGCTCGAATTGCTGACGGATAAGGGAATTGGGTCGTTGATTTATTAATGAGATAATGGGTTGGATCAAATGAACATTGATGATTTCATCTGGTTGCCTGACATCATCGAGAAACTGGAAACCAAGCATCATGTCACTCTGGATGAAGTGGAAGAGGTTTTCTTCAACCGTCCACAGTGGCATTTTGTTGAGTTGGGACGCCGCGACGGCGAGGATATCTATGCCGCCATGGGACAGACCGACGCAGGCCGATATCTTATCGCTTTCTTTATCCAAAAACCCAATCATATAGCCCTTATCATCAGCGCGCGAGATATGGATACAAAGGAGCGCAAAAAATATGAAAAGAGATAGCAGAAAATCTACCAGCATTTCTAAAGCCTCGACGGATAAGGAGACAGGCGCTTTCTGGGACACCCATAGCCTCGCTGACCACTGGGATAAGACTCAGGAGGTTTCTTTTGAGGTTCGTGCCACCCGCCGCCGGCGCGTTACCATTGATCCCGATATTTATAATCAGGTGGAATCTTTTGCTCATCTACGCGGCATTTCGGTTGAAACGCTGGTCAATCTCTTGCTGGCCAAACGCCTTCGCGCAAAGCAAAAGTCTCCGCAGAGAGTTGCTCGAGGATCGCGTTCGCATGCGCTTGCATAGCCACAGCAGAGACCAAAACAATTCAAGATTCTTCTATTAAGGAGGCACGGCGATGAAATGGCATCAAGTGTTGGATAATCCCTTCTTGCGCGATCTGCCGTTCAAGATCGAACTGAATAAATTCGGGCAATTGCTCATGAGCCCAGCCTCCAATCTTCATGGCCTGATTCAGATGGATGTTGGCTCCGAGATGGGGAAGAACAAGAAGAATGGCAAAGTCATATCCGAATGCTCCATCGCCACGTCCGACGGCGTCAAAGTGGCCGATATCGTTTGGGTTTCAGACGAATTCCTGCAAAAATACGGATTGAAAACGCCTTATGAACGTGCGCCGGAGATTTGCATCGAGATCGTTTCCCGTTCCAATACGAAAGCGGAAATCCAACATAAAATCGAATTGTATTTCTCGCGCGGCGCATCTGAAGTCTGGGTCATCAATGAGAAGAGAAAGATCGCTTTCTATCGGCCAGGATCGCAATTACCTCGATCCGAGATCATGCCTAAATTCAAAATATGAGCATTGCCTTATTGGGCGCCAAAGTGACAACAAGCAATCCATCATCTGAAATTGCCTCAGTGGCGCCTGTTGAGGATGCCGCCATTATTGCGTGCAATCTGGGTAAAAAATACTTCATTGCGGCCAGTGCGGAAGATGAAAGCAGGGAGAACTCCCGTAGCGTGCTTGCAGCGCGCTCCTTTATTTGCTCGGCGCGAAAAGAGTTCTGGGCCGTGCGCGGCGTCAACCTGGCGATCCCGAAAGGCGCGTTCATTGGCGTCATCGGCCCGAATGGCTCGGGCAAAAGCACGCTGTTGAAGATGCTGTCGGGCATTGTCAAGCCGACGGAAGGAACCTGCGAAACGCGCGGGCGCGTGGCCACGCTGATGGAAGTCGGCGCGGGTTTTCATCCGGACCTGACGGGATGGGAAAATATTTTTCTCTATGGTTCCGTGCTGGGGATTCCGCGCAAGGAAACCCGCGAGCGGCTGGGCGAGATCGTCGCGTTTTCAGGATTGGAAGAGCGTTTTCTGGACATGCCGCTCAAATACTATTCCTCCGGCATGCACGCGCGCCTGGGATTCTCCGTCGCGATCCATACGCAGCCCGACATCCTGCTGATTGACGAAATCCTGGCCGTCGGCGATATGGAATTCCAGGTCCGTTCCTTCGAGCGCATTCATCAGATGCACCAGGCGGGGGTGACCATTCTTCTGGTGACGCACGACGTGCCGATCGCCGGCGTCGTCTGCCAGGAAATCCTGCGCATGAACGAGGGCCGCGTGGTGGACCAGGGCGAACCGGCCAAGGTAGTGGCGGCGCATAAACGCGAAATGACGCTTCGCGCAATCGAAAGGATCGCGGGAGGGCAAGGACGGGATAGTTCAAAGTTCCGAGTTCCAAGTTCCGAGTTGCGAACAGGCAGTTCCGAGTTGCGAGTTCCGGGTTCCGAGTTGCGAACAGCCAGTTCCGAGCCAAGAATTGCCGGTTCTGAGACTGGAGTTCCGAGCGCCAAGCCTCAACTGGTTGGCAGCACCTTCGAGATGCAGCCGTCGCTTTTCAACGAGCAAGGCCTTGAAATCCGCCCGTCTCAAATGGCGGAGGAAAATGAGAGCCCTGTTTATGACGTGTGCACAGGTGAGCGGCTTGCGATTGCGATCAGGGTCGGGAATAAATCAGAGCGGGCCGTGAATGATTTGCAGTTTATGATCTTCTTTTTGCGCGATGATGGAATGCCTGTCGCGGAAATGGACAGCAGCGAGCAAAAAGCCTCCGCGCCGCTTGCCGCCGACGGCGCGGCGGCCATCCGAATCGAATTCGATCCCTTTGTCATCAAAAGCGGACAGTACTCGATGGGAATCCTGCTCTATGACGGACCTGATCGCGACCGTGCGCTATGCGTTCGCACAAGCCTTTTGCGATTGCGCGTAGCCGAAGACCAGCCTAACGTCTTTTCCTTGCTGGCTGAGCCAAAACATGAATGGAAGGTTGTTTTTGGAGATTCACTTACCGCATGAGATAAATATCGTGGTCTATAGCTCGCTGGCTCTTTCGAGTGAAGTGATTGGCTTCAATGGCCTTTCACGCTTGACTCCTACCCACGCGCGCCGATAGCTTCAAGCCATGATCGTTGAAAGGAATACAAAATATGACGCGTCTTTCTGCAGCTGAAGTCAGCCAGCATTTTGCTGCTACTCTCAATCTGGTGAATAAAGGGGATCGTATTATCCTTTTTTCCAAGGGGAAAAATATTGCTGCGCTTGTGCCTATGCGTGATCTCAAGCAGATTGAGGAAACCGAAGATCGGCTCGACGCGGAGGACTTTGGAAAAGCGATGCGGCGTTGGGAAAAAAATGGAAAGAAATCCATTCCTTGGGAGCAGGTGGAAAAGGAAATGGGGATATAACCCATGGCCTATCGAATTGAAATCGAACCCTCCGCCTATAAAGAATTGAATCGTCTCCCTGAAAATATCAAAGTCAATGTCATGAGGAAAATTCGCGCTCTTTCGGAGGATTCGCGACCGCATGGCGCGAAAAAACTTGTAGGTTATCAAAATGGCTGGCGCATACGGATAGGCGATTATCGCGTATTATATGCGATATTTGACGATGTCTTGCGCGTGCTGGTCATCAAAGTCGGTCATCGTCGAAACGTGTACCTTTGAGCTATGTCTTCACGCTCCAAAGCCTATAACGACGCGCTGGCGATGCTGGACAGGACGTTCCTGTCGCCGCGGACGCTGGCGTATCCTTCCAAAATATATATCGCCGTCTCGGTGGCGTGCGATATCCGATGCCCGTATTGTCCGCGCCAGTACTACTCGACGCAGATTGATCACGGCATGATGAGCCTCGAGAGTTTCATGAAGGTGGCGCCGTCGCTCGCGTATGCGAGTTTTTGCGGACTGTTTGGATTGGGCGAGCCGTTCCTGCATCGCCAGTTCCTCGAATTCCTGCGCATCGCCAAAGAGGCAGGCGCCTACGCGGCCACCAGCACGCACGGCATGTCGCTCAAGCCGGAAGTCATCGAGCGGCTGATCGAGCTGGGGTTGGACGAACTCGCCATCTCGATTGATGCGCCCAATGCGCAGCTCTTCGAATTTCTGCGCGCAGGCGCAAAGTTCGATACCGTCATCAGCCAGGCGCGACTCTTGCGCGACCGCAAGCGCGCGCTCGGACGCGCCAAGCCGCAGGTCAACATCGGATGCGCCGTGTCGCGCCACAACGTCCGGATCCTGCCGGAGATGGTCGCGCTCGCCAAAGACCTTGGCGCCGGGCGACTCGTTTTCACGGACTTGATCATTGTGGATCCCAACAACAAGGACCTGTCGGTATCCGGGTCGCGATTGATGGCGAAATATCTGGACAAAGCGCGCAAGGAGGCCGCCCGCCTCGGCCAGGAGACGCTCTATTTCCCGCAGAATCCATTTCCATGGGAGGAAGCGGACGCGGGCAAGGCTTCCGGCGGCGAAGCGCCTGGAGCTTCCAGCAGCGAAGCGCCTGGGGCTTCTGGCGGCGGCGCGCAAGTCCGCGACCTGAGATCGCGCAAAGAGACGCCGATCCTCGAATGCGCCCCGCGCATCGTGGAAGCGCGCGACCAACGCTTCGGATGCGCTGAGGCATGGGGCGCGCTGATGGTCGAGCGCAATGGCGATGCCAAGCCGTGCTGCTATATCGCCGACATCTTCGGCAATGCCTTCGAAACATCGCCCGCCGAAGTCGAAAGCGGCGCAAAAAAAGCACGTCTGCGTGAGGCGCTCGCAAGCGGCCAGCTTCCCGGCCCTTGCCGCGACTGCCGCAATTTGGTCCACGTCTCTCCCGAGCATATCGCCAACGCATTCAGTCAAGCCGCCCGCGCCGCCGAATCCCTCTCCGGCGCCGAACGCCGCGAAATGGAAGCCCACATCGAACAGTACCGAGCCCTATCTCCCGTCCGCCTGAGAGAAGAGTAGGTCCCGGACGCCGGACGGGACTATAGCGGCTAATTTGATTGCGCGTGGTGTTCTGATTTGAGAATCTTCAGCGACGTAATCTTTTGCTTAAGGCGTAAGCGCTAAGCTGGCGCTGCTCTTATCCGCATTATTATCGTATTTGCTGATTGTCCTTCGTCCCGTCCGGCGTCCGGGATCTACTTCGTCCGGGAACTGAAACAGAATCGGCCCCAGGCGCGGCCCAAGGATTGTCATGACGGAAAGAAACCGCGAGACTTCGTCTTTGCAATCCACCATGATTTTTTCATGCGTGATGAAATCCCCTTTGTGAATTTCTCTGTGCCTCGGTGTCTCTGTGGCGCCGTTATGAAAATTGGTCACTGGATCATCAGCAATTTATGCTGATGCCATTTGCTGTCGCCAGAGTGTAGCATATAATCCACCGCGCGCCAGCAAATCTTCATGGACGCCGGATTCGACGATGGCGCCGCCTTCGAGGACCAGGATCATGTCCGCCCGGCGCGCCACGGATAGGCGATGCGCGATGATGAAGGTGGTGCGTCCGGCGGCCAGGCGATCCAATGCTTGCAGGACCAGCTGTTCGCTCGTGGCGTCGAGGTTCGAGGTCGCCTCGTCCATCAGGAGGATCGCCGGATTTTTCAGGAAGGCGCGCGCGATGGCGATGCGCTGGATTTGCCCGCCCGAGAGGCCGACGCCGCGCTCGCCCACCTCGGTATCGTAGCCGTTCGGCTGTTCGAGGATAAAGGGCTCGGCGTTGGCTTCGCGCGCCGCCGCCCTCAGTTCCTCTTCGGTGGCGTTCATCTTGCCGTAGAGGATGTTTTCGCGAATCGTCCCTGTGAATAGGACCGGCTCCTGTGGGACGATGGCGACGGCCTGGCGCAGCGACCGGTGCGTGACGAAGCGAATCTCCTGGCCGTTGATGAGAATGCGGCCACCCCGGATGTCGTAGAAGCGCGGAATCAGGTTGAGCAACGTGCTCTTGCCCGCGCCGCTTGGACCCGCCAGGACAACGCGCGCGCCCGGCGGCGCCGTGAAACTGACGCCATGCAGGATGGGAAGCGGCTCCTCTACCGGATAGGAAAAGGAGACATTCTCAAAGCGCACTTCGGGTGGCCCACTGATCCGCAGCGGCGCCGCGCCCGGGCGGTCCTGGATCGCCGGCTCAGCGTCGAGGAATTCAAAGATGCGGTCGGAGGCGATAATGGCCTGATGAATCCGCGCGCCATACATCGTCACCAGGACTTCCATCGGCCCGATCAGCATCCCGACGTAAAGATAAAACGCCGTGACGTCGCCCACCGTAGCGTGGCCGGTGGTGACGCGCCAAACGCCGAAAATCATGACGCCGGCCAGACCCAGGATGCGCGTCAGCTCCGTGGCGGCGACGAGCCAGCCGTTGAGCAAAGCCTGCCGCAACGTATGGTGCCGCAGATCGTCCGCGTGTTCATAGAGGCGCTGCTCTTCGTAGGACTCGGCGGTGAAGGCCTGCACTTCGCGAATCATCGCGATGCGCTCGTGCAAGTGGCTGGACATCTGCGACGTGGCTTCGAGCGCCTCTTTGCTGGCGAGGCGCATGGGCTTTTTCACGAGGCGCGAAGCAATGAGGAATATCGGGATGACGCAGAACGACACGAGCGCCCAGAGCCAGTCGCGATAAAGCAGATAGGCGGCGATGCCCGTGGCCTCCATCAGCATCTGCATCGCGATGACGAAAATCCCCTCGAAGGCGCTCTGCGCGGTGGCGACGTCATTAACGAGCCGCGAGACGACTGCGCCGCTCGGGCGCTTGTTATGAAAGCCGAGCGACAGGCGCTGGATGTGGCGATAGAGGGTGAAGCGGATGTCGCGGATGGCGCCCGTCGCGGCCACGTGCGGGAGATAAAACCGCCCGAGCGTCATGAACAGGTGCACGACGACCAGGCACAGAAAGAGCGGCATCATCCCCCATAGGCGCGCGAAACGCTCTGGCTGGCTCAGCCCTTCGGCCAGCAGGACGCGGTCAATGATGTTCTTGATGAACATCGGCAGATACATCGGCAGGATCATGCGGATCAGGCCGGTGATAAATCCGCCGAACATCGAACGCCAATAAGGCCGCGAAAAAGCAAGGAAGCGCCACAAATTCGTCATGTTAGAGGTTCTGTATATAGCGCAGGGCGCCGTGGAACGCCAGCGCGTGCCCGCCCACGATCATGTATTCAACCTGATGCGCGTTGAATAACGCGAGCAACTCTTTGAAGTCGCGGTAAAGTTCCATGATACTGTGCCCGCAGGAATTCGACGGCAGCCACGCGCGCTTCAGCCGGGCGGCTCAGCCAGTAATTTAAGTCGTCACGAATATTCTGAGGATCATGCAGACTGCGTTTTGTTACGACACGCTTGATCATTTTATTCTGCGCCCTTGCTCAAAAGTAAATCAATTGTCACTCGAAATAAGATAGCCAATCTCAGGCCAAGCGTCAAGCCAAGGAATTGGGGAGGCTGAGCGCAGATCATCAATGTCGTTGCAGGGCTAAAATCATTGGGGATTCCGTTCATGTGAACCAATGCGTATGCATTGGATTTGCTTCTGATCCTGCAAAGCAGCAAGAGCTGCTGGAAAAGATTCTGTATCCCCTTCAAGCCGCGGGCCTTTGAGCGCGTCGCGGAAAAACAGATACATCAGCCGCTGATAAAGCGCCTGGCATTTTTCGCTCGAACCGCCGCAGGCCAGGCGCGCTCCGAGATCAGTCGGATTCTCCGGATCAATGTGCGTCGCGCCGGCAATCTTGATGTCGTCCACCGGAACGGATAAATGTGGGTAGAGTTTCAGGATGCGGGCAAAGGCGTTGAATGGTCCCGGCTCGGAACGCAGACTGGCGAATGGCAAAGGCTTCAAATCCGCCGCGCGCGCAATGGCTTCATCAAAGGGAACGGCGTCCAGTAGGCATAAGGCCGCAACGGGCGCCGTCGTGGTCTGCGATTCGACCGCTGCTCCAAACGATATGGCCCCGCCGGCGCTGTGTCCCGCCAAACCGATCCGGCTTGGATCAATCAAGCCATTCAATGCGTCGCCGGAATTTGCAGCGCGCGCGGCAAGCCATGCGATGTGATCGCGGGTGTTCAAAACATTGCGCCGTCGCGCGGCGGCGCCTCCCAGGAGACTTGTCATGTTGGGCGTCATGACGACGATGCCACGCTCGGCCATATACTGAGCATTGTTGCGATGATAGCGCTTGTCGCGTGCAAATCCGTGCGTCAGGACAACCGCAGGAAAGGGAGGTTTGGGCAATTCCGGCGCCGGCTTGGGAATGAATATATCGAATGCGACAGAATCGCCCGAGGCCGTCTGCCGAACGCCGCTTTCAATGCGAACACTGTAAAAGCTAATTTGCGAATTTTTGGGACGCGCGGAACCGCAGCCGATCATGAATGACGCCAGCAGTAAGGCTGGGATTGCGATGCGGGCGGGCTTCATGGAGCAACTACCTCTTCTCTTCGGGAACTTCGCGAAATTCGGTTGTGATCTTCATGTCTTCGGTGATGGTGAAGATGCGATAACCTTTGGCGGTGGTTTTGTTGTGGTTGGCGCGGAAGGAACTGGCGCAGGCTGTCGTTGTGAATAAGATACCGTTGCTGGTTACTTCCGTGTTGCCGTGGAAATGTCCGCCGATCGCCGCCAGGAGTTTCTTGTCCTTGAAGCAGTCCAGTATCTCCTGGGAGTTTTTCAAGCGGCTGGGGACGCCTTCACCCAGCGGGTAATGACAACAGAGCACAAACGGCTCACCCGTGGGCGCCGCCGCGATGGCTTTTTTCAAGCGGTCCTGGGCTTCAGGCTCGGCGACTTTTTTGTCCCATGTCGTCTTGTCATCGGGATCGAGAAAGACAATATGAATTCCGCGCGCCGCGACGTGATCCGGTGCGCGATCCTTGTTGAAGACCTGCTGGAACAATTCCTTGGTTCCATCATGATTGCCGCGCACAATGTAATACGGCATGGTGAACTTATCCAACACGCCTTTGGCGCAGCGCAATTCATCTTCCTTCCCGCTATTGGCGATGTCGCCAACCACAAGAGCCAGCTGCGCCCCTTCGCGATTCATCGCCTCGATCACCTTGGCGGGATATTCTGTATCCTTTTCGGTTGAAATATGAAGGTCGTTCACTTCCATAATTTTCAGGCGAACGGCAGTTTGAGAGGACGCCGTCTCACCCAAGACTGCTCGATCGAGCGGCCAAAGCAACGCCAGGCACGCCAGCAAAAACACTAACCTCGTCATCCAACAGCCTCCATAAATTTGATCAGAATCTTGCTGTTAGTTGCCGGCGAGATGCTTCATTTTAAGTTTCTCATTTCTCATTTTACATTTTACATTGCCTTGCCGCCCGCCGCCCTACAGCCCAATCTTCTCTTCTTCGCTCAACGGCAGATTGGCGGTCTCATCCACAATCCACAACGGCCTGCGTTTGGTTTCCGTGTAGGTATGGCCGATGTATTCGCCCAGGATGCCGAACCCAAGCGACATCACGCCGAGATTCAGCAGCAGCAGGATATGGGTCGTCGTCAGACCGGGCGAGGCCGAGGGGAATAGCAGACGGTGAACGATCAGCCCAACAATGAGCAGCGCCACCACCGCCATGACAAAAATGCCGAACAGGAGAAACATCTGCAGTGGCTTGATCGAAAAATTGCAGATCGTGCGCAGCGCCATGAGGATCAGGTAAAGCCCCGGCGCATTGCTCTTTCCCGCGAGCCGCGGCCGGCGCTCGTAATGCACCGGGCATGACCGGAATCCGACCCAATACGATAGCCCGCGCAGATAGCGGTTTTTTTCGCGCATGTGATTGAGGACGTTCACGACGCGGCGGTCCATCAGCCGGAAATCGCCCGCGTGTTCGGGAAGGTTCTGATCCGACATCCACCGCAGCAGCTTGTAGTAACAGGCGACGCTGAATCGCATCAGCGCGCCGTCGCCCTCGCGCTTGGTGTGGACGCCATAGACGATGTCGTAGCCTTCGCGCCATTTTTCGATGAAGCGCGGAATGACGTCGGGCGGCTCCTGGAGATCGCTGAAGAGGATGACGACGGCGTCGCCGCGCGCATAGCGCAGCCCGGCGGCCATCGAAACCTCGACGGTGAAGTTGCGGCTGAACTTGATATATCGCCACCGCAGATCGCGCGCGCAGATTTCCTTGGCCAGGACGCCGGTGCAGTCTTTCGAGTCGTTATCTATCACCAGCACTTCATAATCGCAGCCACCTTGCGCGCCAGAGCTGCCTTTCGTGTCGCCGGCGCCTTGCTCATTTTGTCCCAGCGGTTCCATCACGCACGTGATCTCGTCATAGCAGCGAGGAATATTCTTCTCCTCATTCATCGCGGGGAGGATGATGGATATGAGTTTGCGCGCAGAAGGCGATTGGCAGATGCGCGAAGATAACGCATCGGAAGAGATACTTGAAACGCTGGGACTGAATGATGTCGTCATGGTCAGGCAATCCAATTGCTGCAAATATACGCTCTAAGGAGCTGCTAAATATAATTTGGGAACTTAAACACCGCCGTCAGATAAGCCTGCGTATCATTAATCTCCGGAATTTTTCTTCAGATTGCAAAGAAAACCTTTGGATACAGGGACAGCATTCTTTAATCCATCCTGAATTGATTTCGCTAATCACTGCGCTTCGATCTAGAGATTCGTTTCCATATATCAGCTCAGCGATCAAATATTTTTCGGAGCGCTTGAGCATTCGCATATCCATTGAAAAGTTTTTAACTCCCTCCGCATAAAGCGCGTTGATGAAATCTATCTTCAAAAGGCGCTTGCCGGTTTTTCCTGGTTGAATGTGATGGATAAATATAGGGGAAAAATATGGCCTAGAACCGTAACCTGGCAGCATTTGCCATGCATACCAGCGGTTTTCTTCAAGAGTGAATAGGTTCTTGTGCACGCTCAATCATATCCTAATCTTTGTCAATCCGTTGATTTCTGTTTCTCTTTGGAGTATTGCCATAAAGCGCGATCCAGCGTACGCATAGAGATTCTTTCCTCTTGTGCCAGATTGCGGCAATACTGCGTATAATCCCACCAAAATGGGAAACTATATGTCGTCGGAGATTCAACGCCAAGCGACCAGAGCGCCCTGAAATCAAGTAAGGGATAAGGATCGCGGTGACAAAGATGCAGGATGGCAGAGGCTACCGCCCAGGCAACGCCATCTAATAGGATCAATGCTCCAATCCTTAAGCGTTCAACATCGGTGGATAAAGCGGCACGTGTAATATCAATAATATCATTTTCGCAGTTATTTTTTATCCTTTTCATAATGCGCGGCGACTTCCAATAGCCGATTTTCAGCAGGTCGTCTTTTATCAAATAACCAGCCGCGCGGACTCGCGGGACAACTGTGTTTATAATTTCCGATTCATGGCGATCATAGTAGCGTCCAGCCCAATAATTAATTGCGCTTAGCTTAAATCTGATCTGGAATCGGTCCATGGTTTCTCCCGCTCTAATCAGAGTCTTTGCTCTTTGGCGCAAGCATAGAAATTCTCATCCAGCAAGTACAATCTCAAGGTTTCTCTTTGAATATGAGAATTTGGAGCGCGTCCCTTTAGAGCATAGTTTTTCCTGGCTATTTGCCCCAAAGGGACGCGCTCCAAGCCCTCACTGCTTCATTCGGTCTTGAAACGATCTTTCTCCAGTCGCATTGTCACAAAATAACGCGCAATCTCCAGATAAGGCTCATCGCGGACTTCGTCCCAATGGATATTGCCATTGTCTTCCTCGATGCGCTTGAGCGGCACGCGTTGGATTTCGCGATAGCCGAGTTTCTCATACATGCGGATGGCGCGCGGGTTGTCCGAGACGACGCGCAAGTAGCTGGTCTCCATCCCAAGCTCCTCGAACGACCAGCGCAGCATGGCGCGGATGGCGTCGCTGATGATGCCCGGCGCCGCGCCCTCCCTGCCGCGCACGATGTTGTCAATCTCGCACGCGCGCTTCTCCCAGTTGAAGCGATAAAGCCCAATGTGCCCGACGCGCTCGACGGGTCCAACCGGTCCGACGGGTCCGACGGGTCCGACGGGTCCGACGGGTCCGACGGGTCCGACAGCGCCTCCCTTGCCCTCGGCGCTCTCCACCCAAAACAAAATCCGGTCCTCAACCTGATAGAGCAGCTTGTCGCACCAATGCCTCGTGCCTTCAAGCGTCACCTGGAACTGCGAGGGAAAGAAGGAATTGGCCTTCTCGCGGAATTCGGCGAGCAGGCGAATCTGCTCCGGGTCGTCAATCGAATCCTTCGTCAGCGGGCGCAAGGACCCAATCGTCCTGCCATCGCGGACAATCGGCAGCGAATAGCGTTCGCGATCGTGGAGCGCACGGTTCTTCCACTCATACAAGACATAGCAGACGCGGTCTTTGGTACATAATTTGCTGGGATCCATAATGCCGGCTTACCCTGTAAAGTCCTGAATTTATGGTTTCTTATCAATTTGATGGAATTACCAGATTGCCTGCCAAAAAGATGTCATGGTACGCTTCGCGAATAGCATTGTATAGTTTTTCATCTGCAGTAACAAAGGGGCATTGTTCTTGGGCGCTAAGAGCCACGTACATGGAATCATAAACTGTCCGCTGGCAATTCGTTGCCCAATAATATGCGTTTCGCAGCAATAAAGATGAAGGCGTTGTCTCAAGCCCAAGGCGCGAAAACTCTGTGATGATGTCCAAAGCATCCGTCTCGCTTAGCTGTTGAATTCGCCATTTCTTCCATACAATGTTCCCCACCTCTGAATAGATCAAATCGGGAGCGAGCAGCCTGATTGCGCCCTTTTGGTAGGATTCCAAAATTCGCCGCGCCTCAGCAGTGTTCGGCTCAGAGACAAACCACTTGATTGCGATGCTGCTATCTACAACCAACTTCTCCATAAGCTATCGCTCCCTGTCTTCGCGAATCATCTCCACACTATCAGGCTGTTCGCCATAGGTTGTCGTGACTCGTTCGCGCACCGCGTCTATCCGCCGCACTGCTTCCCGGCGTCTCGAAAGCTCTTCCTCCCGTTGCTCCCATGTTTCAAGCAGCTGCTCAATGTCTTTCAAGCCATATATGCGCGTAACATCTTGGAGCTGCTCATATAGCGCATCGGAAATTGTCAAAGTGTGACTCATGTTCACTCCTTTCCTTGCCGTTTTGCAGATTATGCCCGAGGTGTTTTCGCGAGGCCAGCATTTTCATCCGCCCAATAAATCCCTGACATGCCAGCAAATATAATCCACGTCCTCCTCCGTGCGTTCATGGCCGCTCGGCAGGTTGATGCCGCGCGCGGCGATGTCATACGCGACGGGGTTTGATTTTTTCATTGGCTTGAATCCCGGCGTGCCGCTGAGGGGATAAAAGAATGGGCGCGAATCAATCATTCGTTTTTTCAATTCAGCCATGAATTCGTCGCGCCCAAGTTTACAGCCCTTCGGCAGCACGATCGAACTCATCCAGCGGATGCTGCGGCAGCCGGGCGCCTCGACGTTCATCGCCAACCCAGGCACGTCCTTCAGCCGCGCGCGATACCAATCGAAAATCTGGCGCTTCTTCGCGACCAGTTCCTCGACGCGTTCGATCTGCGCCAATCCCAGCGCCGCCTGCAAGTTGGACATCTTGTATTTGTATGCGATTTCGCGAATCCGGAATTTATGATCGGGATCGCGGCCATGATCGTTCAGGAAGCGCACGCGCTCGGCGATGGCGTCGTCATTCGTGACGAACATGCCGCCTTCGCCCGTCACCAGCATCTTCGCGCCCTGGAAGCTATAGCAGGCCGCGTCCGCCAGGCTTCCGGTCTTGTGTCCCTCGAACTCCGCGCCGATGGCGGGCGCCGCGTCTTCGATGACCTTCAGCCCGTGTTCGCGCGCAATCTCCATGATCGCCTTGATGTTAACCGGATTGCCGTATATATCCACGGGAATGATGGCCTTGGTTTTTTTCGTGATCCGCTTGCGCATGACTTCCGGGTCCATCACCCAGGTATCCGGCTCAACGTCGGCGAAGACCGGCTTGGCGCGCACGTAGCGAACCGCCGCCGCCGTGGCGATCCACGTGATCTCCGGCAGGATGACCTCGTCGCCCGGCCCGATGCGATATGCCAGCATCGCGAGGTGCAGCGCGCCCGTGCATGCGCTGGTCGCTATTGCGTGTTTGACGCCGATATAGCGCGCGAAAGCCTCCTCGAATTTCCGGATATAGTCGCTGTGATGCCAGTTCCATCCGTTGCGGATCGCGTCCTCGACGTAGCCGATTTCGCGCTGCGTGATCGAAGGCCCGGCGGTCAAAATCATCTGCTCGCGAAGTTTCATGGGATCACGTTCCCTCCATTTCAACAGGCTTGGCTTGCGGTTCCATTTCGGTCACCGGCCTTCCGAAGGCGATTTTCGGATAAGCGTTGGCGCTCTTGTCAACCATCACTTGCAGCAACGCCGGCGCGGCCGGATCGCGCCAGAGCGCTTCGATCCCGCGCGCGACGTCCTCTTCTTTTTCGATGCCGATGGCAGGGATGCCGTATGCCTCAGCGACTTTGACGAAGTCCGGCGCGCTATAGCCCCACACCGTGGCCTCGAAGCGCGACTCGAAATAGCTTTCCTGAAATTGCCGCACCATGCCGTGCGAGCCGTTGTTGATGACCACGATCTTGATGGGCAGCCGGTGATGCGCGATCGTCTGAAGCTCCTGGATGTTATGCTGCATGCCGCCGTCGCCCGCGATGACGACGACCGGCCGCGGCGCGCACGCCAGCGCCGCGCCCACCGAGGCAGGCAGCGCGAATCCCATCGAGCCCATGCCGCCGGAGGTGAGGAAGCGCTGGCCCGAGTCCAGTTGCGCCGATTGCGCCGCCCACATCTGGTGCTGCCCGACGTCCACGGCGTACACGGCGGCCTGTCGCGATGCTTCGCAAAGCGCGCGGATAAAGCGGTTCGGGTTGATGCCTGGAAGCCCCTCCTGCTCCGCCACATCGGGCCAGCGGCGCCGCAATTGGCCGATCTCTTTCATCCAGTCCGTCTTCTCCTCAAAAGGCCGTTCGCCCGCCATCCGCAATGCCAGCGGCAGAAACCGGCGCAAATCCTCATGGATGGCGTTGCATCCCTTGACCCGGTGATTCATCTCGCCGACTTGAACGTCCACGTGATAAATGGCGCGGCCTTCGGCGAACGCCTTGGCGTCCGAACCCGTTTGCCGGACGTCCAGGCGGCTGCCCAGCACGAGGAGCCAATCGCATGCGCCCAGCGCCAGATTCGCCCAGCGATTGCCATAAGTGCCGATCAACCCGACGCGCAGCGGATCGTCGCACGGCATGACGTCCACGGCCAGCAGCGAGTTGACGACGGGCGTCTGGACGGCGCGGGCGAACTGCCGGAACAGATCCACCACCCGGGCGCAGCGCACGCCGCCGCCCGCCAGGATCAACGGCCTGCGCGCCGCCCGCAGCGACGTCAATATTTCCTCGATCCTGCTGGCAAGCCAGGACAGCGAAGCCTCGGCCGTCTCGGGCGCATCATCCCCTTCCGCAGGAACCGCGATATCGCTTCGCTGCACGTCCATCGGAATATCGAGCAGCACAGGTCCGGGACGCCCGCCGGTTGCGATCTTGAAAGCGCTGGTCATTTGTTCAGGGAGCAAGGCGGGATTGTCTATCATCCAGGCGGCCTTGGTGATGGGCCGCGCCATCGAGACGATATCCGTCTCCTGGAAGCCGGCCTGCCGCACGTCGCGCCCGCGCTTCAGTTCATTGCGATTGACCTGGCCGGTGATGAACACGGCGGGCGAGGAATCGAAATAGCAGCTGCCAATCGCCGTCAGCAGGTTCGTGGCGCCCGGGCCGCTGGTGGCCAGGGCCACCCCCGGCAGCCCCGTGATCCGTCCCACCGTCTCGGCGGCGAAGCCGGCGGATTGCTCGTGCCTCATGCTGATGACGCGCGGCGCGCCCCGCCGGCTGAAGGAATCCAGCATGTGCGTGATCATTCCCCCCGAAACCACGAAGACTTGAGCGACGCCGCGCTCGGTGAGGAATTGCGCGATGTAGTCGGATGCTTTCATTCAATGGCTCCGGAAAAAATCGTGAAAGACGGAAATCATATACTCCAGATGCGCCTGCGCAAGGCCGGGATAGCACCCGACGAAAAAAGTCTGATTCATGATTCGGTCGGTATTTTCCAACCCGCCCGCAACCCGCCGCTCGATCTCCATGAAAGCCGGATGCTGCAGAAGATTGCCGCCGAAGAGATTCCGGGTTTCGATCTTGCGCTCCTCAAGGAACGCCGTCAGATCGTTGCGCGAAAAGCCGGCGTCTTCCTTCACCGTGATCAGAAAGCAAAACCATGACGGATCGCTGCGCGGCTCGGGCTGCGGCAGGATGAGGCGGTCGGAATAGGCGCCAAGCCCTTCGGACAAAATTTTGAAATTGCGTTTGCGCGCTTCCAGGAACGAGGGCAGTTTCCTGAGTTGCGCGCAGCCGATGGCCGCCTGCATGTCGGTGACTTTCATATTATAGCCGATGTGCGAATAAACGTACTTGTGATCGTACCCGAAAGGCAGCGTCCCCAGTTGCTGGCTGAAGCGGCGCCCGCAGGTGTTGTTGCGCCCGCCTTCGCAATAGCAGTCGCGCCCCCAGTCGCGAAACGACCGCGCCGCGCGCGCCAGCGTGCCGTCGCTCGTCAGGACGCAGCCGCCTTCGCCCATCGTGATATGGTGCGCCGGATAAAACGAGCAGGTCGCCAGACAGCCGAAGGTTCCGGTCAGCCGTCCGTCATAGCGGCTGCCGAGCGCGTCGCAATTATCCTCGATCAGCCAGAGGTCGTGTTCGCGCGCAAGGCGAACGACGGCGTCGAGATTGAAGGGATTGCCCAGTGTGTGCGCGAGGATAATGGCGCGCGTCTTCGGGCCGATGGCGGCGGCAATGCGCTCGGGAATCGCGTTATAACTGGGAATCCCCACGTCCACAAAAACAGGCATGAGGCGATTCTGAACGATCGGCGCGACGGTCGAGGGGAAAGCGGCGGCCACGGTGATGACCTCATCGCCCGGCTTGAGGCGCCGTTCGCCCAGCAGCGGCGAGGTCAGCGCGCTCACGGCGATCAGATTGGCCGACGATCCGGAGTTGACGAGGATCGCATCCGAGACTCCCATGTATCGCGCGAATTCGGATTCGAACTCCGCCGCGAACCGCCCCGCCGTCAACCAAAAATCCAGCCCCGCCTCCACAACGGCGCCAATCTCATCCGCGTCGAAGACCCGCCCCGCATAAGGCACGCGCGTCACGCCGGGAATAAACGGCTGCTCCGCGAACCGCTCGCGATGATACTCGCGGACGAGTTCAAGAATCTGATTTCGGATTTCCGTTTCGCGTGAAGCCATATTAAATGCGATCCCATTCATCAGGTTCAACGTCGGGTACCCGGGCTAATATTTTTCAAATTCCTTTTTGCTAGCTCTTTTTGCGCGGGCTGTCAGATACGCCTTTGTCATTGAAGCAGCAGCTCTTGTACTGCTCTTTGTGTCCGCCTTCTCGCGGATGCTTTCGAGATATAAAGTATCCGGACAAATATCCTGCTCATGCGGCCAGGCAATGGACCCCATGCATACATGGACTTGCTTGAAATACTGGACATCACGCAATTCTTTGAAAACACCGAAATCAAGGAGTGACAAGCAATCAAAAATTCCCACCTCGCCATTCGTAAATTCCAGGCGCAATTTGTATCCTTCCAGAGGTTTGACAGATTTAATTCGAGGATTCATTTTTCTCTTTTATAATTCTCTAAGAGTTGCGTGAGATGTCCCGGAGGGACAATTCGATAATAGCCCACCGTTTCAACGGTGGGTTGACGCCAATTTATGAATTTTAGTCCCGGAGGGACGGCTGGATCCGTGGTCTAGTTTTGCGCTTTGCAGACATCCCTCCGGGACTAAATGGATGATATTAATCTTCGCCCACCGTTGAAACGATGGGCTATTATCACATTGTCCCTCCGGAACATTCCACCGGCACATTCGCAATTGCTTTGATGGCATAGGACAACCTTCAAATGACATTCATATAAGCTTCAATTTCATCCATACACAATTTCTTCACCTTGGCGCCTTTCGCGAACGCGCGGTACCAGGCGCTGGTGCGGCGAATGCCTTCCTTCAGGCTCCATCGCGGACGCCAGCCGAGCTCGCGTTCGGCTTTGTCCCAGGCCAGTGACAGCAGCTTCGCCTCATGCGGTGCGCCTGCCGCAGCGCCGCCAATTTTCGAAAGGTCTTCCCATTTGCCTTTTCCGTATTCGCGCAAAAACATGCCGATGAGTTTGCGCACGCTGACACAACTCGCCAACGGCGGACCGAAGTTCCAGGCGCCGCCGCTTTGAACCTGGCAGGCGCCGGCTTCTTCCCACAGCCGCGCGGCCAGCGTCAGATAGCCGCACAGAGGCTCCAAGACGTGCTGCCAGGGGCGGACCGAATCGGGATTGCGCACGCCGACCGCGCGCCCCGCCCTCAACGCGCGCACGGCGTCCGGGATGATGCGCTCATGCGCCCAATCGCCGCCGCCGATGACGTTGCCCGCGCGCGCCGTGGCCAGGCCGATCCCGCACGGCGCGAAAAACGAACGCCGGTAGGAAGCCGCGACGATCTCAGTGGCAGCCTTCGAGGCGCTATAGGGGTCGTGCCCTCCCAGCGGATCGCTCTCGCGATAAGGCCGCAGCGTCTCACGGTTCTCGTAGCACTTGTCGGTCGTCACGACGACGATGGCCCGAACCGAATCCGAATCGCGCAACGCCTCAAGGACGTTGACGGTTCCGCCGGCGTTGATATCGAAGGTCAGCTTTGGCAGGTCATACGAAATCCGCACCAGCGCTTGCGCCGCCAGGTGAAAGACGATTTCCGGCTGGCATTCCTTGATGACGGCTTCAAGATAATCGTAATCGCGAACGTCGCCCCAATAATCATGTTCGATCATCCCGCGCAGCCGCAGCAGCGACGCGAGCGACGGTCGCGAAGGCGGGTCGAGCGCATAGCCGCTCACCTGCGCGCCCAGCTGCTTGAGCCACAGACACAGCCACGCGCCCTTGAATCCCGTATGCCCCGTCACAAGGCACCGGCGCCCCTTGAAAACCGATGGCAAAAAATCCTGCTTTTTTCCCATAAGACGAAACCGTTTAGGGCTTTGAATTCGCGTCATCGTCCCCGCCGAGATACTTAATTTGCGGTAACCTTTAGCGAATGGCGGAAAGATCCAAAGCATGGGCCAAGCAAGGTCAAGCAAAGTGTGCGCATACCTTATGGGACGCGAGGGTTGCATTTCCAGATATTAAAGCGGACTCGCCGGCGAACCTTTGCTCCGGCAATGCGCCCATGCGCCTATGCGCAGCCGTTGAAAATTGTGTTGCACTATATTCAAGCGATGGAATAGCCTTGCCGTGCGGCTTTAATTTTATGATAGAGGGCCAATTTTGCCAAGCATGACAGAAAAATGCCGCGGATTTTTTCACGCGTTTCATTCATCCCTGCGGATTCAGCCTTCCCGCCTCATTGAGCCCGGCATTTTATCGCTGGCGATCCTGGCGGCCTGCGTCATAGGAACCGCGTTGGTGGGAGGACCTCAAACGTGGGATGAACTGCAATATATGAACCTGGGGCTTGTTCCGGACAAGCTCAACTATATTGTTTGCCGTTATTTTCATATTTACCTCCAAAAGTTCTTCATGTGGCTGATGCAAGACCCGCTCACCGGCGCCAAACTGTTTTGGAGCTTTGAGCTATCGGTCACTGCCGCGATGGTGTATCTGTGCGCAGCCAGACTTGCGCGCCATAGCCGGAGGATGACGGGCATCCTGGCCGCGCTGCTTTATCTGACTCAAAGGGTGTTGTTCGCCTTGCCGGGAGTGACTTATTCCGACTTCACGGTCATGATGATGATGACGGCGGCGCTGCTCTTTTACGTGATTGCCATGCAATCCGAAGGGCGCAAACGGGCCATATTCCTGGCGCTCTTGGGCTTGGCGTGTTATTGCGGGTTCCGATCCAAAGAGGTGGCCGTTGCCGCGGGGATACTGGGATTCGGTATGGGCTGGCGCGGCGATTCGTGGGACGCGCGCCGGTGGCTGCGCGAGGTCGCATGGACGGGCGCCGGGATGATGGGCGGCGCATTTATTTTTGTCTTTTTAGATATGATGATTCTTGGCGACCCATTTTTCAGCCTGTCAATCCGGCGGATGTTTGATTCCGTGGAATACCAAGCGCTCATGGGGACGGGGCCTCGCTTTAGCTGGCTCAGTCCAGCGATCCAACTCTTCATGCCCTGTCTCCTGCTCTATTTCATCAGCCTGCGCATTCAGGCGCTGCATTCCATGACGCCGGCGGAAAGAGTCGCATGGCTGTATCCGATCTTTTTTTTACTGACGCTGACGGGAATATCATTGAAACAAGCCATTTTCTGGGATGAACGCAAGTTTTATCCTCTGATCCCGCTATTATGCGTCTGGGCTGCTCAGCCTTTTGGGTTGCCGATGCGCCTGCGTCCCCTTCGGTTTTTCGAGCGCCCTGCCGCCAAGTTTGCAGTGCTCTTATTGCTGGCGGGCGCCGCGGTTGCGACCGGAGAAGCGCTCGTGAGCGCTCTTTATTTGCCGGCTCGATGGGGTTGGAAAGTGGATAACTACAACGATGCCTTTCTTCGAGTGACAGCATTATTGTGTCTGTCGGCGCTGTTGTCGCTGATCCCGAAATGGAATCATTGGACCCTTTATGTGGCGGGAACATTGCTTTGGGCGGTGTCTTCGCAGACGTTTCATGAAAATTTCAACTACCTTACCGATGGCAAGGCGGCCGATCGGAGCAACTTACGATTCGCTACGCTGCACAATTTCAGGAATGAACTGCCTTTTAGCGATGATTGCAACTATTTCGTCTCGACAAACGTAATGCCGCCTCCCACGTATCCAGGGGAATACACAAGTCCCTATACTCGCGACCGTCCCCGGTACATGATCAATATCCTCTTTAACAAGCACATCCCGAAAGACTCTCTCTTTACCTCGGATGACATGTCGGATTTTTTCAAGTCTGACTGCGATTACGCTCTTCTCAGACGAAAAGATTGGTTTGCATTGGAGCCGTTGCTGAAGGCCGCCGACAGAAAAATTTATGTGTCGCATACCATCGCCAATGGCGACGGTAGCTATATGCTATTGGCGCGCCATCCTTTCGCCAAACTGGCCGGATGGCCGCTATTGGAGGAGGGGAATTACATCGAGAAAATCAAGGCGACCACCGGGGTGTTGCAGATGGCGGAATTGATATGGGATTACTCCATTTATGTAAATAAGACTCCGGTTATCAACGAGGCTTTTTCCAGCAAATCCGCGCAGCTGCTGGAAACAACCAAGCCCGTGCGAAGGATCAATGAAAACACGGCTTTCCTGGGCATGCATTTCTGGCGAATGGATCCCTCGATGTGTCAAATTCTCATGGCGTTCAGCCTGAAACGCCCACTGTCCAAAAACGCCCGTTTGACCGTAATTGGATATGTGAAATATGAAGACATTTCCTCTCTCCTTCCGGAATGGAGGCCGCACAAACGTGCTATATTATATGAAGGCATAGTGAACACCGCGCTCTGGAAGCCCGGCAAGATCAATCCCGTCCACATCTATTTTCTTAGCAAAGACATTCCTTATAATATCCTCTTCTCCTTCTATGAACCAACGGAGTTCCCCCAGGAACAGTATATCAATTGCGGATGGTGGCCTCCCTCCGCCGCCCCTTCGCAAACATCGCCCTGATGCTTATCACTGTCCTTCGGGTGTCCTGCAGAGCAAAAGCGCTTGACAAGCATTGGCTTCCGGCGGCTAGCTGCAAGCCGGATTGCATAGAGCGGCCGCGCGCTGCTTTGCACTCTTCCATGATAGTTATCATTGGATATTAGCTCACAAAGTTTAGGGAGAATTCGCTGATGAAACCGTCTTGGTGTTCAGACTCTTGTCAACTGAAACTCAGGATTTTTATCGCGCAAAGCCGCAGAGCCGCAGAGGGACTGTTTCTCTCCGCGCCTCTGCGTCTCTGCGCGAGAATTCTCAAAGCCGTTGGATTAGCTTGTTTATCCTTGCTTGCGCTATCGGCGCTGCAGCCGAAGCTTTATTGCCAGGAGGCCAATCTGCTGCCCAATCCTTCCTTTGAATCCGGGCAGCAGGCGCCGGAGGGATGGAAGCTCGCCGGCGGCAAAGGCGAATGGGAAACGACGGCGGCCCTTGGCGCGCGGGCGGTCAGCGTGACGGGCAATGGCGATGATTCCTCGGATTGGCGCTGTCCGGTTCCCGCCGCCGTGCAGCCGGGCAAGACGTATCGCGTGTCATTCATGGCGCGGCGCGGGATTGAAGGCGCAACGAATGGCAGCGTCATCTCGGGCTTGTCGTTGGTCAATCGCGATTTTTCACCACCGGACGCCTGGGCGCGCAAAAGTTTCGTGTTTGCCGCGCCCAAAAATCTGCAAGGCGCCGTCGTTCGATTCGGACAGTGGCACGTCAAAGGGAAGGTTTTGTTTGACGACGTCGCGTTGACAGAAGTCGCGCCGATCCACGCCAAACAGGATGACATCATTCTCGGCGCAGGCGAAAGCATCCGCGACAAGACCTACGCCTTCGAGCCGCAATTCGGATACGAAGGAAGCAATTATTCGCGATGCCTCCTCGAAGCCACCGCCTCGTTCAACTCAGACCGTTGGAGTTTTGGACCCGGGCAATACATTATCTATAAGCACGAAGTCGGCGTCGTCAGCCAACGCAACGCCGAATTGAAAGTGGCGATGAATTATCATACCGCCGGCGCCTGCGTGGTCGAATGCGGCGCCGATGGGCGGCAATGGCGCGCGCTCGGGCGCATCGAGAATCTGGGCGAACAATCTTTCGCGCTGCCCAAGGATTTGTTCCCAGCGCGGACGATCTACGTGCGTCTGCGCAGTCCACAAAAGAATGAAACGCCACAGGACCAGGCGGGCGGCGCTTTCCAGATCAATCAATATCGGTACGCTGCCGAACTGGAATCACCGCAACCCGGCGGAACGGGCGCAACTCGGTTCCTTGATATTCGCCGCCAGAGCAAAGAGCTGGACGTCTCAGTTAAAAGTTTGGGCGATTTGAGGCCTGGCGAAGGCAATGCCGTGTCGCTTGCACTGCGCAACACAGGCGCGAAAAAATCAGCAGCGGTTTGCACTCTCATGATCGAAGACGCGGCAGGCCAGGTCTGCCATTCCTATCAGATAAAAACACCGGTTCTGGCGCCCAATGAATCCGCGGATGTTTCCCTTCCTTATCAAATTCAGAAATCGGGCGAATTCACACTTCGCATTCGAGTTGCCGCCGCGTCAGACCCGTCAGACCGGTCAGACGCGTTCGACAACTCCAAAGATATTTATGAAGCGACCTGTAGCTTTGCCGTGCCGAGTTTGTATGACGCATCCTACGGGTATTATCTCGGAGACAATCCCGAGACGGATTGGTGGTGGTGCGAAGGAACCTACAAGATCAGCCGCGAGCGCCCCGCGCCCAAGCTGCTAAAAACTGCCCCGCTCGCCAGCGCCGTCCGTCTCGAAGCCGCGCGCGGCGAATATGAGCCGGCGCAAATCGTCCTGCGGCCCAAGCGCGCGCTCGAAGACGTGAAGGTTTCAGTGACGGCGGAAGACGCGCGCTGGACGAGCGCCGTTCAGACGTTCTGGGTCGCATATCATTACGTCCAGCGCCCAACGGACGCCTCGGGATGCGTCGGCTGGTGGCCCGATGCGCTGCCGCCGTGCGCCGAGCCGGTCACCCTCAAGGAAAACCAGAATCATCCGATCTGGCTGCTGGTCAAGGTTCCGAACGATTGCCCTGCCGGCGATCACAAGTTGCAGTTGAAAATCGAAGGTAGGGGATTCGCCGCCATCACGGTTCCGGTCGTCGTGCGCGTCTTCAATTTTTCGCTTCCGGCAAAACCATCCCTGGAATCGGGCTTCGGTCTGTCGCCGCAGAATATCAAACGCTACCACAACCTGGCGACGCTCGCGGAAGAGCGGCAGGTCTGGGATTTATACATGCAGAATTTCCGCGAGCACCGCATGGCGCCTTATGACTTCGCGCCTTTCGACCCGATCAAGAGCGAGTACGCGGGCGCCGCATGGGAAGGCGGCGCCATCGTCGAGGAGCAGGCGCCCGAGGGAAAGCGCTACCTGAAGATCGTGGATGACAATCCGAAAGCGCAACCGGGCGCGGTCTCGAAGCAATTCATCTCTATCGAGCCGGGCGCGGAATACATCGTCTCATGGCGCGTGAAGACGGGCAAGGCAGGACAAAAATATCTGGTCGCGCTCAACCTCTACGACCGCGACCGCCGCTGGATTTCCGGCCATAACGCCCACTTCGAGCGCGAAGGGAAGGGCGAATGGGAGCGCGCGGAGGCCACGATCGTCCCATCGCGCCAAACGCCCAACGCCGCGTTCATGATCGTTCATCTTTATCCCACGGAATGGAAAGACTCGGGCGAGCCGATCGGAACGGCATGGTTTGATGATATCTCTGTCGTCAAAAAAACTGCCTTATCCGGCGCCAATCCGGGCGCCAAACCAGGCGCCAATCTGCTCGCCGATGGCGGATTCGAAGCAGACGAATCCCAACTCAAAGCCGTGGTGGATACGGCGGCATGGGAGCAACAGGCGAAAAAATATCTGGATGAATACGGCTTCCCGTCGTTCATGTTGCGGTTGAGCGGCATGGGCGGCGGAACTTATGAAAGCCGCCGCGCCGGACGCATCGGCCCCTATGAGCAGGGAACGCCCGGCTATCGCGCCGCCTTCCGCGATCACTGCCAGCAGCTGGAGCGCATGCTGGAGCGCAACGGCTGGCTTGGGAAAGAGTACATCTATTGGTTCGACGAACCTGATCCCAAAGACTATGAGTTTGTCAAAGCGGGCATGGAGGAAATCAAACTCGCAGCCCCGCGCCTGCGCCGGATGCTGACCGAAGAGCCCATCGCGCCGCTCTTTGGCGCCGTGGATATTTGGTGTCCGGTCCTCCATAACTACGATGTGGCCTTATGCCAGGCGCGGCAAAAAAAAGGCGAGCGGATCTGGTGGTACGTCTGCTGCGGACCGCACGCGCCTTATCCCGCGCTCTTCATAGATCACGGCGCGATTGATCTGCGGATGTGGCTCTGGATGACGTGGAAGTGGAACGTCCAGGGCATCCTCATCTGGGAGACGAACTACTGGACCAGCCCGGCCAAGTTCAAGGGCGTCGCGCCGCAGAATCCCTGGGATGATCCGATGGGCTATACCGCGAGCGAGCCGGTGGGCTATTGGGGCAACGGCGATGGCCGCATGCTCTATCCGCCCAACCGCAACGGCGCCGCAGACAAGCGCAAATACCTGGCGCCTCCTGTCAGTTCGATCCGCTGGGAAATGCTGCGCGAAGGGATGGAAGATTATGAATACTTCCATCTCTTGAGCGAGGTGGTGAAGAAGGCGCGTGCCGCCGGCAAGCGCTCACCCCAGCTCGATGAAGCCGAAAAACACCTGACAATTCCTGATAAAATAATATCTGATAAAACTAATTTTACTAATGATCCAAAATCCCTCTACGAACGACGCCGCGCATTGGCTGAAGCCATAGAAAAAATGCTTCAACCATAACAATTTCATCAAAAAATCGCCCTTGACCCTCAGCGTGTTATCGCGACATTGTTGTCTTTAGAAGCTAGATTTAGCCATGGAAACTCCCACATGGTTAGCCGATAATTGTCTGCGATCATGAATACGCAGTTGTTACTTAACAAATATGAATCATTTTCCTTTCAGAAGGGAAAAGCAGCGATGAGCATCAGCGAGTTTTTTCCGCTATTAGCACATAAGCGACTTTGGGCTTTATTGATAGCAGTTTTCTGGACTGCACAAGCCGGCTTGATCTATGGCGCAGCCCCCTCCAATCCTGGCGCGAAGAATATTGGATTGGATTCAATCACATGGACGTGGAAAGACAATTCCAGCGACGAAACCGGCTTCAAGGTTTGGGCCAATCCGGGTTCGGGCGCGCCGGTGACGCTCCAGACAACCACAAGCGCGAACGTTCAGGAATGGCTATACGGCGGCCTCGCGCCCAATGCGCAATATTCTTTCCAAGTCGCGGCCACCAGCGCCACCGGCGACAGCGCCAAGACGCCGGTTTATACGACCTTCACGCTGATCGAGACAGTCAGCGATCTGACGTTCACATCCGTCAGCGCCACTTCAATCTCCGTGGCGGCCTTCAATACGCCGAGCAATCTGGGCGCAGGCTTTTCGGGGCTTTTCTTCGCCAATTCAACCGCTGGAACAAGCAGCAGCTGGCAGCCTGATAATGCGCCCTGGGAATCGAATGGTCTGACGCCGAATGCGCAATACCGATTCACGGGCAAGTCACGCAATGGCGGCGGCTATGAGACGGCTGCGTCTTTCGGCGCCCTATATACCCTGGCAGCCCCTCCATCGCCCGGGAATAATGTAACATGCGATCAGCCAATAGGGCCGCCATATCCCGGCGGCACGATCTTCACCTTCTCAAATCCAGCGGGATTCGGCGTCGGAACTCACGGCGGCAGCGCATACAAAGTTTCAAAGTTCAAGTATGTCTGGGACCGATGGGCGGCGCACACCTTCACCGGCACGGAAGACGATTGGAGCACGGGCGTCGTGATTGAGGCGCCGTCATCCGCAGGCTATTACCGTCTGCACCTGCAATCGTACAACGCGCAAAACGCCCCGGGCGACATACTGCATTATGGTCCCTTCTGGTTTGACAATAATCCTCCCGCCCCGCCCGTGATCTCGGGCATCACGCCGACGCACAACACAATGCTCGCCTGGAGCTGGGCTTCGGGCGGCGCCGGCAATGGGATGTTCCGCTATCAACTCGACGGGACAGCGGGCGCCTGGACGCCGACGACAGCGAAGTCCTACGCCGCCGTTTCACCTTTGCCGGAAGGCATTCACACCCTTTATGTCGAAGAGCGCGACGTGGCCGGAAACTGGTCCGCGCCGGGGCGGTTCAGCATCACGATCATCGGCGCGGCCGGACCTGAAAGCGATGCGAACAACATTTATTGGGATGACCCGTTCCCGACTCCAGGCGCGAATGGAGTTATCAATGCCATTGCGCAAGATGCTTCAGGCAACCTGTATTTCGGCGGCGATTTCAGTTCCATAGGCGATATCGCCGCCCTCAGAATCGCCAAATGGACCAAGGCAACCGCCACATGGTCGGCGCTGGAAACGGGAATGAACGGCGCCGTCATGGCCCTGGCGGTGGATCGCACGGGCAATCTTTATGCCGGCGGCCAGTTCACGGCGGCGGGCGACGGGACGCCGCTGAATTACATTGCGAAATGGAATGGATCAGCCTGGTCTTCGGTGGGATTGGGAATGGACAACTCGGTTCTTGCTTTGGCGGCGGACAGAATGGGCAATATTATTTACGCCGGCGGCGCCTTTACGCAGGCGGATGGACAGTCGGTGAATTATATTGCGATGTGGGATGGAGCGGCATGGACGGCTTTGGGCTCGGGGATGTACGACAGGGTATTGGCTCTGACGGTGGACCGATTCGACAGGCTCTATGCCGGCGGTAGCTTTGTCAGCGTGGGAGAGGTTTCCGCCAACCACGTCGCGATGTGGAACGGAACCGACTGGTCGGCGCTGGGATTTGGGATGAACGACAACGTTTACGCGCTGACAGCGGATGGGGCGGGGAACATCTATGCCGGCGGCATTTTCACAATGGCCGACGAGGCGCCTGTAAACTATATCGCCGGGTGGAACGGAACCTCCTGGACGGCTTTGGGATTGGGAATGGACAACTGGGTTGACGTGCTGGCTTTGAACGGGGCGGGCGGCATTTATGCCGGCGGCAAATTCGCCACAGCCGATGGGGCGCCGGCCAACTGCATTGCGGAATGGAATGGAACCTCATGGTCTGCGCTGGGAACGGGGATGTCCGACGGGAACAGCTGGGTATCCGCTCTGGCAAGGGATAGCGCCGGCAATCTGTATGCCGGTGGATACTTCACAAAGGCGGGCGATAAATCCTCGAACTTCCTTGCTAAGTGGAATGGGGCATCCTGGTCGGCGATTGGAACGGGCGTGGACAGCACGGTCAGCGCCCTTGCGATAGACAGTACGGGCAGCGTCTATGCCGGCGGGCAGTTCACTCAAACAAACGCAACGGCAGCCGCTTATGTTGCGAAGTGGAACGGACAGTCATGGGCGGGTTTGGGGTCGGGAATGAGCAACGATGTTCATGCCCTTGCGATGGATCCGCTGGGCATCCTATATGCCGGCGGTTCTTTCACTTTCGCCGGCGGAGTCTTTGTGAACTACGTCGCGAAGTGGGACGGGGTATCCTGGTCTTCGCCCGGAGCGGGTATGGACAATGACGTCTATGCTCTTGTGGTGGACGGAGCGGGCCAGGTTTACGCCGGCGGCGGTTTCACGATGGCGGATAGAGCGCCGGCGAATTATATCGCGAAGTGGAATGGCGCGTCCTGGTTGGCGCTGGGCGCGGGAATGAATGATGTGGTAAGCGCTCTGGCGCGGGACCCCTCGGGAGATATATTCGCCGGCGGCGCGTTCACAACGGCCGGCGGAGTCCCGGCTAATCACGTCGCGAGGTGGAATGGATCGTCATGGGCGGCCGTGGGAACGGGAATGGACGGCACGGTCAGCGCTCTTGCGGTGGACGCGGCGGGAATTGTTTACGCCGGAGGCTCGTTCACAACGGCGGGAGGGATGCCGGTGGCCTGCATTGCGGCATGGAACGGCGCCTCCTGGTCCGCGCTGGGATCGGGAATGAACGGCCCCGTCCATGCTCTGTCCGTGGATGAGTCCGGCAATGTTTTCGCCGGCGGCGATTTCACCATGGCAGGCGGAACGCCGGTAAACTATGCCGCGAAGTGGGATGGTTCCTCCTGGTCCGCGCTGGGGGTGGGCATGGATGCCGGCGTCCGCGCGATCGCCGTGCATCGCAATGCCCTCTTCGCCGGCGGATGGTTTGTCAAGGCCGGCGGAAAAACATCCGGGCATTTCGCCTCCTGGCAGCCCCGCGTGAATCACATTCAGATCTTGATGCCGGCCAGTCCGGGCGTCCTGACGCTCGGCGCCGATGCTTATGGTTTCTACAAGCCGGCATTGATAACGAACGCGGGCACAGTCGTGTCGTATTCGGGCGGCCTGCCGGCGCCAGTGACTCTGGAACGCGCGCCGGAAATTCACGTGGGCGGCAAACGGGTCAATGGCGCCTTCACGCTGGCGCCCGAGGGCATGCAATTCAACGGAACAGGCGCCACCCTGCAAATCGAATTCAGCGAAGATGACGCGGCGGCCTACGGGGTCTCATACGCGGTATTTACCGCCGTTTGTCTGACGTATCCTCCGAACTATCCGGCAACCAGGGAAGCGGCCGGCATAGAGCGGATGAGCACGGATGCGCCTGCGCCCATCCGTGTCGAGAACGGCAGGCAGATATATGCGATCACGGTTCCTTTTGCGCAAATCGGCGCGACCTATGGCGCCGTGCCCAAAGACTTCCGGATGCTCCCCGCGCCGACGAACCCGGGCGCCAAAGACATCGGGCTGAATTCAATCACCTGGACCTGGAAGGACAACTCCAGCTACGAAACCGGCTTCAACGTTTATGATGACCTGGGCGCCGGACCGCCGGCGACGCTGCAAACATCCACGACCGCAAACGCCCACGAATGGCGGCATGGCGGCCTGTTGACCAATACGCAATACGCCATGCAGGCAACGGCCACCAACAGCGACGGCGAAAGCGCCAGGACGGCGGTCTATACGACGTGGACGCTGATCGAAGCGGTCACCAGCCTGACCTTCCCGTTGGTTACCGCAACCTCGATATCCGTAGCGGCCTCGAACGTCCTCAGCAACCTGGCTTCCACCTCTTCGGGTCTTTGCTTTGCCAATGCGACCGCGGCGACCAGCAGCGGGTGGCAGCAAAGCGATACGCCGTGGGACTTCGGCGGCCTGACACCGAATACGCCGTATTTGATCTCGGGCGTCTCGCGCAACGGCGGCGCGGTCGAGACAACGGCGACCACCGGCGTCAAATACACTCTGGCCGGACCTCCATCGGATGGCGACAACGTCGTTTGCGATCGCGCGCTGGGAACGGTCTATCCGGCAGGCGTGGTCTTCACGTTCTCCAATCCGGACGGCTTCGGCGCGGGCGTTCATGGCGGCGACATATACAAAGTTTCCGCATTCAAGGTTGTCTGGAGTACCGCGACGACGCATCTCTTCACCGGCGCGGAAGACAGCTGGACCACCGGCGATCTCGTTCAATCTCCTTCGGCCAGCGGCGCCTATTACCTGCATCTTCAATCGCGCAATGGCGAAGGCGTCGCGGGCGGGACGCTGGATTATGGCCCCTTCAGGTGCGATCTGGATCCGCCTTCCCCGCCGCTGGTCGCGGGCGTCACGCCGACAAGCAACCCGCTGCCAACTTGGGATTGGCTCCCGGGCGGCGGCGGCATTGGTCTTTTCCGCTATGAGCTCGATGTGACGTCGGGCGCATGGGCGCTGACGGGGGCGCTTTCCTTCACGCCCGCTTCGCCGCTGATGGACGGCGTTTATACGCTGTACGTCCAGGAGCTCGATGATTCCGGCAACTGGTCCACGTCGGGGCGGTTCAGCATTGCGATCCAAGGCGCCTCCGGCCCGGAAAGCGATCCAAGCGACGTATATTGGGATGACCAGTTCGCAACGGCGGGAGTGAATCAACCCATCCTTGCCCTGGCCCGGGATGTGGCAGGGAACATTTATGCCGGAGGCTTCTTTACCTCGGCGGGCGCGGTATTGGCGAACAATATCGCGATGTGGAACGGCTCATACTGGGCGCCTTTGGGGACGGGTATGAAATATGGCGCGGTTGAGGCTTTGGCGACGGATGGGCTGGGCAATCTTTACGCCGGCGGCGTTTTCACAATGGCGGGAGGAAAGCCGGCAAATCACATCGCAAAGTGGGACGGAACGTCATGGACTGCTCTCGGATCGGGTACGGATGGCGTTGTCTATGCCTTGGCGGTGGATGGAGCGGGCGCCGTCTATGCCGGCGGCAATTTCACCACGGCGGACGGACGTCCGGCCAATTGCGTTGCAAAGTGGGACGGCGCCTCATGGTCGGCGTTGGGATCGGGAATGGATGACATGGTTCTGGCCCTTGCCGTGGACGAGAAGGGCGTGCTTTATGCCGGAGGAGATTTTTCGTTCGCAGGCGGAAAGTCGGCCAATTACCTCGCCAAGTGGAATGGAGCATCTTGGTCTGCAATGGGAGCGAGAACGGACGGTACGGTTCGGGCTCTTGCAGCGGATGGGGCGGGTCATATCTACGCCGCCGGCGGCTTCTGGACCGCCGGTGGGGCGCCCGCCAAGTATATCGCCCGATGGGATGGATCGTCCTGGTCGGCGCTGGGAACGGGAATGAATGCGTCGCTGCAAGCCCTGGCGGTGGACGGGGCGGGCAACGTCTATGCAGGCGGCAATTTCACCACCGCAGGCGGAGCATCGGCGTATAGTATCGCGAAGTGGGATGGGACGCTGTGGTCGCCGCTGGGAACGGGCATGGACATCTGGGTCTCGGCGCTGACGGTGGATCGCAATGCGCTTTTCGCCGGCGGTCTTTTCGCAATGGCCGGCGGAAAATCCTCGGGATTCTTCGCGTGCTGGCAGCCGCGCGTGAACCGCTCGCAGATTTCAATGCCGGCCAATCCGGGCGCGATGACGCTCGGCGATGACGCCGATGGCTTCTACAAGCCCTCCTTGATGACCGACGCGGGAACGGTGGTTTCCTTCGCAGGCGGCCTGCCTGTGATCGTTACAATGGATCGCGCTCCAGAAATCCGGTTAGGCGGCGCGCGCGTCAATGGCGCGTTTGCGCTGGGGCCCGAAGGCGCGCAGTTCACTGGAACGGGCGCGGCGCTGCGAATCGAATTCAGCGAGGACGATGTGGCGGCTTATGGCGCCTCATACACGGATTTTATCGCCCTGCGGCTGATCTATCCGGCAGACTATCCCGCGAACAAGGAAGCAGGCGGCATCGAACGGATCGGCGGCGCCGCCGCCCAGCCGATACGCATCGAGAACGGCAGGCAGATTTACGCGATCACGGTTCCTTGCGCGCAAATCGGTTCGACCTATAGCGCGGCGCCCAGATCCTTTGCGATTCCGCCGGCGCCGGCAAATCCCGGCGCGAAGAACATCGGCGTGAACACGATCACATGGACGTGGCAGGATAATTCCCTCTTTGAACTGGGCTTCAGGGTTTGGGACGATCCGGGAACAAGCGCGCCGTCAACGCTGCAAACGACCACGACTGCGAACATCCAGGAGTGGCGCCACGACGGGTTGGCGCCGAACGCGCAATACTCGATGCAAGTGGCGTCTGCCAGCAGCGACGGAGACAGCAGCAAGACCGCGAACTACACAACCTGGACGCTGATCGAAGCGGTCAGCGCTCTGACGTTCTCATCCGTCAGCGACACTTCCATCTCGGTGGCCGCCTCCAACGCTCCGAGCAATCTGAGCGCCGGTTCTTCAGGCCTTTCCTTCATCAATGCGGTTGCAGGAACCGACAGCGGCTGGCGGCAGGAAAACACGCCGTGGGAGTCGGGCGGCCTGACGCCGAATACGCTGTATCAATTCTCGGGCGCGTCGCGCAACGGTGGCGGGAATGAAACAGCGGCGTTCGCGGACGCTCGATACACGCTGGCCGCAGCCCCGTCGGCGGGGAACAACATCGCATCCGATCGCTCCATCTCGACTCCTTATCCCGTCGGCATCGTGCCAACCTTCTGGAATCCGGCCGGATTTGGCGCCGGGACTCATGGCGGGAGCGCCTTCATGGTGAACAAGTTCCGTTACGTGTGGGATGCGTTGGCGGGGCATGTCTTTGACGGCGGCGAGAATGAATGGGTCGCCGGGACGCTGGCCTTTGTGCCGACCGTTGCGGGCAATTATTATCTGCACCTGCAATCCTTCAACGAAGCGGGCGAGGCCGGCGCGCAGACGTTGGACTATGGTCCCTTCCAGATTCGCGATCATGATACAGGCACGGTCGTTGTGAACGTGGCGCCGCCGGCCGCTTCGTGGACGCTGACCGATGGCATCGGCCAGGTGACCTCCGGAACCGGCGCCACGACGATCACCGGCGTGAACACAGGCGCGGTCTCTATCACATGGCTGCCGGTTCCCAACTATGACATGCCGACGATAAATCCGATGAGAGCCGATCTCGCGAAAGACGCGACGGTTGTCTTTACCGGTTTCTATACGCTGAACCGGACGCTGCTGATGGATTACCTGGCCGGCAGGATCGAACTGGACGCCGACCAAAAAATCGCCGCCGACGTCAACCGCGACGGCAGCATAAACGCGGCGGATCTCATCTTTCTACTACATCGTGACGCTGGGAATTAATGAAGATTTGATCCGGACATCGAGATGCGCTTTTATGGTTTCATGCCATACTTCTCCCAAGTCATGATTATCCCGGTATTCCCCAATCTCTGGTTGAAATCAGTCTGTCATATCGCTAATAGTTTCACTTGGCGAGGCGCGAATGGAAATCGTTTTCGGGAACAACAAGATCCGGAAGATGTGCGCGAGGCCGCGCGGCAAGCTTTTGAAGCGCCTTGACGGTCTAAGGCTTGCGGATAACATGCAGGTCATGAAAGCGCTGCCTGGCCGGCTGCATGCGCTTGTCGCGGATCGCAAAGGGCAATGGGCGCTCGACCTGGAACATCCCATGCGGCTTATTCTGGAGCCGCTTGGCGATCCGCTTCCGATCTCGGAGGACGGCTGGCTGGACCTGGAAAAAGTGACGGCGGTGAAATTGATTGAAGTGGAGGATTATCATGGCTAAATTTATCAACGAATACAAGCCGGACCGGGCGTCGCATCCAGGCGAGACGCTGGAGGAGATGCTGGAGGAGCAAGGGATCAGCATGGCCGATATGGCCGGGCATTTGGGATGTCCGGTGCAGACTGTTAGTGACATCATCCACTGCCATGCCGCCATCACGGACGAACTCGCCCGGCAATTGGAGCATGAATTCCCTCTGGTTCCAGCGTCGTTTTGGATTGCCATGCAGCGGAATTACGATGAATTCGCGGGGCGGAAACAGGTTCGCCGGGCAGCCTAGATAGGCGTGTGTTTCTACGTGGCGCAATGTCATATTCAAAAATAATCAGTCGGATGCGTCGGGAGGAAATGGAGGCCGCCGGGAAATATCCGGGCGGCCTTTGCGTTTACGCGCGCTAAACTGATAGCGGAATAACAGGAAGGAATTCTCGGATCATCATGTTTTCAAAAAAAGTTCTCGAATTGCTTATTTTGTTTTTATGTTTGGCGTCCCCACCGTCGCCGGCCTGGGCGGGCGATTGGCCCAACTGGCGCGGGCCGCATTATGACGGTTCGTCCGACGAGACCAATCTGCCCGAGCGCTTCGACCAGACGGAAAACGTGCTCTGGCGAACGCCCATCAAGGGTGATGATGGCGCCGCGACGCCGATTGTGATTGGCGACAGGATTTTCATCAACACCACCGAGAAGATCGAGAATGGGACCGGCCTCGTGGCGATGTGTCTGGAACGCAAGTCAGGCAAGATTCTATGGAAGAAGCAAGTGGCCGCGACCACGCGCGAGGTGCGCCAGCAAAACACCTGGGCCTCGGCCTCGCCCGTCAGCGATGGGAAGCGCTCCTGGTTTCTCTACGGCACGGGCGACCTGGCCTGCCTGGACGAAGGCGGGAACATCCTCTGGGCGCGCAACCTGCAAAAAGAACACGGCACATGGAACATCTTGTGGGACTACGGCGCAAGCCCCCTGCTCTATAAAGGCAAACTCTACGTCGCCGTCATGGACACCGTCAAACCGTACGCCTTTGCCCCCAAGGACCAGCCGAAATCGAAGGGCTCATACCTGCTCTGCACGGATTCCGCAACGGGCAAGGACCTTTGGAAACAGCCGCGCAAAAGCGACGCCGTCGGCGAGTCGCTCGAGTCCTACGCCACGCCGATCCCATTCAGCAATCATGGCCGCGAAGAGATATTGCTGTTGGGCGCCGATTATGTGACGGCGCACAACCCCGATACGGGCGAAGAGTATTGGCGCTTTTGTTATGCTCCAGAGCATCGCGGCAATTTGCGCATCGTGCCGTCGCCGGTGGTGGCCGAGGGAAACATCATCATCCCGCGGCCCAAGTTCGCCCCGGTCGTTGCGGTCGCGGTGCCCCAGAACGGCCAGGGACGCCTGCCCGACGACAAACTGGCCTGGAGATACCAGGGCAATACCGCCGACACGCCAACGCCGCTTTTCTATCAAGGGCGGTTGTACATAATTCACGACAACAAAAGAATCATGACGTGCCTGAATCCAAAAACCGGCGAAAAAATCTGGGAAGGCGATCTGGGGGCCACCGGCATTATCCGTAGTTCGCCCACGGCCGGCGACGGCAAGATCTATTGCATCAGCATGAAAGGCGAAGCCGTCGTCGTGAAGGCGGGCGATGAGTTCAAGATATTGTCCATGGCGCTGATGGGCGGCTCGAAAGAGTGCGCCTCCATCGCCATCGCCGATCAATG
This sequence comes from Candidatus Sumerlaeota bacterium, assembly GCA_026398575.1. The sequence goes on along the minus strand of JAPLSP010000035.1, from coordinate 22,575 downwards.
TCTTTTTATCCGCACGAGCGAGGACCTTTTTTGCGTGGGAAAAGCAAAATAAAATTCTCCTTCCTATAAGGAGAAAAAGGCTTGATATTATCCTTCCTGGAAGGATAAAGTATCGCCGCTATGATTGATAACGTTTCGCAATCCTTTCGGGCGCGTCTGGCTGAAAAATTGGCCGATTCCCTGTCGGCCCCGTTTCCAGACTCCACCCAACGCCGGATTTATGGGGCCGTGAGCCTTTCTGGGAAGGCCACGGCCGTGATCGGCATGCGTCGCTCCGGTAAGACGACATTCCTTCACCAAATCCGGCAGGAGCGGCTTAAGCATGGCGTGGAACGCGAGCGTCTGCCCTATATCAACTTTGAAGATGAGCAGCTGGCGGGGCTTGCGGCCAAAGACCTCCATTTGCTGATTGAGGAATATTATCGCCGTTTTCCGGCGTTGCGCGGAAAGAAAACAGTCACTTGGTGTTTCGATGAGATTCAGGCTGTTCCTGGCTGGGAACGCTTTTTGCGCAGGCTGATTGATTCTGAGAAGATTGAGATATTTATCAGCGGCTCATCAGCTTCATTGCTGAGCCGCGAGCTGGCCACTGCCATGCGTGGACGGGCGTGGGAAGTCGTGATCCATCCCTTCAGCTTTGAGGAATATCTGCGACACCAAAAACAGGCCATCCCTGCGCAACCGGAATTTCTGCCTTCCTCGGAGCGCTCAAGGATTGAAGGCGCCTTTCTTGAGTACCTTGCCGCCGGAGGTTTCCCGGAAGCGCAGGGCCTCGATACCGCGACGCGCCAGCGTCTCTTGCTTGACTACGTGGACGTGGCCGTGCTTCGGGATGTCGTGGAACGGCATGGAGTCACCAACATCGTTGGCCTGCGCTGGATGACGCGGCATCTGCTCGGCAATGCGGCAAGCCTTTTCAGCGTGGAGAAATTTTACAGGGCCTTGAAGTCACAGGGACTGAGCATCTCCAAAGATTCCGTTCATCACTTGCTGGCCCATTTGGAAGATTGCTTTCTGGTGCGCACAGTATGGATGGAGGCGGCCTCTGAGCGACAGAGAATGGTGAATCCGCGCAAGACGTATCCCGTGGATTCCGGTTTGATCGCGATATTCGACCGGACGGGCAGACCCAACACGGGCCATGCGCTGGAGACGGTTGTATTGGTGGAGCTGGAGCGGCGGAGAATGAGCGTTACCTACATTCGCACGCCCGAAGGACACGAAGTGGATTTTTTGGCTCGCGGCGCCGCTGGCAAGATGGAATTAATCCAAGTCTGCGCAGATGCGGCTGACGCGGCAACGACAGAGCGCGAGCTGCGCGCCCTCGCCGAAGCAGGTCGTCATTACCCAAAAGCAACAAAGCGATTGCTCACGCTGACCCGTGACGCAATGCCGCCGGAGGTTCCACCGGGAGTTATCGCGCAACCAGTCTGGGAGTGGATGCTGAAGGGAGAAGACTGATGGGCGCCTGCACAACAGCAAATCGGCCCGCAGATATCGGGAAAATACCGCTGACGCGCCGACGCGGCGCGAGCGAGGACTTGTTTTGCGTGGGCAAGAGCAGATAGCGTGTTGCTAACATCCTTATCTTGACGGCGTTTGGAGGATTGGCAATATGATTAATGTTTTCAGCAGCGTGGCAGCGCTCATCCTCGGAGTAATGTTCGCATTGCTGGTCGTGCCGTTTTTCGGCGGATGCTTTCTTTACCTGGCCTCCAAAATCGTCCGGCTTCCAGGCGTGGGATTCATCCGTTGCTGGATGGCTTATCTGGCCGCTTATTTTTCCGCTTCCGTGGTCATAACGGCCATCGTCCTGCTGATGGTTGACCGGTCGAAGTTCATGGTTGGCTCTATATATCTTCCCGTTGTGCCGTTTGTGATCTTGTATGTCATAGCCATCGCAGTGCACATGGCCGTCGTGCCGTGGATATTGCGGACTCGCGTCCTGAAGGCGATCCTGGCGCATGGCATTGCAATCGCTTTGTACACGGCAATGATCATCGCGCTGTGCGTGCCTGCGATGAACGCGGCCCAGCGCGAGGCCCGGAAAACGATCACCCGGGCGAACCTGCATCAGATCGCACTGGCCATGCATTTTTTTGCCGCGGACCATGACGGTCATTTGCCGCCTCAGGCGCTTCGCGGCAAAGACGGCGCTTCGCTGCTCAGCTGGAGGGTTTTGCTTCTGCCATCTTTGGGGCAGGAGGCGCTCTACGAGCGATTCAAACTGGACGAGCCTTGGGACAGCCCCGCCAACAAGACCTTGCTAGGAGAAATGCCGCGTATTTATGCGTTGGGGGGAGACGCCGCCACAACCTGCATGACGCATTTCCAGGTCTTTGTCGCTCAGCTGAGGGATGGCGAGCATCCGCTCTCCAGCCCCAACGCGACGCCCTTTACGCGGATTCCCGGCGCGGAACAAATGGAGGGACTCCGCGAGTCCGACATTATTCATTCAGCATCCACCTTGCTGGTTGTTGAAGGAGGCGCGGCGGTTCCGTGGACCAAGCCCGCGGATTTGCCCTATTCGCCGCAGGCGCCGTTGCCCAGGCTCGGCGCGCAATCCAAGGACGGCTTTTTGGCCAACCAAGCCGACGGCGCCACAATCTTCTGGCCCTTGCGATCCGGCGAGGACGAAAAGCGCCTCCGGGAGCAGATTGTTCTGAGGCGGAATTAGCTCATCCCGATGCGGAGTTTTCTCCGTGCAAGCAAGAAAACCGAATTCTCAACCAGGACGCGGCGAATAACAAGTCTTCCAACGAATCTGCCCGCTTGACCGCCTGTTTTTTTTCGGGACAATAGGCGCGACTGTCATGCATGATTGGGGCGCGCGAATCTGCTTCAACGGCATTTCCGCCACCCCCGCGCTGAATCCGTAAATATCGCCCACGGCCGATGGAGGCGAGCATGATTCAATACTTTGTTCTGGAACAGGGACGCGTGAAGGCGACGCCGGAAGGCGTGGAAGGTCCCATCTGGGTGTGCGTCAATCTCACCGACGCCGAACGCGCCCGGCTCATCAACGAATGGCAGATTGACGAGCACAATCTGACTTCGTCCCTTGACCGCGACGAGCTCCCGCGCGTCGAGCAGGAGCCCAATCATTTGGCGGTGATCTTCAAGCATCCCCGCCGATACAACGCCGTGGACAGCCTCGCTTTTCACATAGATTCCGTCGGGTTATTCCTCTTCAAGGATCGCCTCATCATCATCGCGCCGGAAGACATGACGGTCTTCGAGGGGCGGTTGTTCACCAAAGTGCAAAATCTTCAAATGCTTTTCCTGCGCATTCTCTCGCTGTGCATTTCGCACTTCATCGGCCACCTCCAGGTCATCAACATGATCGCCAATGACCTCGAGAACAAGCTCGTCCGTTCGATGGAGAACCGCCATCTGCTGCAAATGTTCTCCATCGAAAAGAGCCTCGTGTACTACGTCAACGCCAACAGCGCCAACGGGCGCGTGATCGAACGGCTGAAAACCAACGCGCGCAATACGCAGTCCGACGGCCTGTCGGCCGAAATGCTGGAATATGTGGATGACTTGGCCATCGAAAACGCGCAATGCCTCGAACAGGCGCAAGTCTATGCCAACGTCTTCGCGGGCCTGATGGACGCGCGCGCCTCCATCGTCAACAACAACCTGAACGTGCTGATGAAACGCCTGACCATCATCAATGTTGTCTTCATGCCGCTCAATGTCCTCGCGGGCATCGGCGGAATGTCGGAATTTTCGATGATGACGCAGGGCGTCCCCTGGCCGGTGGCGTATAGTTTTTTCATGATGGCCCTTGTCATCATCGGCTGCATTACCTATTGGATTCTTGTCAAATCCGAAAAACGGTCCATCAAGCCGTGAACGATTAATTGCGAACAGGAGATTATCGTGAGAGCAATTTCTATCTTGGCGTTGACTTTATTAGCGGCGAGTGCAGGCGCCAATCCGCTTCCGAATCCCGGATTCGAGGACGGCGCCTCCAAGTGGTGGTCCATCGGCGATAATTCCTCGCAGATCGTGGGCGAAGCGGCGCACACTGGAAAAATGGGGCTGCGCATCGGTTCCATCAAATACAATCCGATGGGCGCTTCCGTGACGGGCGCGAAGCTGCCTGTGCCGCCCGGTCAGGAAATCACGCTGACGTTCTGGGCTAAAGGCGTCTCCAACTGCAGCGGCGTTTATCTCAATTTCGCCAACGCGGCGGGAAAAGCCGTCGCCGATCCGGACCCGAAGAATCGCGGCAGCGCCAGCAGCCCGATGTGCGCAATCAATAAAAAAGAAGGCGAGTGGAACCAATACCCCCTCCAGGCCAAAGCGCCGGCGGGCGCCGCCACGGTTGCGATCTGGATTCATTCCTTCAGCGGCGCCGCCGGATTGGTGGACCTTGACGACTTCGTTTTCACCGGCATCGCGGAGGACGCCGTCGCCGTGGCGCCCGTTCCGCCGCGGAAATCCGCTTCTTCCGCCGCGTCCTCCCAAACGCTTGATCTCTCCGCGCGCAAGACCCCTCCGATCATCATCATCAAGCTGGACGATGTGAAACAAGTCCGCGACGACGTGGGCGCTCCGTGGAAGAAGGTAGCCGATTTCCTCAAGTCGCGAAACATCAAGGCGGGTTTCGGCGTTGTGTGCGAAACACTGCAGGACGCGCAGCCCGCGTATATCAAATGGATCAAGGAGCAGCGCGACTCCGGGCTGGTCGAGTTCTGGTTTCACGGCTGGGATCACGCCACGCACGACGTCAACGGCGAAGCGCTCAAGGAATTCAATCAGCGTTCTTATGAAGAGCAGAAAGAGCGCTTTGATAAATCTCAAAAACTGGCGAAAGAAAAGCTGGGATTCGCTTTCGAAACGTTTGGCCCTCCGGGCGGCGGCACAGGGCCGGGCTATGACGCCAATACCTGCAAGGTGATGCAGGATGATCCCAATATGAAGGCATGGCTGTATCCGGGTCCTCTCGACGATGCCGGCAAAGCCCTGGAATCGAAGGGGAAGGTCACGATCCTCGATCGCGTCTGGGCGGTGAACATCGAAGGCGCGGTGGGCGTTCCCGACTATGACAAGTTTGTCGCGGGATACGCCGCCAATCCGCAACGCGAATATTTTGTCCTTCAAGGCCATCCCGCGCAATGGGCCGGAACGCGCTTCGACGAGTTCGTCAAGATCATTGACTTTCTGGTCGCGCAGAAGGCCATCTTCATGACGCCGTCGGAATTCGCCGCGGCGAAAATTAAAAAACCATCGCCTTCACAATGACGCCTGCCGCAGGCGATTTTGGGCGCCAGTCGGACGCGTCCGACCGGTTCGACCGGTCCGATCGCAAATCGGCTCCAAGCCAACACCCAATCCCGGAAATTTGAGGAACTGAAGATGGAACGAGTTATCCTGAAAACAACAGGCTCACACCTCGCATAGACGCATCATCTTATCCAGCGTCTCCAGGGCATCTTTGGTCGGCGTGTATTCATGCGCGATGTAGCCATCGAATTTCAGATCGGCGATGGCTTTGCAGATCGGCGGGTAGTTGAGCTCCTGCGAGTCATCGAACTCATGCCGCCCGGGATTGCCCGCTGTGTGGAAGTGGCCGATGTATTGGATGTTATTCTGAATCGTGCGGATGATGTCGCCTTCCATGATCTGCATGTGATAGATGTCATAGAGCAGTTTGACGCGCGGCGAGCCGACTTTCTTGCACATCTCCACGCCCCACGCGGTATGATCGCACATGTAGCCCGGATGATTCACCTTGCTGTTGAGCAGCTCCATGCACACCGTGACTTTCTGCTCTTCCGCCAGCGCTTTGATGTTGTTCAGGAAGAGCACGCAGTTGTCCATGCCTTCCTGATCGGAAATCCCCTGGCGGTCGCCGGCAAGAACGATGACATTGGGCGCGCCTGCCGCCGCCGCCGCCTTGATCGCCTCGCGCATCTTGCCGTCAATCTCCGCGTGGTTCTTCTTGTCGTTGATGCCGCTCTTGATCCCGCTGCTGCCGGAAACCATGGTGGGGATCAGGTTGTATTTCTTCAGCGTGGCGAAGTCGTTCGGCCCGACCAGGTCAATGCCGACCGCGCCCAGCCGCGCCGCTTCCTTGCACATCGTATCCAGGTCCATCTTGACGCCCTTGCCGCTGAAGACGCCACGGCAGAGCGCCTGTTTCAGCCGGCCTTTGCGCGGCTCGGCGGCGGCGTTCGGAATGAGGCCGCCCAGCAGTGGAAACGCGCTCATCGCGGCTGCGGCGGCAAGGAATCGCCGGCGATGGATTTTTGTTGCGGGTGTTGTTTGCATAGAGGATTTCCTTTCGTCAGGATGATTTATTTATTGGTGCAGCAATTGCATTTCTTTTTGAATCCAGCGCGATAGGCGCTCCTCAAACGGCGGCGCTTTCCACGATCTTGATTTCGTCGGGCGCCAGTCCATAAAGCTCATACACCAGCGCGTCAATCTGGCGGTCAAATGAGGCGCATTGATTGCTGTAAAAATCCCTGTCTCTGTCGCTCTTTGCATTGTTCAGATGTTTTTTCGCGGCCATCAAATGATCTACCAGCTTAATCATGCGATCTTGGCAGGATTTATCGGGAGACGGACATGGCAAAGCCAAAATATCCTTGATCGTAACTTGCGGGAAGTCATCCTTTGTTGCTTGCGACACCCGGCTAATATACATCTTTGATATCAAGCGGCTGTTCAAAACTCCAAGGATAAATTTGGAGTCCAGCGCGGCGTCTTTGACGAGAACTGAGTAGAGATTCTTGTTTGTGATGCATGTCTTATCCATCAAAGCGGCCATCAAACGCTGTTTTCTGTTTACAAGCCTGCGCAAAAGAATACGCATTCCCTCAAACCACTTGAATTCCTTGGGTCGTTCATCCATTTGGTCATCAAATACAATCCATTGGGGAGCTTGGTAATTCAATTCATAGCGATAAACGTCGCCTTCGAAATAGGGATAGCTCTTCACGGCAATTTTTGCATCTGTCAGCAGTTCTTTCCTAAAAAGCACGCCGCGCTTGATCTCAACAAAATCGGCCAGCGTGCCGGAAATCTTTTCCCGCATTTTTCCGTGCAGATCGAGGCTGCCCGCGTCCAGAACAAACTTCTTGCCCTCTGAGTCGCTCCAACGCGATTGGCGGATGCTTTGAAATGCCGCATGATGCAAGTCCTCATTGTTAATCTTTGCCTTTTTAGGGAACGCATAGACCTTCACTTTGTGATCCGGTTTGGGAGGTCCTGCCTGAAGAATCACAATCAGAGTATCAACGTATGCATCCTTAAAAACATCAAAAGGCAAACTGATGATCTCTGAAATAGAGTGTTTGAGGCAAAGGGAACGGAATCTCTCGTAAGCCGGACCGCCAAGCCAAGCTGAAGGCACAATATAACCAACAGAGGCATCCCTTTTCAAAATTTCCAGACAACGAGCAATAAACACGGCATAAAAATCAGAAATTCCTGTTTCAATTCCATAGTGCTTTTCGAGATAAGGCGCGGCGGATTCAGAGCTGAGATTCCCATACGGCGGATTGCCGACAATGGCGTCAAAGCCATTCTCCGCAATTATATGGGGAAATCGGTCCACAAAATCCATGGGGTTGAGCTTGCGTTCTTCTTTCGGCTCGAAGAGGTGGCCCTCTAAAATATCAGTTTCGATGAGAGAGTTGCCGCACACAATATTCCTGTTAAGCAAAGGCAACAGCGGTTCAGGAAATTCCAGCTGGTAAGCTCGTGCTGAGGCTGTTGTTTCCTCCTCCAAGAGCTTCAGGTAGAGCGACAGCTGTGCGACTTCGACGGCTTGGTGGTCTATGTCCACGCCGAAAATATTATTAATCAAAATCTCGCGCCGCTGACTAAGGGAGAGATGCCACGCGCCGTCGCCGCGCAACACACAACCGGCTTTTTCCGCCTGCTTGGGGCGCGCATTGAACCAATCGCGGTGGTAGCGCAAAAGCAAGTCGTATATGCCCAGCAGAAAAGAACCGCTGCCGCAGGCGATGTCCGCGAAGCGCATCTCGACTATCTGCGCAGGCGTTTTGCCTTCGATGAGCTTGCCGACGGTGTTCTCGACGATATAGCGGACAATGTATTCCGGCGTGTAATAAACTCCGCCTGCAGTTCCTTGCAGATATCCTCGAAACCGCCGTCCACCTGGAAATCCGGCGAGTCGAGAATAACATGCCGTTTGAAGACGATGCCGTTGTATATGGCGTCGAGCCTTCGGGACGCGGCCACGAAGTCCTGCCATGCGCATCCCTTGTCGCCGAAATGGCTTACAAGGCGCTCCGGGTAGATCATCTTGTCTTCCAGAAAGCGCATGAACACCAGCCGGTCCAATGTACGCTGGGTGATTTCGGTGAGTGTCTCGCCGTCGAGATCGGGATTGTGGTTCTTGAAGGCGTGGGCAAGCGTATCGCGGTATCCATCAAGCACCTCAAGGAAGGCGTCGTCAATGTTTTGAGAGCCGCCTTTAGGCAAGCCGCGCCGCATGGCTTTGCCGCGCCGTTTGGAAAGCGATTCGGCGTATTTTTCCAAAGAACCATTCGCCACGGCATCGCGCGAAAAAAGATAATAGATTTCGGCAAACTTTTCAGGATCGGCGTATTCGCTGTAGTGATATTCGCGCAGGACTCGTTCCCGCGCGGTGTCAATGGCCGGCTTGTAACGGCAATCGAGAATCGCAAACTGCTCGAAATCGGTAAGCGCAGCTAGCGGCGTCTTTTTAGGCCATCCATAGCGGATGGCCTGAAAGCAGTTGTCCGCTGTAGCGATATCACCGAAAGGTTTCTTGGCTTCGACGAAAAAGCGGACGTCGTCCGGCCGGAAGTTCGGCGCGACGTAGAAGGCATAGTCTGCCCGGCGTTGAGAGTCGCCCGCGCTGACGCTGCGCTCGACTTTCACTTCCTGCTGGAATGGGTTTTTCTGTTCGTCGTGATAGACGTCCCATCCCAGCGCAATGAAAAACTTGTCAATGAAATCCTTGCGAACCTCGGATTCCTGATAAGCCGGGGAAAGATAGTGCGCTTCGCTGGCATGGAAGTCTGCCGCCAGTTTTTGCACGATGGCGAACGCTTCGTCAAGAGTCGGCGTTTTCATGGGTTTGCAGTCTAGCGAGCGGCGTTATGCGCGGCAAGCGCAAGTTATGGCAAATGCCCTTATCGAGTGATCAGCGCCCACAGCGTCTTATCTTCGGCGCGCAGGAGCACGCAACCGTTTTGAACCTGGAGCGCCTTGCCCTCGCGGCCGTTGGCGTCAAGCGCCACGGCGCGCGTGGGCGGGGCGGGCAGGCGCAGGCTTAAAGGAACCGCCTCGCACAGCGTCGGCGGCTTGCCCCAATTATCCACGGGAATGCTCGTGCGGTCCGCGTTCCAGGGCATGCCGCAATTTTCGCTCCGCGCCGAGGCCGCCAGCAGGAGGCGCGCGCTCTTGGCGATGGGCTGGCCGTCCAATGCCGCCAGCGAAACGCAGGCATAGGCGGCGCCAGGCTTGGGCCAGGGACGCGGTTCGATGGCGAAGGTTACGTCGCCCACCTCGAAGGAGCGTCCGCCTACGCGCCCAACCAGCAGGCGCACGGAAGGACAGTTGAGCGAATACCATGCGCCCGCCGGATCGTCCGGGTGCCATTGCATCGCGCCGCTTGCCGAGGCTCGCAGTCCTTGCGGAAGTTTGCCGTCGCCGGTGAAGCTGGGAGGCGCGGCGCCCTCATCCAGCGAAAGTTTGACTTTGCGCAGCCAGGCCGCGCCGGTATCAATCCCCAAGTCCCGCGCGACGGATGTCATGTCTTTGCGCTCGCTCACCAGTCGAGGGACATCGCTCTTGCCGATATGCAGTTCGACGCCTTCTTTCGCATCGCTAGCCGTCACCAGCCGCGCCTGCCGGAAAAGCAGCGCAGAGGCCGGGGCGTGAACCAAAATATTAGGCCGCCCGATGAGATGGAAATATTTTTTCAGCGCGGTGTTTTCATAGTCCTGCCCGAAGTCGCGATAGGTATAGCCATAAAGCGCGTCCCAGTCCTGCAACGCGGCCACGCCCGTGAGGAGCGGAAAGAGTTCGGCGCCGTGATCGTTGGGCGAGGGAGTGTTGTATTCCGAAACGCTCAGGGGGCGGTCCTTGACGCGATAAAACGCGATATGTGACAGCGTGCCGCCCGACGCTTCGGCCACCTGCGTGGAATTGGGGATGCGAAAGGCGATGGTCTGGCCTTTCTCATTATACGTGTAGGAGGGATGCTGCCAGTAGCCGTGGATGTCGGTGTAGTCGCACAGCATGGTTTCGCGCAAGACGCCCGCCGCTCCGCCGTAAGAAATCTGCGTATCCGCAATCGGCGCCTTGCATCCGATTTCCTTCTTCAGAAAAGCGACGATGCGCTTCGTCGTGGCCATTTCCGTTTCGATCAGAAAGCGCCAGAAATCATCCATCACTGCGCGAACCGAATCGCGTCCGGGAATGCCCACGCCGGCCTCGAGCGTTTGATCTTTGGGCAGCCCCGCGCCGCCGCCCGCGCGCAGCGAAACATCCTCGAATTCGAACGTCGCCGCCGCATCGCCCGCGTATCCGATATTCAGCCGCAGCTGGCCGGGCGCGGGCGAAGGTTCGACGTCACCTGTGATTGAAATGGTTTGCCATTCCGAACCGACGGTGATCGTGTCGCGTAATCCTCGCGTGTCCCACGGCGCCACGTCGAGCATGAGGGAGAGACTGAGTCGGAGAGGCTTGGGGCTTCGAGAGCGCACGCGCATGCTCCAGGTATGCCGCCCGCTCGCCAGCGTCAATCCTTTATATTGCATCTGCAAATGCCAGCCCTCGGTTCCGAGTTTCGCCACGTCCCAGACCAGACGCGCGCCTTCCTGCTTGAGTGTGGATTCGGCGCCGCCGGAGTTTTGCACGCGCCACTGTCCGGGCTTGAGCAGCTCGGCCCCCAGCGGCTGCGCGTCTTTGTTCCATGCGACGGCCAGCGCTTCAGTCGAGCCGTATTTCTTTTTGAGCCACGCGGTCCATTCCCGCTGGAACTCCTCTTGGATGGGGCCTTGAATCTTGGTGTATTCGGCGCGTAAATCCATGATCATCGTGTTTTCGTTGTTGATCTCCACAACGGCGATGGCCGGGTCTTCGGCGTAGCGCTTGCCGGTGACCGTGTTCTTGCGCGTCATCAAATCGCGCGCGTATTGTTCGAGCAAAGCGACGTACGGCGGATACCAGCGATCCAGCGTCTTACCCATGTTGATAATGCGATCGCCAGGCCAGCTAGGTTGTCCGGGATAGTTGCGCGCGACGTGCAGGTTGATATTCGTATAAATACCGCGCTTGGCCAACTCCGCGATCAGGTTATCAAGCCGCCGCAATGAATCCTCGGAGAGTTTGCCCGTTTTTGGGTCTTCCCAGATCGAACCGCCGCGCCAGACATAATCCATGAAATGCATGCGCACGACGTTGAAGCCCAGTTGCGCCAGCCGCTTGGCCAGTCGCGGCGCTTTTTCCGCATCGGGAAAGCAACTGTCGCCCGTCAGGTTGACGCCGAAAAGCCGCAGACGCTTTCCGGCGCCGTCAACGAAATGCCCTCCCTCGACGCGCAAGCCCCCCGATTGTCCGGCTTTTTCAGCGCTGAGCGCCGTCATATCCGCCGCCCCGCCCTCCGGCGCATCCAGCCCCGGCATATCGAATACAAACCACCCGGGTGTATCGAGGCTGACCTGGGCTAGCGCGCCGCAGGGGGCCAGGCAAACAAGAAACACGATCACAAATATTTTTTTCATGGAGAAGCCTTTCAATTTTTTGGGGGCTGGCAGGGACTGAATCGGACTGGTCCGACGGGTCCGACGCGTCCGACCGGTCCGACGCGTCCGACCGATCATGGCTTGGCCTGGGCTCCACCAAACCGCTTCACATATTCCGCGTTTTCGGCCGCCTGATCGCTGTAGCGATCATAGAAACCAATGATGACGCCGTCGGTAGGCTTGATCGCCTCGAACGTCTCGCGGAACGCTTTCTCGACCCATTCTTTTTTATCCGACAAACGCCCGGCGGCCAGAATCTTGAACGCCAGACAGGGCCGCTTCGTCTGCCGGATGGCCTTGAACATCCGCGGCGGGTCCTGCCGGAGATAAACCTCGCCCACGGGGATGGGAACCTGGCCGAGCAGTTTTTCAAGTTCGGCGGCGGTGCGATGCCGCTCATAGACGCACGTCATATAGAAGTCAACATCCCATCCCTTCGACTCGATCGCATCAACCACGTCGGGGATATGCGTCGAGACGCCGACGAGCAGGCCCGCGTCGCGCACGCGCTTCAGGTAATCCTGTATCTCATCCAGGCGCCCCAACTTGAACAGACGGTCCGTGGTTTCGCCGTGATGCGCCACGGCGATGCAGCCCGCCTCGGCCAGCGGCTTTAGCAGCGCAGGATCGCCATCGGCGAGAACAATGAGATTCATTTTTCTGCCTTCGGCCACGAGCTGCTTGTATGGTTCAACGCAGTTCGGCACCGCCTGCCAGCAATTGACGCCAACCTCCTGACAGCGGCGCAGCGTCTTCAAGATTTGCTCCGGCGTGAAGTATTCTTTCATCGCGCGGTTGAGGAAACCCGAAATATGTGAGCCACCCGCGAAGGTATTGTTCCCCGCGATCAGGCGCGAGATGGAATGCCTGCCGAGGCGGATTTGCGGAAGCTTTGGCGCCTCGGCGGCTGGAGGTTCGCTCCCGGCGGCTGGGGACGCCGCGCCCGGAGTTGGCTGCTCCGCCCCCACGGCATACTGCGCCGCCGCCAACGCCGCCGGAATCGCCGCCGCGACCTTCAGGAAATCCCGCCGCCCAACCTCGCTCATTGCCCCATCGTCCGGATTCAAAGCCATTGCAAATCTCCTTATAAAAGCGTGAGTCCCGGCTTCGCTCATTATGCCTGATCGAGCGAAACCGGGACTCGTTCTTCCTCCCACGGCTATCGAAGCCGCGCGCTATTTGATGCGCATGATCCAGACGACGGTATAGCTGTATGGACAGGTTTCCCTGCTTTCGCTGGCAGTATTAGACGCCCGATTTTGGGATACGCCTGGACAGCCATCGGTGCTGCCGGCAACAGAATTCCACCTGTTGTTACCCGGTATGAAATATCCTTCATCATAGGTATGGGAATGGGTCTTGACTTCATCCGCCTGCTGATTGCCGGAGGTTAGATCTCCGCGCAGGAATAATCCCTTGAAGCCGGGACGGCTGGATAAGGTGTGGTTTAAATCCGGCAGGGTCTTGCCATAGAGCGGCGAACCGGAATCGGTGATCAGCTGTCCACTGCATTCCAGCCAGTTTGAAGGCAGTGCCCCAACGCCGGTGAGGCTTTTGTGCCATCCAATAATCGCGCCAACAGGGCATGAGCCGAAGCCGGAGATGGATCCCGTAGGGGAAACACTCAAGGAAGCCGCCACCAGCTGACCCGAGACCGTTGTGGCGCCGCTGACTTTGAGAGCGCCATTGATGTCAAGCGTATAAGCGGGCGCATTTGTGCCAATACCCAGATAGCTTCCGGAGGGATAGACATTCGGAATGCGAAACGTGAACGGAGTGGACATGAACTGCTGGCGGGGCAGAATCGGATTTCCATCCTGAACCCGGACCTCCACATAGCAGTCAGGGCTGGCGAAGGCGTTCATCAGATACACTCCGGCTGTATCCCGAGGTCCGATGCTGGCATTGAAACGGCCATTGCCATCCACCGAAGCCTTGGCAGCGTGTCCTGTAAGTGATGTTTGGTCGTCCATCAGGTACGGCCCCCAGAGTTTGTTCCCGCCGGTGGCGTCATTATAGAAATTCAGCTCGACTTTGTAAGCGCCGGCCGGCAATGGCTTGCCGTTCAAATCCGTCAGCCTCGCCTGGAAATTCACATAGTTTGGCGAAGCCATCGCCGTCATACGGGCAAGGATTAAGAGAATGATAGCGATCGCAGATCGTTTCATGGCAGAACTCCCGCTTGGTCGTAAAAATAACCTTCATTTCTATTTGATGCGCATTATCCAGACCACCGTGTAACTGTATGGCTTGCTTTCGTTTGCGTCCCCTGTCGCATAGGTCGTTTTAGTCTGGTCCACAGCCCAACCCATCCAATCGTAATGAAGCGATCCCTTGCCCCATTGGGTGACGTTTTGACCGTAGTAGTCGTCGGAAGGAATGGTATGCTGGTGACCTTTCACACTCGGAGTCTGGGCATTGCCGGACGAGGTATCACCGCGCAGATATCTTCCCAAAACTCCCGCAGCGGCTGCGTTATTGAGATTTGGAATCGCCTGGCTGTTGATGGGCGATTGCGCATCATTAACAATTCCTCCGTTGCATTCCACCCAGTTGGCGGGCAACGTTCCGACGCCACTCAAACTCTTGTGCCATGCAACAATGCTGCCAATGGGCGCCGTTCCGAGTCCCGAAATGCTTCCTGAGATGATAAGCGAATTGGCAACCAGCGTCCCCACGGTGATATCGGAGGAGGCGCGGATCGTCCCGTTCACGTCGAGCGTGGCGATGGGAGTGGTGACTCCGCCGACGCCCACATAGCTGCCCTTGGCGAGTACATTGGGCATGCTGAAAGCGAAAGGCGAGGTCAGGAACTGCCGGCGGGGGGATATTGTCACCGAGTCTATGGTGATTTCGGCAAAACAGGCGCTGCCTGAAAAGGCATTCATGATATTCTTGCTGGAAGTATCTTTCGGACCGACCGCCACGCTAATGCGCCCCGGCGCCAGGACCGCCACCTGAGGCGCGTGGCCGTCTCCCGAACCGCCGTCAAACAGGTATGGCCCCCACAACAGGGTCCCTGTGCTGGCGGAGTCATAGAAATTCAGGGCGATGGCATATACTCCCGCAGGCAGGAGATCCCCTTGCGATCCCGTGGTTACAGTAGCCTGGAAATGAACAGTGTTTGGGACGGCGTGAACCATCGCCGGCGCCGCCATTAAAGCTGCAATAAGAATCCAAGCTCGTTTCATGTCATCAGTTCCTTTCTAATATGCGCTGGCAGACGATCTGCCTATTTGATGCGAATAATCCAGACCACCGTGTATGTCTGCGGACGAGTCTCTTCGCCGACATAATCTCCAGTCGTTAGGACGGTATGCGTGCCCTGGCTTCCGGTCTTATAAGTCTGGCCGGTTGCCAGCATCATCCACTGATCGCTTGTTGGAGAAAATATGCCGTCAGTGAAGCTGTGCGTATGACTCAGGAACAAATCGGTTTGCGTGACGCCGGAAGAGGTATGGCCGCGCAGATAATAGCCCTTCACGCCGCTGGCCGCGGGATTGTTCAGATTAGGCTTGAGTTGGTTATTGAGCGGCGACTCTGAATCATGGATTGCAGTTCCATCACATTCGGCCCATTGCGAAGGAAGGGTTACTCCGGTTCCGGCTATAAAGTTCTTGTCCCACGCGACAATCGAGCCAATGGGGAAATTTCCGATGCCCATAACCGGGCCATTGCATACCAGGTTCGTGCAGCTCACGGCGCCCGGCGTCCGCAAGTCAGTTCTTGCGTAAAGAGTTCCCATAACCTCCAAAGCCGCCGAGGGATTTACCGTTCCGATCCCCACGTAACCATTCTGCTTCGGGTTGATATTGGGCAGACGAAAGGCGTATGGCGCCGAGCGAAACGGTTGGCGCGGGAAAGGCGCGTCGCTTCCCACCTTCATTTCGATATAGGCTGTATCTCCGTTAAAAGCTTCGCCGATAACCTTGCCGCCCGTATCCTGGGGGCCAAGGATGACGTTGAATTTGCCGTCGCCCATGACCATGGGGATTTCGCCGTGTCCGAGAATCTTGCCGGCGCCGCCATCCATGACAAACGGCCCCCAAAGTTTGGCGCCCCCCACATCGGAGTCATAAATATTGAAGCGCCCCTGAAAATTAACCGCGTCGGGCACGGCCGAAGCCCAGGCTGTCAAGGCCAGCAACAACGGCAGCAGGAAAAGGGACTTGCGTTTGGTCATGGCATTTTACCTCATTTCTGTCGTGATTGCCGATTAATTGCAGATGGGCATTTCGCGCGTGATAAAGTTATGCTTGACATATATCTCGATGTCGCTCAGCTGGTTCACATCCAGCGTGCCATTGGTGATTTGCATGATCCAATCCGTGGCCGCCACACTGCGTTCTTTCAGGAAAGTGTTTTCGTAGGTTGAGTTCGGGACGCCGGCATCCGGTTCGCCGGACGTGGGCGAAAGCGCCATTTTGACCGTATCGCGCTGATACGCGAGCGAATCCCATGTCAGGCCGCTGTCCAGAGTGCGGTAGTAGCGGAAGGGGAACACCTGGTATTCACCCTTGTATTCAGTAGGCGAGGCCACATCGAAACACGGCGCCGTCCGGGTGCGCAAATAGCAAACGCCTCCGTATGACAGGTCGGCCAGCTGTGTGCCCGGCGTCTGGGTCGTCACCACATTGATTTTGATCCATTCGATTTTATCAATGGATTTACCCAGTTGCGAGATCGAGCCGTCGTTGTGATATTTGACGCCGACAAAGAAAACGCCGGAATTTTTCTTCAGGGAGAAGGTGTTGAGGGAAATGCTTAAGTCGCCATACGCATTCTGCATACGGCTTAGCTTCCGGCGCAACAATTCGCCCGGCGTCACGACTTGACTAGTGGCCGTATCCACGCGCAGACCCGTATCCGTCCCTGTTCCAGCCCAAGGCGCCAGGATGTCGTCGCGCAGGGAAATCCTGTCTACATACGATTCGCGGTTGAATCCAATCAGATTGATGTTGTTGAACTGCACGATGGCTGCAATGTAGTCGTCCAATTCCTTGGCGTTGCGCAGTTTGAAGAGCGAGGAGGTTTCCCAGCTCTTGCCCAAATAGTCAATCAAGAAAGGTTTGTTCCACTTGAATTCAAGGGCGCGCGCCAGCATGAAGGCCCACTTTTGAGCCGCGCGAAAGGCCTCATCGGCCAGAATCAGGCTGTTTTGCGAGCGTTCCTTGTGAACCGGATCGGCGTAATAGCGATTGGCCAAGCCGCTCATCACCTCTACCGACCAATTTTGCAGGCGTTCGAGCTCGCGTAACAACGCGGCGCGCTGTGAGACGTCCTGCGCCTGCGTGAAGCCGGCCTCGCTCATGTCCAGTTTGTTGGAGATCGCCTCGCGCTGCAAGTCATTGATTTCGAACTGCGTTTGCTGCTTGGTCATGTCGAGCTCAATCTTGGCATTCTGAGCTTCATAGGAGGCCGCGGATTTATCCAGTTCTTTCTGCGCATTATAGTTTTCAATGGCTGCCTGGGTCTGGATTCCGACATTGGCGATGCCTGCTGCGGTGACGATGGCCATGTCAATCACGGATCCAATGAGATTAGTGCCTTCGATGCCGGCGTCAATGGAGCAAACGTCCGATATTGCAGTATAGCCCGCCGCCATGCCCGCCGCGGCTGCCGCCCAATCCGACATCGTATCATACTGGGTAGCACGCTGGGTCAGATATGTTAAGAGATTGCTGTCAATGTTGTTTTTGAGCGTGGTATCACACGAGTTCATGAAATTGGTCTTGGCTCCAATATCCGATTGTATCTGCGTGGACATCGTATTCAGGATGCTGAAGCGCGTAAGGCCCTGCTGGATGCTGGCGTTGGTCTTGTCCAGTTCGCAGCCGGGCTTTGGATGGGTGAGATTATCGGGGGGTATCATGATGAAAGGATCGGGTGGATCGAAGCCGGTGATTTCAAAGTACCGGTCTGCGATGGAGGCGCTGATATCCCGGGCCTCGTTATATACCTGATCGGCGTAACCGCGATAGAGGAAATAATTATCCTTGGCTTCTTCGTATTTGGCGTCCGCATAAGGCAGCGGCGCCGTGGGGGAACTCCGAATCCATCCCAGCATGGCGTCATACGAATCGAATTGATCGCCGCTTATTACGTCATGGTATTTTTGCATCAGAACGAGGAACCGCGGATCGAACCCCAGAACATTGGTTTTGCCCGCCAGGAAATTGCGCGCGTCCGTCAATGCCGCCAAACCTGCCTGCAAACCGTATTTGGCCGCATTGACTCCCGAAGCGTCGCCCGGCGGCGGGTTGAAATCCGGGAACATGCCTTGAAGCAAAAGGGTGTCCACGTGGACCTCTTGCTGGACGCGCGCGATCATCTCATTGGCGGAGGTAATGTCATCCTGCGTGGCCGTTTTGGCGCCGCGCATTCCATACAGCTTCGTCAGCTCGGATGCCGCCATGCAATAGTCGCGCATCATCGTCAGCAGCGTAACGAAATCCTTGTATCCCCCGAACAGCACAACGTCCGTCAGCGATACCGTCATGGTTTGAGTGACGGGGTCATAGTCAGGAACCGTCTTGAGCAAACCGTCCGATGGATCAATGAACTTGGCAGCGTATTGGTTTCGGATCGGCTGCAAACGCTTGAAAACGTACCATCCCAGCGTCGCGCCCTGCGGAGCGGTTGGATCCAGAGCTTGAATATCCACGCCGCCGGTATCCTCGAACAAGTCGGCGTACTCCTTGAAGGCTGACTCATACATGCCGACGATCTTCTGCCATTGTTCGATCTCCACGTCGGCGATAAACTTGCCGGCGGGCGGCAGCTGGAAGCCCAAACGGTATTCGTCGAGCTTGGCGCGCTCATACTTGACGAACTGCACCTCGGCCACGGCTTTGTCATAGTAGATGTCCAGATAGGCGTTCAGCAGTTTGAGGTTCAGCGGGGCATATTTGACCGCCGTCTTCAACAGATCCAGCGCCGTACGAACACGGGCCCGTTCGGCGTCGCCGTACCAGTCACTCATGTTTTCATAGTTCGCACGGATGGTCTCGACGCCTGCCCGCAGAGGAATCCTGCCGGCTTCCAGAAGCCGCGTATAAACTCTCTGGCCTTCCGTCGTGTCAAAGATGTCGCTCTTGGTGGCCGAGCCATAGAGAAACACCTTGTAGCGGAATGCGGCGACGTCCTTCTGTTCCGACGAAGCGACCTCCCAGTAAACCAGTTCTTGCGCGGCAAGGATGGTGTCTTCGACGAATCCCTCATAAGGCTCATGCGTCGGCAAACTTTCGCCGAAGGAATCCTCAATCAGCTGGTAGTTGGCCGATTGGCCGAGAGGCGCGGCGGTGGTTCCGGCGCCGCCGCCGCTAAGAAAGGCCAGATCCTGCGTTTGCTCGGCAGGCAAGTCGCCTAGATAGAGCTGGTTGGTGAAATCAAAAGAGATCATCCAGGGAAGATTAGGCGGGACGCATCCAATGAACATGTGGTCAATTTTTATCCCATGAGTCACGGCGCCGCTGGTCGGCAGCGCGTCGCACACTTTGACATAGACGTAGTCTCCCAGTTTGACGCCGCTGTAGGGCAGGTCATAGGTATGGTAGAAAGGCTCGGCCACCGTTTTGGTGACCTCGAACATGGGCGTATAGTTCAGGTTATCGAGCGAATACGAGAAGACGAAGTGATCGTTGTCTATCGGCAAGAACTGGTAGCCTTTAAGATAGAACCTGTATGGAGGCTCGCCAGTGACAATGAACTGCCATCTGTGATCCAGCGTGCAGGACGTGGCGTTCGGCTTGACTTCCTTGATGGATTCATAACTCTCATCATTATTCCATGTGGCCTGATAATCATTGGTGACAGTCCCCCAGACATTCGTTTCCATGAAGGCCATATCCAGAGATTTGCAGTCGGGGAGCGCCTGGGCGCCTGTCCATCGCGCCACCAGCATGAAAGCCGGCAGGAATATTGACATTAATGCCAAAGACCGAATGCGGGCGTCCGTCAGGTATGAAGTCATGGTTTCTTGCTCCTGTCTTCGATTCGCTTGTGAGAGATAATCTGCGACCTCGCGCGCATAAAGATTCGCGCTCAAACCTCCGGTTCTTCCACGCTATGGCAGCGGTTGTGTAGGCACTGTTCTTGCCGGCAGCGTTGGAAAGTCCTTAACCAACGCCAGGACGCCGGTGGTTTGGGTGTCCAGGAATCGCGCGCCGGATGAAGCGGCTTTGACGGTGTCGGTGTATTCGCCGAGCATAAATATCTTTCGGTAAAGATAGACTGTGTGATCCGGCGATACGTCGAAAGTCAGAGTTCGCGATATGGGCGTACGATCAAACAATCGCGCCGTTCCCATGGGTATCTCCACGGAGGTGGCGTGGAAAACCTGCGCGGCATCGCTCAGCGTTCCATTCATTCCCCATTGACCGGAGGGGATATTGCCGATGCCTTGGACGCCGATCGAGCTGGCGGGGTCCAGGCTGCTGACGAGCGTCAGACTCAGGCTGGTGGCATTCTGAAGGATGCGCAGGCGGAAGGCCAGCTCGGTCAGACCGTTTTTCATGACGCCGGTCCAATAGCTGTCGTTATCCATCACGAGCAGCGTATGGCGCGGAATTCCGCCCTGCCAGTAACCGGAAGCCAGATCGGGGAGAATATCCAGCACGATCGTGCGCATAGGCTGCACGATCATGTTGTCGGTCAGCGTGATGGGGATGGAGGTGGAGTCGCCGTTGACCATGAAATAGCCGGCGGTGGTGTAGTCGGAGGCGTCGGCGGTGGTGATATTCGCGATGCGATACTTGAAGAGGCCGTAAATCGGCCGGCTGAAAGTAATGGGGATATAGACGATTCCCATTTCTTCCGAGGCGGTCGAGGTGGCGTCAACGAAACTGGCTCTGGTGGCGCTGAAGAGCGCTTGGACCAGATTAACCAGGTCCGAGATGTCCACGCGCCCGTCGCCGTTGACGTCCGCGTTGCCCTGGAAAATGCTGGTTCGCGTCAGAAAATTATGAAGCGCGGCGACGTCCTCGGTGGATATCTGGTCATCGTTCGTCACGTCGCCCGGCATGGCGCCGAAACTCGGCGCCGCCGTCAGCAATAGAAAAATAACCAGCCCTCGGATGAGATCAGCCTTTGGCATTCTCATTGCTCGACTCCTCGATTGGGCTTTTGCAGATCTATGGATAGCTCCAAATACTTTAAGAATTTTTAAAATTCCGCTTCAAAAAATATACCCCGTCGAATTGCCATATCTGTGAAAATCATGTGCTCATGAACCATCATTCAGACGCTGATTACAGGATCATATAAATCACAAGAAACAGCAAAATGCTGTCATTCAAGTCGAGATAGCAGCCTGATGCTTCAGCCTACTACCCACTTTCCCCAAAGATTATTTTGCGGTTTAAGCAATCTTAGTCAATTAGATTTTTTTGAAAAAATAATCGCATCAGCGCGTCCAAAAAAAATAAAAAACCCGCCAAAGTGAGCATGCCATGCGGCAGAGGCCCGACGGGTGTGCTGTGTGCTGTAAAGACACTATTAACAAGGGTGGGATCCGGTCAACCGAAAAAAAGGCCATAGCGAATTTTTTTTCATCTATTTAGGCGAAATCACCGGGGCAGCGGTCGTATGGATGATCGGGATAGCAAGAGGCCTGCTCCATGCGCGAGTCGTGGGGCGCCCAAGCTACGGAGTCTTCTTCTTTTTTGAAGATCGAGCCGCAGCCGACGGCCATTTCGCGGAGTTTTTTGTCGTCCGCTTCGGTGGCAGGGCGGTAGGCCAGCCCTGCCGTGATGGCTTTTTCCTGGAGATCGAGCCATGCCGGCGGGAAGCCGACCACGACGCCAGGGAGGGAGAGGGTCCAGCGGTAGGCGAGGTTGATGTCCTCTTGTTCTTCGAGCGGGCGGTACCAATATTTGCGCTTGCGTTCGACGTTCGCGGGCCAGGCGCCGGAATGGATGGTCTTGATCGAGATCACACCCATGCCCTTTTCTTTCGCCATCGCCAGGACTTCCTTGCCGTAGTCGCGCGTGAAATATTCCATGTAGTTGATGGGGAACATCACGGTGTCGAAATTGAAACCGCGCATGGCCTCGAGCGCGGCCTTCGTCGTATGCGCCGAGAAGCCAATGGCGCGGATTTTGCCCTGGTCTTTAGCTTTGAGAAACGTCTCCATGGCGCCGCCGGGCCCAAGCGCGGTTTTCACGTCCTCCGGCTTGACCAGGTGGTGCATTTGATAGACATCGAAGTGATCGGTCTTGAGGCGGGTGAGCGAGCGCTCCAGTTCCTCGAGGGCGCCGGCCTTGTCGCGCATCTTGGTTTTGCAGGCGAGGAAGTATTTGGAGCGGTCAAGCCCCTGCAGCGCGACGCCCAGGTTCTCTTCGCACTTGCCTTTGTCGTAGGCCGGGGCGACGTCGTAGTAATTCAATCCGCGATCGAACGCCTTGTGGACGGCTGTGTTGTACTGCTCCTGATCGCCCCGCATCAGAGCGAAACCGGAAAAACCGGCGACCGAGATTTTAAATCCTGTGCGGCCCAGCGTGCGCAACGGCATCGCGCCATTGGCGGCGCCTGTGGCTGCTTCCGCCGCGCTTACAAGAGTCGGGCGGATCATCTCCACGCCCACGCCCAGCGCCACGCCGCCCGTGACGCCGCCGGCTACTTTGAGGAACATTCTGCGTTTCATAAAAGTAATGATATCCTTTCGCGGATGGGGGTCAAGCCGAAATTCACTGGGAGCGCGGGCGTCCCCGCCCGCATCTGGGAGCGCGGGCGTCCCCGCCCGCATCTGGGAGCGCGGGCGTCCCCGCCCGCATAGGCCATCCCGGCGGCTACATGATAGTTCACTTGCGGGCGG
>JAPLSP010000785.1 GCA_026398575.1 Candidatus Sumerlaeota bacterium | reverse complement strand
GAGACTGGTGGTCGCTTCGCAATCGTTATGAATTCGATCTCCGCGCATTATGTGAAGGAATCAGAAACGGCAAATTAGCGCCTCCGCCTGCCTGATATTCAACGTATGGGCTTCAGCAGCCAATATGAATGAATAACTCCGACGCTCTCCTGATCGTCAATCCCACCGCAGGCGGAAGTTCGCGGCGGGGGCTGGCGCGCGCCATCAAGCGCCTGAGGCATGCCGGGATGCGCCTCGAATTACGCATGACCGCCCAGCCGGGCGACGCGCGGCAATGGTCGGCCGATGCCGCTGCGCGCGGGCTGCCGTGGGTGATCATCATGGGGGGCGACGGCGCCATCAATGAAGCGGCCGACGGATTGGCGGGTTCTTCCACGCGACTGGGCATTCTTCCCGCGGGGACCGCAAACGTCTTAGCGAACGATGTGGGCATCCCGCGGCGCGTTGATGAAGCGTGTGATCTTATCGCAACGCGGCAAGTGACTCGAGTCCCGCTTGGGGTGATCCAGCCACTCAATGAAGACTCGAACACAGACGCGCGCCCGAGCGGCGCCGCGCGCCATTTTATCATGATGGCCAGCGCCGGGTTCGACGCCCATGCGGTCCAGGGCGTCAACCTCAAGCGCAAAAAAATTCTCGGCAAACTAGAGTATTTTCTATCAGGATTGCTCAGCGGGCTTGGCTATTCCTGGCCGCCGATCCGGGTCCAGTGGAACGAGGGGAACGAATGCGTCACGGGCTACACCGTCGTCGTCTCGAAGATTCGCTTCTACGCCGGACGCTTCCCGATTGCGCCGGATGGCGATATCAGACAGCCCTACTTCAATATGTGCGTCTTTCAGGGCAATCGGCGCCGGGATATGATCCGGTATCTGATTGCGGCGCGATGGGGGCGCCATATCCGAATGTCCGATGTCATCTACCGGCAGGCGCGTTGCGTGACGCTGACCGCCGCAGCCGGAGTGGTTCCCCTTCAGATTGACGGCGACTATTTCTGCCATCTTCCGGCCAGGGTTTGGCTGGCGCCCGCCGCATTGAATCTCTGCATGCCAGAAAAATAAAACCGAAAACCGAAAACCGAAAACCGAAAACGCCATCAGCCTTCCTGCATGCTTTCGATCTTGTCGCAGGCAACATACAGGCGCTTGCCGTCTTTTTCGAGCGACAGGATGCCTTCCACGCATTCAATGACCTTGCCAGCGTAGATCTCGCTCTTGTGCCCACAGTACACTTTAATTTCTTTATTCATAAAGTGCGTGAGGATGAAGTTCTGCTGCGCGCATGCCGTTTGGGTACTGACCGAGTAAGCCATCGCCCTGCTCCTTCGCATGAAATTAGGTCCGTTCTCAGGCATCGCCTGAATGGCGCGCATGGCACAAGAACGGCGGGTATCCGCTATATGATCCTAATGTCAACTATGCTGCAAATGGGGCGCGCGTCAACCCCATTTTGAACGCGGATTGCGAATTATGGGTTGGGGGTCAGGGGTCAGGGGTCAGAAATTGCGGATTGCGGATTGCGGATTGCGGATTGCGGATTGCGGATTATTGATCTTGGACCATGTATGGGGGGGTGCTGATTGGAGATTACGGTTTCTGAATTGCATGGTGAAAGAGCTGTAGCGCTTCTTCGAGGCTAAGGGTTTCGCCCCGGCGCAGAGGATCAACGCCGCATTGCCGCAGCGCCTCGGTCCATTGATCGTGGTTCAACCCGAAGGTACCCGCTTTGGCGAGCGAATTCGGCGCTTGCTTGCGGCGGAAGGCGAACAGGCCGTCGCAGAGTTGGAAGAAGCGCAGACGCAGCCGGGCATCGGCGATGATCGGCGGATGGCGCCACGTCAACCGGAGCGCCGCCGATTCGACTTGCGGCGCCGGATAAAAGCATTCCGGGCCGATCAATCGCAGAATGCGCGCCTCGCCAATCAATTGCGCCTTGAGGCTCAGACTCCCATGCGTCTTCGAACCCGGCGGCGCGCACACCCGCTCGGCCACCTCGCGCTGCAGCGTGAAAACAACCGACCGCCATTCCCAGGGGGTCTCCAGCAACCGCAGGATCAGCGGCGTGCTGATCTGATAAGGAATGTTGCCGGCGATGACAACATCAGGGGTCGGGGGTCGGGGGTCAGGGGTCAGCAATTGCGGATTGCGGATTGCGGATTGCGGATTGGGGATTGGCGATTGGGGATTGGAGATTGACGATTGACGATTGACGATTGACGATTGATCCTCAGCCTCTGATTTTGAATCCGCAATCTGTAATCCGCAATCCGCAATCTCTGACCCCTGCTCTTTTGACTCGGAACTCGGAACTCGGAACTCGGTACCCGGCGCCTTGTCCCAATCCCAGTCCATCGCATCGCCATAGTGAAAGGCGATATTGGGATAAGCCGAAGCGATTTTTTCGTGCAGCGGACGGAAGGATTCATCCAATTCGAGCGCGATGACTTTGCCCGCTTTCTCCGCCAGGCGCGTCGTCAGATTTCCGATGCCCGCTCCCACTTCGATCACCAGTGTCTGCGGCGTCATCTCGCACGCGGCGACAATATCTTCGAGCACGCGGTCATCAACCATGAATCGCTGTCCGAGCGCCTTGCGCACGCTCAGCCCATAGCGGTCGAGCAATCCGATGACATAGTGCCGCGTTTGCGAAGGCGTGAATGCGGATTTACGCGCAACACCGCCGCCAACGCCAATGCCCGCCGCCGCCGCCGCCTCTTTGCCGCCGCGACGTCTCGTCGAGCCGGCGCCGCCTCTGCCACTGTCACGACCTGCTGCGCTCGCAACTCGTCTGCCTGCGCTGTCGCCCGTCGCTTCTGGAGCGCGCTTCCCGCCTAGACGCCACTTTGCGCCGACAGCGCCCTTGCCGCCAGGACGGACCGTTGAAGGTGGAGCATCCCTTCTGCCGCCACGCGCTGCCAAAGCAGTAGCCGGTCCGCCGCCACCTTGCTTGGCCTGGCGCCGCCCACGCGATTTATAGGAATCAGTCATCCGCGTCCCCCTGAAGTCCTTTTCTTCCCTTGGGTCCCTTAGTGCTCTGACTCAGAATTACGATCACGTATTTTTGTCTAAGGGATGAAAACAATGCAGTCGGAAGCGGCGCCAGCATTTGGAGTGCGGTTGCTTGCTACCGCTTTAGCTTCCATGATCTATAAGATTGGCGTAGCTAAAGC
>JAPLSP010000286.1 GCA_026398575.1 Candidatus Sumerlaeota bacterium | reverse complement strand
TGTGCCTCTGTGGTGAGTTCCGCGCAATGCCATTTCATCGAAAGGTTTTCAAATGATTCAGGACAAAATTCGTCAAAGCCGGATTCTGCCGGTGATCGCGCTCGACAACGTCGAAGACGCCATTCCTCTCTGCAATGCGTTGCGGCGCGGTGGATTGCTGGCGGCGGAGATCACCTTCCGCACGAAAGCCGCGCGCGAGGCCATCCGCGTCGTGAGCGCGGAATTCCCCGATTTCCTCGTCGGCGCCGGAACCGTGACGCGCATCGAGGAGGTGGAAGCCGCCAAACAAGCCGGAGCGCAGTTTGCCGTCGCGCCTGGATGCAACCCAAAGATTCTGGCTCACGCGCGCAAGGTGGGGCTGCCGTTTTTCCCCGGAGTCATGACGCCTTCGGACATCGAAGCGGCGCTCGACGAGGAATGCGTGCTGCTCAAGTTTTTCCCGGCGGGCGAGGCGGGCGGCGCCAAGATGATTCAAGCGCTCAACGCCCCCTACCAGCACCGCGGCATCAATTTCATCCCGACGGGCGGCGTCACGGCGGACAACATGATGGAGTATTTCGCGCTCAAGTGCGTCGCAGCCGTTGGCGGGACGTGGATGGTA
Organism: Candidatus Sumerlaeota bacterium; assembly: GCA_026398575.1. Next base: position 11,456 of record JAPLSP010000286.1, on the reverse strand, counting down.
AAGAAAGACCTGATCACCGCGAAAAACTGGGACGCCATCACCACACTGACCAAAACCGCCATGGACAAAATCGCCGCCGCCCCCAAATAAACGTTTGGAGTTCCACCGTTCGGAGTTCCACCTTTAGGTGGTGTCTCCTCCAACCTTCAGGTTGGAGTCAGTTTGCGAAATCCTTCCTTGTGTAGCGTAATCCCATGGATCTTTGTGGGAAGTTTGGCTGGTTGTGTATTCACTGAGTTGGATAGGAGCTTTAGTAAGCCACGCCAACCTGAAGGTTGGTGAAAACACCATCTAAAGATGGAACTCCAAACGCGATGGAACTCCAAACACGATGGAACTCCATAGGGAGGCATTTATCTCATGTTCCTGCAAAGAAAAAACAAACCAGAATTTCCACGCATCACCTATGCGGCTTTTGTTGCGTGTCTATTCTTGTGCGGCATGACCGCCTATGCCCAGCCTCCGGCGCCACCCAACGCCTATTTCCAAATTCAAGTCGTGGACGACAAAACAAACCGCGGCGTGCCGCTGGTCGAGTTGGAAACCGTCAACCATCTGCGTTACGTCACTGACAGCGCCGGGCGGGTTGCGTTCTATGAACCAGCCTTGATGGGCCAGTCTATTTTCTTTTTCGTTCGCAGCCACGGCTACGAATATCCCAAAGACGGCTTTGGCAACGCGGGCCTCGCGCTGACGACCACCGCGGGCAAGCAATCCACCATTCGCATCAAGCGGATCAATATCGCGGAGCGGCTCTATCGGTTGACGGGCGAGGGGATTTATCTGGATACGTTTCTTCTGGGCGAAACCGCGCCGATCGCCGAGCCGCTATGCAGCGGATTGGTCGTGGGACAGGACACGGCGATGGCCATACCCTATCGCGGGATGCTTTATTGGTTCTGGGGCGACACGAATCGCATGAAGTATCCGCTGGGGCATTTCTGGACGTCGGGCGCCACCGCGCAGGCGCCGGGAAGCGGCGGACTCGATCCGGCGCAGGGCGTGAATCTCCGCTATTTCACCAGCTCCGATGGATTCAGCCGTCCGGTCTGCCGATTGGGCGTCAAGAGCGGCCCGATATGGATTGACGGCCTGGTGACCGTTCCCGGCGAAGGCGGCGGCGAGCGATTGATCACGCACTATGCGCACATGGAATCGCTGTCAAAAATACTCGATCACGGCCTGGCCATCTGGAACGATGAAAAGCAGGAATTCGAGCGCCTCAAAGAACTCGACCTCAACGACAAATGGCGCCAACCCCGCGCACATCCCATCCGGCGGACCGAAAACGGCGCCGTCTATTACTACATCGGCGAGCCATTTCCGAATACGCGGGTGAAGGCCGAACTGAAGCAGATTACGGACCCCGCCGCGTATGAGGCATGGACTTGTCTGGCGAAGGACGTGTTAACCGGCCTGGAAAAAATCCAGCGCGGCGCGGATGGGCGCCTGCGCTATGAGTGGCGGACGAACAGCAGGCCGCTCACCCCCGCTGAAGAGCGCAAACTGATCGAATCCAAACAGATCAAGCCCGACGAGGCATACTATCAGCCGGTGGACGCGGAGAAGGGCAAGCCGATACAAATGCATAATGGATCGGTGAACTGGAATGAATACCGCAAGCGCTGGATCATGATCGCGTCGCAGCATGGCGGAACGTCGTTTCTGGGAGAGGTTTGGTATTCCGAAGCGCCCGAAGCCACCGGCCCCTGGCGCCGCGCCGTAAAAATCGTTACGCACAACAACTACACCTTCTATAATCCAGTCCACCGTCCGTTCTTCGATCAAGAAGGCGGGCGGCTCATTTATTTCGAAGGCACTTACGCGGAAACTTTTTCAGGCAATAAATTTCCCACGCCGCGCTACGACTACAATCAGATCATGTACCGCCTCGACTTGAGCGATCCACGATTAAAGACGGTTGGCCAGGATTAGCTTCAACGTTCATAGGCGGGGAAACAGCACTTCTTATATTTCTTGCCACTGCCACAAGGGCAGGGATCGTTCCGGCCAGCTTTCATCGTGGCAGCGGGAACAGGCTTCGGCTTATTGCGCTCTTTGCAATTAACATAGAGCGCTTTGAGTTTCGCATGCCTTTCGCGCAGAAATTCGTAAAGATCCGGATAGCGCGCTTCCAGAATACCGCGAAGATTCCCGATCTGGAAAAGGCCGGACTCTTGGGGCGCGATGGAATCAACATTCCTCCATTTTTGTCGATCGTAATCAACGAAGTACGCAGTGACCTGCTCGGCGCTGCGCCATCCTTTCTTCAGAAGCATGAAACCGAGCAGCGCGTCATGACAGCGGCATTTGGGCTTTACGCAATATTGATCCAACACAAGAATGTCGAGATTATCGAGATTGAATTGCAGTTGCCGCGCAAAAGGAAGCGTTTCATTATAGGCGATCAGAGATCCCCTGCTCTCGATTTCCTTTATCGGGAAATCCGCCTCAATATCCTTGATATTAGCGCTTTCCGTGATTTCTTGTTTCTGAATGTAATACATCTCCCGTAAAATCTGGTAGTCTTCCTCCCGCAACTGGCTGAGCAACTGCTGGGCCAAATTGGCTTGCGCGCCGGATATCCTGCTGCTTTTCGGATAGGTCAGCGCCTGTTTGCCGATATCGAGCTTAATCTCAATAGGAGGAATCCCGCGGATTGGAGCGTCTTCCGCTGAAAGCTGTGTGAGGAACAATGTTACTTCCTCGCATAGGCAAACGGGATTGGGACAGACCGACATGCCACAGCGATATCGGCCAGCCACAGCGTCATGAGCAAGCGTGGCGATTACATGCTTCGATATTTCATCCCGGGCAAGAATTTGATTCACGTCATTATTCCTTAGTCTCTTCCGCAGATCGAAGGAGGCTGCGTCTTGTGTTCGTGCTGGTGGAGCTCGATTGTCTCTTCAACAATTTGGCATAATTCTGCAAAGACTGCCTGTTCATCATCGCCGTGGCATCCGCCGTAGAAGAGACCTGGACAACTGCCAATATAGCATTGGTCCTCTTCCGACCATTCCACGATCTTCACATATCGGTCGCTTGGCTTCATAGTAAATACCAACCATTGTTCAGCGAATTTCCGCCGCCAGAATCTGCCCCGCTTCGAGAATGATCGGCTGATCGAAAACAATCGTCGCTTCGCCGCCCTTGACTTCCATCTTGGCGCTTACCGCTTTATCGCCAAGCGCAACCTTCACCTTCGTCGGCGATGCTTTTTCGTCCGCCGCGAAGACCCACTTCGTCAGGCGCAGCTTGCCGAAGCGCAAATCGAGCTTTCCATTCGTGACCGCGCCATCGCGCTTTTGCGTATAGAGGCCCCACCCCTCCGCGCCCGTGAAGAACGAAGCATGATCCTCCGGCTTCCAGACGGGTTTGAATCCGATCACGCCCGCCGGACCGTCGTAGATAAAGCCTTGCGTCACGAGCAGGAGGGACCAGACGCTCATCGCGCGCGCATAGTATTTGCCGCATTCGTCGTCGCCGAAGGGATTGCCGCTGTAGCCCCAGGCCGCGCCGTTGAGCCCCGTGCGCCGGTGGCCGTTGTAGCGGTCGTAAACGGCCAGCGTCACCATGAAGCCCTCGCGCATCAGGCCGCACTGAACCATCGTGGCCGCCGCCGCATATTCGAAGCCGGTCATTGCCTCATCGGCGTAGAGGATATGGTTCGCCGGGCGTTTCTTTCCCGCCGGCCACTGGATCATCTGCAGCGCGGCGTCGCCGTCATCCACAAACTTGCGCGGCAGCTGCTTGATCCCCTTGAAGTCCGTGCGGAAGTTGTACTTGATCAGCGCCTTCAGGCCCGATTGCTTGCGGTCCAGCGGATAGCTCTGAGCGAGGTTGACCTGATTGGCCCACCACTCGCCCAGGAACATGTCAATCGTGACGCCGTCGTTATAATCGCGGCACGGTTTTTCGTCGGGAATCTGGATATAGTATTCGCCGTTCCAGAGCGTCTCGTTCTGCTTCTTCGCGCCGGATTCGCGGATGCGGACGCAGCGCTTGGCCATGTCGGCGTCGCCCTCGATCAACGCCATCTTTTCCGTGGCCTGGAGCGCCCCCAGATACATCGTCCCCAGCCACGACGAACTGCCGCCCAGATTCGCATCCAGCGTGTTCCACTGCGGCCCGGCCAGGACGCCGTCTTCGTCCGCGTCCCATTTCGCGATGACGTACTCCGTCGCCTTCTTGACGCGCGGCCACATCTTGTCGAGCCATTGCTTGTCCGCGCTGCACAAGTATTCGCGATAGGCGCCCATAATGTCGCCGGTCTGGCCGTCGAAGGCGGGATTGTTTTTAGGATGGCGATGCGGCAGGCCGCCGTCGGGGAGCTGGCAGCTGTATGTCGCCTCGCGCATGATCCGCCCCAATTCCGGGAAGAGGCGCGCCTGTCCCTGCGCGTATTGCCAGACGTGCGTGCAGCTCCCCGCGCAGCAGCCGCCGCTCGAGTTGCACCCCTCCCATCCGCCGAAGTATCCGTCCTTGGCCCAGAAGCAGGTCATGCTGCGCAGGATCGCCATTTGCGAGACCATGCGGTCGCGCAGCCAGTAAGGCAGGTTGGTTTGATAATAGGTATCGTGGAAAAGGCGCGTCTCGTCGCTCAGCGTTTTGATGTTCGCTTTCAAATATTTCGCTACGTCCAGCGCATCGCTCCACCAGTTCGCGTACATGTTGCCCTTGTGTCCCCAGCCGTGATCCACATTGGGGAAATACCACGTCAGGATGAATGGAACCGTTCGCTTTTCTCCCGCCTTCAGTTTGAATGGAACCGCGAGCGCGCCGTCAATCGTTTGGCCCGATTCCGAAGGGCCGGCTTCCGCGCCATCCTTGACGGCACCGTCTTTCAGGAATGCCTCCGAAAGCGCATTCAGATCGCTCCACGATGCGACGCCTGTCGCGCCGTCAACGAGCGCCGCAAGCGCCATGTCGCCCGCGCCGGGAGCATTCTTGTCCTTGTCGCTGGTCAGATGCAGATAGGTCGCGCCGCCTTCGCTGACGATTTTGTTGCGATTGCCGCCGTAACCGGGGAAGGCGCGCCCGTCAATCGTGTTCTTGCCTTTCGTCTGCGCGTACCCCACGGCGTTTTGCTGCGACGCCAGCAGGCTGACTTCCACGTCCTTTCCGGAAGTATTTTCGACCGTGTAATTAAAGATCGCGCACGGAATCGCGGATTCCTTCGCCCGCATCGGGATGAAGGGGCTGAAGACTTCCAGCTTCACGCTCACGGGCAGATCGCCGTCTTCGAATTCATACCACCCGAATGGATACTCGCCCCGGAACGTCAGCGCCTTCATCTCCTTGAACGGCCCGACCGCGGATGTTTGCAGCGCACGGGCAACCGCCGGGCCATCGCCCGCCTTGGCGCGGATCGCAAAGAAACTGTCCGGCACAGTGACGCTTTGATAGTTGTTGAAGATCTGCCAAATTTCGCGCTCGCCTTTGCCATTCATCTGGATGTTGCCGCCACCCGTTCCGCCAACGGGCATGGCGATGGCCGTCAGGGTTTCAGCGCGATGAATATCCGCCTCGCCAATCGCGAACAGGCGCGGATCGTTCATCCGCGCGGCCAGCTTTTCTTCGCGCCCGCGCTGAGCTTCGGCTTGCGCTTTGGCCTGTTCCTCTTCCTGCTTCTTTTGCGCTTCCGCCATTTTCTTGAGCCTTTCCGACCAGCCGGCCGCGTCCAGGTGGCGCGCGACGTCTTCGGCCTTCAATATCTTTTTATAAACGGCGACTTCGGCGACAGAGCAATCCAGCTTCTCAGTCCCATTGAGATCCGATACGCCGATCTGGAACGGCGCCCCTGTCAAGGCCGTGTTCAGAGTTCCCGTGATATCGCACTTGACGCCATCCTGATAAACCTGCAATTCCCCGCCCGATATCGTCATCATCAAATGATACCACTGCCCCGGACGCAATGGCCGGTCCGGCAGCTCCGCCCGGTTGAGGCTTTTCCCGTTCCAGACAGCGATCTGATTCATGTCGTTCCATAGATGAAGGCTGAAACGCGTGTTGGGGGAATCCTTGCGCTTGGCGAAAAGGCAGGGATGGTATTTGGCCGCGATCGGGCGGTTGAGGCGGAAGAAGAGCTCGACGGTGATTTCCGGCGTGTCCAGTTGCGGCGCCTCGCCCATCGTCAGGAACCGCTTCTCATCCAGCACGACGGCCTTGCCGCCGGTTGGGCCGTCCATGAATTTGGGATCGCCATTCTTCGGTTGCCCGTCGCTCTGCCCTTTGACATCCTTCAGATCGCCGTTCATCGGCCAATAGGCGATCAGGGAGTCCTCGCCCTGAATCGCCTTCGCGTATTTTTCGCGCGTATCCTTGGTAGGCGTCGGCACGAACGAAGGCTGCAAATCCGGGGCAGCAGCGGCGGCGGCGACAGTAGCGGGGAGATTGGCCGCCTTGAAATGGCGCGCGGCATCGGCCAACGAAAGAACCTTTTTATAAACCGCCACGTCGCGCGCCAGCCCGCCCAGGTTTTCATTCCCCTCGGTCGTCGAAGCGCCGATCTGAAACGGAAGGTCCTTGGCGTCCGCGCTGATGCTCGCAGGCTTATCTGCGGCGCACTCTTTGCCGTTGAGGAAGACCTTGACGCCGCCGGACGCGGACATCGCCGCCACCAGATGATACCAGCGCCCCATCTGCAAGTCGCCATCGTCGGATTTATAATGCGACACAGCCGTGCCATTCCAGAATGCAATACCGCTCAGGTTATTCAAAACATGAAAACTGAAGCGCGTGTCTTCATGGCTGGAGCGCTTGGCGAAGAGGCAGGCATTGTAGCCGGGATCCGTGGACTTGATCAGAAAAATCATCTCAACGGTGATCTCGGAGATATCCAATTGCGGCGCCGCGCCCGCCGTGACGAAGCGCCCATCCGTCAGCGCAATGGCCTTGCCGTCTTTGGCCGCGCCCGGCACGAACGCCCCTTCGGCGCCGCCGCCTTTGATCTCGCCGTTCAGCAGCCCCTTCGCGTCTTTGGCGTCGCCGTCCAGGCGCCAATAGGCGATCAGCCCGTCTTCGGCAAGAATCATATCGCTGTAGCTTTTCGCGGCATCCTGCGCCGATGCGGAAATGGCGGCCATCAGCATCGCAAGCGCCGCCACACCCCATATTCTGTTTTGCAGAGTCGTGCCAATGCGTTCAAAGGCAGTTGTAATGCAGTTCATTTCGATGGCCTCCAAAAAAACATTCCGCCCCAATAGAAAGGACGCTGGATGAATGGCGCTTGCTGCGCCGGTCATCCATTTATTGAGCAATCCCGCGGAGCAAGTCAAGGGCGCGCGGACGATTGCAGGATTTCAGGATATCAGGATTTCAGCTGCCGAGATTCGGCGGACACTGCAGGGCGCCCATGCACCGGCCAATATCGCCCGCGCTGACGGTTCCGTTGGTCGGATCATAAACCATATCGCAGGGCGGTTGTTTGGCGCCATTGAATCCCGCCACCTGGGGATTGTTATACAAGAACGCATAATATTCCAGGTTATTGATGGTCCGGTCCGGCCCGAAGCTCGACATGAGACACCCTTCGCGAATCCAGTTCGGGGTGGACTTTCCATTCAGATAAGTGCCGCCCCAATTCGCCCAACTCCAGCCGGCGCCCGTGACGGAATCGAAATTATAATTGACGTAAAGATAGGCGCCTTTCAGGCTTCGAGGCGGAACGACCGTGCCGTCGGGATATTTGAAACCACGGCTGGCCCACCAATCGGTGGCGAAGGGATCGGGCATCAGCGACGTGATATAGGCAATCGGAGTCGTCAGCATTGTTACATAGTTGACGACGTGGACCGCGCGATCCGGCGGGTACTTGTTATAGTCCACGAAATAGGCCTCAATGCCTGTGGCGTAGGTGCGCATGTCGGCCTTGACGCGGGCTGTTTTCGCGCGCGTCTGCGCTTCAAGGAAGTTGGGAATGGCGATCAGCGCAAGGATGGCGATGATCGCGATCACGATGAGCAGTTCGATCAGGGTGAATCCTCGAGGGATTCTGAGCCGTGTTGCAGAAAACATGATCATGACTCCTTTAATGATAATGGATTTTATTCGGTGACCGCTATTGGCGTTGATAAACGCCGCGATCCCGGTAGGACAAAACCAAGTCGGATTCTGCCATAGTCCGTGCGCAGGGCGCAATCGAAACCTGCCCGCGCAAACCTACCCGCGCAAAGGACATGACATTCAACGCCTGACATTTCCGTTTGACCCCGCCGCGCGCCGCCCGTAAATTGCCATGTTGCTTGCAGCAAGAGCTCCCAAAAATCGGATGCGCCAATAAAATATTACTCGAATCCCTTGCGTCCCTTAGGTCCCTTAGGTCCTTCAGGTCCTTCTTTATATGCCCTTCATTAATCCCGCTCCCCTTTCTTCGCCCCCTTCATCTCCGCGCCGCAATTGGCTCTGGGGCCTGGCGCTGGCCATGGTTTTCATTCTGCTCCAACTGCCGCTCCTGACCCGCCACGGCTTTTGGACCGACGAGCTGCACACCTATGGCGCCTCCGCGATGGACGTCAAGGCGATGCTGCAAAATCGTTTCAGCGCGGGGCATCTGCCGCTGTTCTTCCTGATGCTCAACGGCTGGGGGCATGCCGTTGGATTCACAGAATGGACGCTGCGGCTCCCATCGGTCGTTTTCGCTGCACTGGCCCTGCTTATGTTTTTTGCGCTCGCTCGGGCGTGTTTCGAACGCAAAAGAACAGCCTGGCTGGCGACGGGCATGTTTTTCTTCAGTCCGTTTCTGTTATGGGCGGCGCGCGAGGCGCGGATGTATAGCTTTCTGATCCTGGTCGCAACAGCCGCCGCTTATTTTCTACTGCAATATGTCTTCCAGCGGCGGACACGCTTTCTGGCGCTGTATTTTCTCACGATGCTGGTGGGATTGAATCTGCACATCATTTTATATTTCCAAGTTCTGGCGCATATCGTTTTCATATTGTTTCATTGGCGGCGGAGGTTGTGGCCGTTGCTGGCGGCGAGTCTGTTGGCGACGACGATTTCTTTTCCGATGCTGCTGAAAATCTCCAAGACTCAGGATGAAAAGAAAGCGCATCGAGGCTTGATATTCGCGGACCCCACGCGCGGGTTGCGGCGTTTGAGCGACATGGCGTTGGGGAGCGCAAGCGATTACGCGCCAACCCCAAAGCCGCTACAACATGCGTCGAATGTCATTCTCTTTATTCTCATGACATCAGCGATTGTTTATCTCGTGCGCAGAGGGCGGATTTCCGCAAAGAGATCGCGCGATGGACAGCCGCCGACGAACAAGGCGCATGAAAAGGAAATCCTGGCGTTGCGCTATGGTTTGTGCTGCATCGGCGTTCCGTGGGCCGCGCTATGGCTGCTGGCCGTGGTGGCTTTCGATCGCACGGGACCCGCGCGCTACTATAGCCCGATGCTGCCGCCCTTGATATTGCTCCTGGCAGTCGGATTTCAATCACTGGGGCGCCGGTGGTGGACGTGGGCACTGATGGGCGCATTTGCCCTTGCTCTGGCAACGTGCCTCGCAATTCAAATGGGATCGGAAGGCCCGGGCGTGCGCGAGAGTATGGCCGCGCTGAAGGAACAGTACAAGCCAGAGACGGACGGCGTGATCTACTGCAATAACGGCGCCTTGCGATACGCCTTTCCGCTCTATGGCGCCGCCGCGATGAAACAAATAGGAATTTCCGATGAACTAATGGATGAGTCCGAGATCATGCGGATGGTGGATGATTTCTCAAAAGATAACAAACGGACATGGCTGCTGCTCTATTGCACAGAAGATGCGCCGCTGCGGAAACTGCTGGGAAAATTCCCCGATCGCTACAAGCCTTTTTATGACGAGACAATCCGCCAAGTACGGCTGGCAGGATTTGAAGTCCTGAAGCCGGAACGAAAATGAGCCAATATCGAAATCTCGCCGCTTATTGGAGCGCCCTCTTTCCCGTCTCGCCCGCTCATCAGCGTTTCCTCGCTCCATTCGCGGAGCGATGCGCGGCGAAGGGCGCGGCGAGGAGCGCGGCGAGGAGCGCGGCAGAGGGCGCCGCATGGCTTGACATCGGTTGTGGCGCGGGAAACCTTTTGCTCTGGCTGTCCAAACGCGGAGTGAAAGCCTGGGGCTTGGAACCGGATGAAGAGTTCATCCACGAAGCACGCCGCCGGCTGACAGGGACTAATCAAAAAATCCTGCGCGGCGGGATGCTCGATCTCGAACGCCTGCCTTCCCTCGCGGAAAATGCTCGCAATACGGAAACCCCTGAATCCGGCGCCGCTCGGATACAGACATCCTCCCTGCCGCGCCAATGGGCGGTGATTTCATGTTTGGGCAATGTCCTGGCCCACGCCGCCGACCTGACCGAAGCCCGCGAGTTTTTTCACCTGGCAGCCGCCTCGCTCGAACCGGAAGGCGCCCTATTGCTGCAAGTCGTCAACTATGATAAAGTGTTCGCTTCCGAATCCTGGTCGTTCCCTGTCTTGCGCTGCACAGCGGAAGATGGAACGGCGCTGACGTTCGAGCGGCGATACCGAATGGATGAATATCGCGAAGGCGGGCGCCTGATCTTCGAAACGATTCTGCGCGCAGGCGACAGCGTTTTCGAAAACAAGACTTCCCTCTTGCCCTTGCGCAAATCCGAATTGGAAACAATAGCGCGGGAGAATTTCAGCGAGGTTCTTTTCCAAGGCGATTTCGAAGGCGCGTCATGGACCGCGGATAGCCCGGCGACCGTGCTAATCTGCCGCACGGAGAAACCATGAAAACCATCGGCTTGATGGGCTGCGGGACGGTTGCATCATACGGGCATATCCCCGCCATGCTGAAAACGGATGGGCTGCGCCTGACCTCGCTTTACGATTCCGATCCCACGCGCCTGAAAACTGCTCAAGAAAAATTCGGCATGGAATCAAAAGCATTGACTCCGGCGGTCTTTGGAAGCAGAATTAAAACCAGATATTGAAATGCTGCCAGGGCCTATGGATATAAAAAAGCAAATTGATTATTAGCGCGACGGCGCCAAAGAGGAATTGGATGTCGCCGCCGATTTGCTGGACAAAAGGCGGTCTCGCCATGCGCTGTTCTTTGCACATTTGGCGCTGGAGAAAATGCTAAAAGCTCATGTGGTAAAAGTGACGCAAGCTATTCCGCCTCGCATTCACAATCTTGAACGTTTGGCTTCAATTGCTGGGTTGAAACTTACCAATGAACAAACCGATCTCCTGCTTGAATTTGGCGCCTATCAGATGGAAGGCCGATATCCGGACTTAATACAAGCTCCCATTGATTTGCTCACAACACAGGCAAAACTTCAGAAAGCCAAGGAAATGGTTCAATGGTTGTATGCCTTTAGCCGCCTGAAGTAGGTGATGAAAATAATTTTCATAAACCCGAAAATTTAACTATTGTGACGTGAGGCCTTTATGTAATGTCCGTCTCATGACGGAACAAATCACCGAGCACTACCTGCTGCAGCTGA
>JAPLSP010000320.1 GCA_026398575.1 Candidatus Sumerlaeota bacterium | reverse complement strand
TGAGGCTTTTCGATGGACCCACACGCAATTCAACCTGGATTCGCTTTTTGCCTTCATGTCGAAGAATCCCACCTGTTCATCGTCATTACCAATCCCGACAGCGAAGGCAATGTCCTTGTTGTCAATATGACAACCCTGAAGGAAACCACGGAAGACCGTTCTTGTGTTCTGAACGCTGGTGATCACGCTTTCGTAACTCACCCCACCGTCATCAACTATGGTGAATATCACGACCCTCGCATTCTGCCTGCGGGGGAAATCAGGCGCCGCATTTCTAAAGGGGAGTTCATCGAACAAGAGCCATTGAGTAGAGATGCGCTCAACCGCGTCTTGCATGGCGCTGCTATCTCAAAACACATGAGGAATAAATATAAACGCAATCCATAGGAGAAATCTTTTCCATGTCCTCCAATGAACATCACCGCCAAAAGAAATTGATGAAGCAGCGCCAGAAAGTGAAGGCGCGCAAACAAGCGCTGGCGCGCGCCGCGGAACTCGCTGCGCCTTTCGAGTCCTTGAGCCTGCTCAAAAAGATTCTCCAGGCGCGCAGCTACCCGATTTATGAGTGCCTGATCAGCACGGATTGGCGCAAACAAGGCATCGCGGATATTATTCTGGCGCGCGAGCAGCCCGACGGAAAAATCACATTTGGCGCTTATCTGGTGGATTTCAAATGTCTTGGATTGAAGTCGTGCTTCTGCAACGCCGACTTCACAAAGGACGAATATCGTGAGCGACTGCGCGACCGGCATGAAAAGGAGTTGGGCATCGAAAAATGCCCGCTCGAACTGGCGCACCACCTGATTTATGGCGGCATTGACTACGCCGCGCAATTCGGCTTCAAACCGGTTGAAGACTTCGAAGTGGCGCAATTCGTGCTCGAGGAAAAGGGCAAGTTTCCTCCCTGCCCCGACGTTTCCTTCGGCCAAGACGGCAAGCCTTTTTACATCGCCGGACCACGCGACAACGTGGATTATATCATGCGCGTATTGAAACAGAAAGTGGGAGAAGGAAACTTTAATTTTCTCGTGCCGGTTCTTTAAAAGCGTGAAATCATGGACCTATTGCAGCGCGGCCTGCGCGTGTCCGATTCGGATTGACATCTCGGCCATGCGGTTCTTTATCATCCTCCCATCCTGCTGAATAAAAGGAGACCATTCCCATGGCAAATCCTCTTTTGCGCGCAGCCGTTTTCACCGATGCGATCAGCGACGACGCTGAAGCGCGCATGACGCTGCCGGGAACCGCGCACAAGGCGTTGCTGCTGCTGGCGCTGATAATCCTGGGTGTTCTGTTTTCATGGGGAACGTTCCGCAATACCGGCATGGAAGCGGCCATGCCGTGGATGATTGGCGGGCTGATTGGCGGCTTGGTGTTTTGCCTGATTACGGTCTTCAAGGTATCCTGGTCCCCGTTCACCGCGCCCGCCTATTCGATCTGCGAAGGATTGTTTCTCGGCGTCATTTCGGCGATGTACGCGCAGGCCTATCACGGCATCGTCATACAGGCGGTTGGATTGACGCTTTGCGTTTTCCTGCTCATGCTCACGCTCTACAGCCTGCGGATCATCCGGGCGACTCCGGGATTTGTGATGGCGGTCGTCGCCGCCACGGGCGCCATCGCTCTCTTCTATGTGGTCACCATCGTTCTCGGGCTGTTTGGAATTGCCATTCCGTTTATATACTCGGGCGGATGGATCGGCATTGGCTTCAGTCTGCTGGTCGTGGGCATTGCCGCTCTCAACCTGATTCTCGACTTCGCGATTATTGAGGAAGGCGTTCGCAAAGGCGCGCCCAAATATATGGAATGGTATGGCGCCTTCGCGCTGATGGTGACGCTGATCTGGCTATACCTGGAAATCCTGCGGCTGCTCTCGAAGCTCAATCGCAGATAATCACCAACGCCGCGCGGCCTTGCCAAGCGGGCGACACGGGGCTCATAGCCCCTTATCGCGCGCTGAACGACAACATGTTGTCGTTTCTTTCATCCGTGTAATCCTGTAATCCGTGGTCGAATTTCAACCACGGATTACAGGCAGAATCATTGAGGGCAGAATCATAATGATTCTGCCCTCAATGATTCTGCCTGGATGGTTCCGACTCTGGCGGGTTAAGGCCTGCAGGACCTATACGGGCAGGGGCTATCAGCTTGCCTTTGTCTCCCGGCGATGCGCATAGAGCGCGACAGCGAAGAGCAGCAGCGTCGCCCACAATTGCATTGAAAACATCAAGACGCCAAGTCCCCCGCGAGCAAACCATTTATCCGCGCATTGGAAGAAAAATCCCTGTGGAATGGCGATCAGGATTCCGGCGATCGCAACGGCGGCAATGATCCAAGGGCGCGGCGAATGGCGCAGGATCAGCGCTATCGGCAAAAACAGCAGCACGGCGTAGTGATCCCAATACAAGCTGGGCGTCAGCAGCATTAGTATGACGCCGATTGCCAAATCCAAGTCATCCAGGCACCAGTTCCGAGTTCCGAGTTCCGGGTTTCGAGTTCCGGGTTCTGAGTTCCGAGTTCCGAGTTCCGGGTTCCGAGTTCCGAGTTCCGGATTTTGGGCTGAGTGATTGCGGCGCTTCATGGCGATGATTGTTCCACCCGCAGCCAAGACAATCAGCGTAGCGGCGATTGTTGCCTGATTCGCCGCTGCCGCCCCGGCGTTGACCCAGGGCTGTGTCGTTGGATTATCCGTCAGGGCGCGATGGAAGAAAGCATTGAAGGATTGGTTGAATGGATCGCGATAGAAGTCAAATCCTGCCTCCTTGCTCCAAACCGACGTACCGTAACCCATTTGCTTCAGGATGGGGATAAATTCAGTGTATCGCCCCGGCCCACACCACAGCGCGCTGAGGATCAAGAGCGCGGCGCCCCACCCCATGCTCCAGGCCGCAAGCCTCCAACGGCGCTGGCGCAGCAGGACCAAAATCAATAGCGCAGGCGCGATCTTGAAAAGCGCCGCCACGGCCAGCGCCGCTCCCGCGACCCCATATCGTCCCTTGCTCGCGGCCAGCCAGTAAATCGCCAGCATCAGCAGCAACGCGCAATTCATCTGCCCGGCCGTCAGCGTTCGCGTCAGCGGATAAAACAGCGCGGCGACGGCGACCATGGCTAAAAAAGCTGTCATGCGGCGCTGACGCGGCCAAAGGAACGCAATCAGAACGAACGCGGCAGCAAGAAAAACATGATTGAGCCAAAACCAAGTCCAGATCGCGTCATGCAGCGTCATCAGACTCAGCGGCGCCATGACCTGGGCGGTGAAGGGCAGATAAACATAAGGGTTGACGCTGACGCCGTGCTGCTGGGCGAGACGCATCATGGTTATCGGATCATAGGGGCTTTCGCCCAGGCGCAGGATTTTGGCGCCGAAATACAAATGCTTGAAATCATTCGAATGCAGCCGGCCAACGTAGTCGCGCACGTTCACGTTTTGTTGGCCCGGTAGCGGCGCCACCAAAACCCATATTTGCCGGTAGCAATAAAGACTAAAAATGCCCGCCATGACCAGAAATAGAACAATTGCCCGGCCTCGGGAAAAATCCGGGAATGAGGCGCGTGGCGCGGTATCGGAGTTGGAACTGGATTTTTTTTCGAGTGACATGATCGGCGATTCTCTGGGCGCCTATTTGTGTTCGCGAACCGGGATCGGCTGCAGGCGGGCCCAGAGCCGGAACAGACCCCGCGAATCCACAAAGGCCAGCTTCCACTCGCCGCTTTCCTGCAAGGTCTTGTTCAGCGGCTTATAAGAGTCTATGATGACCAGATTGACGCCCCATTCATCCAGCAATTCGCTCCAAATCCGCCGCCCATCCCTCACGGCGCCGTTTTCGATCTGCCAGGCCAGACGCTGATATTGCCCGCCAAAGATATCGAATCGGTTGTCGGTGAAGAGCTGGTATTTTTCCGGACTCAGGCGCCAGATCAGATAGCCGGCGAACTGAACCTCATTGAACAGCCGGCCAGGCAGCGGCGGCGCCTGGCTCAGCAGAAAGTTGCAGACTTCTTCCGGGAAGCCCTCCGGGACATAAGCGAGTCCCTGGAGCAGAAGCCGATTCCGGTCCCAGCTCGATGCGTTCCGTTTCAGCGTCGGGTCCAGCCATCCCATGCGCGGCAGCATCACCGAGCCGATGGCGACCGCCGCGGCCAGCGCCGCGATTGCCGTGGGCCAACACCGCTTCCACTGCGGCCATAGCCCTTCCTTCAATTGCGCCGCCTGCCAGGCAAGCAGCGGCGCGACGGTCACGGCAAACAGGGGCAGATGCCGAACGTGCGACAGCGCCTGTTGGAGAAAAAAAAGCAGGATCAGGTAATCCGCCACGCGCGGCAGGCGCCGGCCCGCCAGAGACCCGAACGCAACGAGCGCCACAATCATGAGAGTGAACCCTTGAGTGAATGCCAGATTGGGCGGCTGCATCTCGGAAATCGCAGCGACCAATTCCTTGTCGCCCATCACCCGCAGATACATCTCATAGATTTTCCAGCCGGCAGGATTGATGAGCGTGGCGGCGAAGCAACATCCGGCACAGATCGCAAAGCGGCCCGCCAGGCGGAATTCATCCGTCCGCATCAGGCGGCCGCGCGGCGTCTGCGCGCTCCAGGCCAGCCATCCTTCCGCCAGCGATCCCAACATGAAAAAAACGATGAGGATCAGGCCGATGACGAATCCGCCGTGAAGATTGGCCCACAGGATCATCAGCAAAGGCAGCGCCAGCATCCATCCCCATGCGGGCCGCGCCGGCGCGGAGGGATGGGAGGAATCGGAGCGCGCAACGAAACGCCTTTCTTGAGGATGCGCGCCATAAAGGATGATCAGAAACAGAGGCGTAAAGAAATAGGTGATGATCGGTGGGCGGGCCGCCAGGCTGAACATCGAGGCGCTGACGGCGATCAGGCTCATGATCGCCGAGACCCCGGCGTCGCCTGAACGCCGCGCGCCCAGCAGCCAAACGAGCGCGAACGCGGCGGCCAGGATCAGCGACTTGAGCAAAATAACGGAGCGGAAGCCCCCCAACTGCCGGCCTTCAAAAAAGGAGAACACTTCATACATCGCCCATTGCGACAGCCATTCATGATTGTGCCATTCCGCGTGGGCCGAGGTGTAACTCAACACATCATATTTCGGCGGCAGGCCATGATTTGCGGCGATGAGCTTGCCCGTCTTCAGATGCCACCAGACATCGTTTTCGTCGCCCATCGGCGCGAAGCCATAGCTCAACGCCACCAGCGCCACGAGCGCCACCGGCCAGATGGGACGCAGCGCATTGAAATGAAAAAGCCGGCTTGCGGCAGGCATGGTCATGATTTCATCGGAGAGGCATAAACAGTAAGCGATCGGCGCTATCCGCCCGGCTACATTCGGGCGCCAAACATTCAAGCGTTCTCACCTTGCGCGAATCGCTCCCGCGCCGGCAAGGAATTTCTCAAAAAAATCGGTAAAAATGCCTTGGCGCCTGCATTTTGGGGTTGTTCTCTCACCTGATTTTAAGGCATTTTTAGAGCCGACAGCTGCTGGCGTGATTTTCCAGCAGTCGCGGAGCAACCAGATGGCGGGCGCGCAACTAGATCAACGAGCGAAGTTGGCCGGAGGTATTATTGTAGCCTTGGCGCTGGTGGGCGCGTTGCATTGGTTTGTTTATCAAAAGAACCAAAAAACATTCGAGGGGATACGGTCGCGCTTTAACATCTTGAATGCCAAGGCCAGCAAATTATCAAAAGGCAACCGTGAGGAGCTGGACACCTACAAAGCGGTGACAACTGAATTTCAAAAAACCGAGAAGCAAATCCTCGATCAGCTGAATGTTAATCTTCCGAATTATCTGCATCTTGAGTATGGCACGGAACCAACCGACGCCGCGGGATTGCTTGACTTTAATAAGAAAGTGGCCGTGGCGTACGAAATGCAAAAGGCCGGTTTGCGCCTGGAACTGCACCGGCTGCTGAACAAGCGCAACGGCAAACCCACACTCAAATTCCTCGGAGTCACGCAATACAACGCCAGTATCCCGTCGCAGAATCAGGATCTCGGCTGGCTCATTCCCGAAAAGCTTCCCGGCAACATGGACAAGCCGGCCAACCTTGCCGACTTGCTCACCAAGCTCAAAGATATCCAAAGCTATATTTCGCAGCTCAATGCAGGAAATCCGGGACTGGTGAAATACAACGAGGATTACTTCAAGGCGTTGATGGAGATCGGCATCAACGAATGGAACTACAAGTATCTCAAATACAACTGGCAAATGGGGGAATTCGTTCCTCTATATAACCTGCTGGCTTACGAGGATATGATCCTGGCCAACAAGGCCAAAGATTATGAAATCACCCGCAAGCAGCTGGAAGATTTGCTCTTCCTGTTGCCGAGTCTCAAATTCATTCCGGAAAAAGTGGAGATCGCCTATCCGGACGACCCCGACCAGATAATGGTGGCCATCAAGCAACTCGATATGCTGAACGATTTGATCAGCCGCGCCGGCAAGCACGATGTCGTCAGCATCAACAAAGTGCGCCTGTTGGATTGGGCTACCTACGCCGGCGATGCCATCAATTCGTGGGAGCTTTACCCCCAGATCCCCAAACCTTGGGCGCCAAGAGACCCCAATACGCCGCCTGTTCCAAACCCGCTGGAGCCGAATATCAGCCTGTGGCTGGATTACCTGCAAAAACCCAAGCCGAACTGGATTGGCGTTTTAACGACGATCGAAATGAATTTTTCCGCCACGAACACCAATGCCATGCAGTATCTCTTTCATCTGGCGCATTGCGCACGGCCTTATGAGATTCACGCCCTGTCCTTTCATATCAATGAGGAAAAGCGGGACCCGTTGATGAGCATCAGCGTGACGGTCACCGGCTATATCTATCTCAAAGACATTTCGCGCGAGGTGATGACCTCGCCGGAGGAAGTCCTGGCCTTGCAGGCCGAGGAAAACATCCCGACGGAGAAACCCGCTGCGCATAAAGAGGCAGGAACGCCCGCAGTCCCCGAAGCGGATCGCGCCACTTCCGGGGCGATTGCCCCGCGCGTTACGCCGGATCGCACAACGACGCCCAGCGCCGCCCTGCCGGCGACAAGCGCCACGCTGACCCCGGCGGCGCCAAAGCCCGCAGCGGCGGGAACCGCGACTGCTCCCATTGCCCCCGCCGGAGCGGGAACCACGACTGCTCCCATTGTCCCCGCCGGAGCGGGAACCGCGACTTCTCAAACGGCGCCCTCCGGAGCAGGAACAACGCCGACGACGCCTTCCGCTACAGGCGCCTCGAGAACCGGGAGATAACAGCAAAGACAAGCAGACAGCCTGAGAAATCATAGATCGCATAACCTTGTGCAACGGACGTTCGCCATGAATCTCGAAATCTACTGCACGCCAACCACAATCTATATCAAGATCAGCGGCCGCATTGTGTTGGACGAATGCGAAGTCTTCAAGAGCGCCGTCTATCCCCTGTTTCAGCGCAAGGTATCGCAGATTGCGATAGACCTCGAGAACGCGCAATTCATTGACAGCGCCGGCTTGGGCGCGCTCGTGGGGATGAAAACCCGCGCCAGCCAGGCCAACGCCCGGTTTGTCCTGGTCAATCCAGCGCAGCCGATCATGGAAATTCTCAACATCAGCAAACTCTCCACTATTTTTCAGATTCTTACCGGCTTGGAAGCCACAACGCTCCGGGTGGCCAATGCCCGCCCCGAAAATCTGCTTCCGCCTCCCGGAACCGGTGGCGCCATTTGAGAATCGCGATCGCATGCCATATTTAAGCGCTCTGAATCACTAATTCAGTAACGCATTCTTTCCAAGGGACGAAAGCAATGCGCTCAGGAGCGGCGCCAGCTTTTGGAGT
>JAPLSP010000158.1 GCA_026398575.1 Candidatus Sumerlaeota bacterium | reverse complement strand
AGGATGGATTAGAGACAGGATGGATTAGAGACAGGATGGATTAGAGACAGGATGGATTAGAGACAGGATGGATTAGAGACAGGATGGATTAGAGACAGGATGGATTAGAGACAGGATGGATTTTTCCTGACGGACAGGATGAATATATCCTGTCTCTTAATTTTTAGTTTTCAATCTGGCCGGGTTGCATACACGGCGACTGCGGATAAGAAGATTATGGCTCAAACGGAATGATTGCGCGCTTGAGTTGCAGGCTGGCAAGGTATTCTTCCGCTTCCATAGCGGCGACGGCGCCGTCGGCGTGAATGCGCGAGGCAATCAGCGCCTCGCGCCAATCCTGAGCCGACGTTTCACAAGCCGCGCGATCCGGATACATCAGATATCCCTTGGGATTGAATGGCGCGATCAGATAGTCGGGCGCAAGCGACCAGCGGCGCAGCTTCGGGGCGAGATGGCCGAAGTTGTTGGTCGCGATTCCGGCGGCCACGCCGTATCGCCGCCGCACGAGCGCGATGAATTTCGCAAACAACCGCGCGTTGTCAAACGCCATCGCCAGGTCCGTCATCTGGCTGTGCAGGAAGACGGCCAGCGGCTTGAGTTTCCGGAATCGCGCCAGTTCCATTTCCGCCAACAGGCAGACGCCAGTGGCAAAATCCTTCTTCAGGACATCGGGCGCCGCGGGAATCGCTCCCAGGCAAATCCGCGCAATGTCCGCGACGGGCAGGCTGAGCAGTCGGTCCAAAGCGGCGCCGGCCAGCCCCTTGTCGCGCGTGTCGCGCGCGTAGGTCGCCATGTTCGGAACCACTGGGCAAACCGGAACGCCGGTGGCGCGATGCAGCGACTGAACGGCGTCCCAGGTTTCTTTCTCGAACGTCCATAGCAGCGCGCGCACGGCGTTTTTGCGGATGAATTCCGCACGCTGTTCGAGCGAGGCGCCGGGAAAAAATTCCGGATTCTCCTGCGCCGAAGGAATCCACGCCCATCGCTCGATTGTGAGGCTGCTATTGCTCATGGGTGCTCATGGAACAATTGGGATTTGGGATTTGGGAAAAGGAACTGATTTTATAGAACACGGATGCGACGGATCGGGCGGATCGTCACAGATTTTTTTATCCGTGAAAATCCGCCCGATCCGCCGCATCCGTGTTCTATTATAGTAGATCATCATATTGTCATCACAATCCACGCCCCATCGTGATCGGAGGAACGATAGATCGCGTCCAAGACGCGCTCAGTCCGCATGCCTGCCGCGAAATCCACTTCATAAGGGCGCCTCTCCGCGCAGCACTTCAGGAAGCGCGCGCTTTCGGCGTAGTATCCCTCGCCGCCATATTCGGGGCTGAAGTTATAAGCCGCTTGCGATGGAACATCGGCGGCGCCCAGGCAATGCTCGCCCGCCGGCCATTCGCCCCACGGCCGCGAAAGCGTCAGGCGGATTTCCCGCCGCGAAACCGCCAGCTTTCCCGCCTCGCCTTCGACGCGCAGGAAGAACTCCAGGATCGGCTTATTCGGCACACTCCACGAAATATGGATGCTGCCCTCGACGGTTCCGAGTTCCGAGTTCCGGGTTCCGAGTTTCGTCCCCTCAATCCCGAATCCCGACGCGGCGTGCTTCAACTCCACCCGCGCTTCATCCTCGACGCGCGCCGAGAACAATCGCTTGCAGTGCGCGCTCAGCGACGCCGGATAGCCAAAGCAACTCGACACATAATAAAGGATATGGGTCCCGATGTTGGCCGCCGCCCCGCCGCCCGAACGCGCGGAATCGAAGAGCCATCCTTCGCGCGCCTTGAAGACTTCGCCGTGCAGCGCGCCGGCCTCATATCGCCTCGGCGCGCCGATCACGCCGGACCGGAGCAGTTCGCGCGCGCGAACAAAGGTTCCTTCGCCGCTGAGATTATAGCCCACCGCGGTGATGAGATGCTTGTCCTCAGCGGCGCGCGCCATGCATTCGGCGGCATCGTGCGAATGGCCCAGCGGCTTCTCGACGAAGAGATCCAAGCCATAATGCGCCAGCTCTTCGACCAATGGCAGATGCGTATAGGTGGGCGTGCAGACATAGGCGACCGCGGGTTGTTCGCGCTCGATGGCGGCGCCGGGCGATTCATAAAACGGCGCGCGCAGCCCCATACTGGCCGCCATTTTCCCCAGCCCCTTGTCGCGATCCACCAGCGCCGCAATTCGCGCGCCGGGGATATGCTGGATCACCGCCGCATGGGCCAGCCCCATTCGCCCGAGGCCGATAATCATGATAGAATGTTCAGCCGAGCTCATAATAGGAACAGTTTAATGTAAAATGTAAAATGAGAAATGAGAAATTGAAAATGAAATAATCTGGAGCGGTTTATCCATGTTGCAGTCGAAGAGCGCAAATATTTCTTAGTGCAACTATTTGTATATACGATGACAAAAATTCATCACTGATTTTACGTCTCAGAACCCCTAACCCGCATTTCTCACCACAAATGCCCTGAAAGGGCCGAAAGAAAACAGCCCAGGGCAACGCCCTGGGAACGGCCAATCCCCATTTCTATCAAGCCCTGTAAGGGCGGAAGAGATAGTGAGGAAAGGCAATGGCTTGCTTCTTTCGCCCTTTCAGGGCTTTCCGAAATTTCTGCGCTCTGTTCCCAGGGCGTTGCCCTGGGCTGTTTTCTTTTTGCCCTTTCAG
>JAPLSP010000079.1 GCA_026398575.1 Candidatus Sumerlaeota bacterium | reverse complement strand
GGCGACGCTGACGGCGTCGGGCTACGACGCGGCTTCGAACCTTGGGACAACGGCAGACGGAATCGTGCTGTACGTTGACAAGACCGCGCCGACGGCGGTGATTTCAATCGGCTCGCCGGACGCCGGCGCCGTCGTGACGATACAGTTCAGCGAGGAAGTGACGGGCGTGGACATCGGTGATTTCGTTCTGACGCGCAACGGTATCCAGGTCTTCGAGCTGAGCGCGTTTACCAAGATCAGTTCGACGCTCTACACCGTGGTCGTCGGCAACACGACGCCAGGCCCCTACGCCTTGCGTCTGGTGGCGGCGACGTCGGGCGTCCAGGACCTTGCGGGCATCCCGATGGCGGTGGACGCGGTCGGCACATGGCAGGTTGCGCCGGCGGCCTCAACGGTCGAGATGTGGAGCCGGTATTGAGGCTTGCGGATTACGGACAAAATAATGTCCGGCAAAACAATGAAAACACGTCGTCATTGAATCAGTCAGGAATGGCTTTGTGCTATTATTTTGTCGCACATTATTTTATCAGACCTTTTCCAGCACGCCAAGATAGCTCGGCTGAAATGCGCCGGATGCCTTACGGCGGTTTTGATCCCTTATGTTTTTTCTCTCAGACGGCGCAAATCTCCATTGACTGGCGGAGGCAGGTTGATTACTTTTCCCCGGCCTGCGGCGAGCGCATGGCAAGCAGCTGGTATTTTGCTGAGATGATGTCTATTCCCTTAAGCGACTCGCCGCAAGGAGGAGTATGAGCCATGATTCTGCAAGCTACCAGTATCCGGACCGGCAACAAACTCGAATTCGACGATGACATCTGGATCGTAATGTCATTTCAGCATCGCACGCCTGGCAAAGGCAACGCCTGCATGATGTTGAAGGTGAGAAGCCTGACAACCGGCGCCAGCAGGGAAGTCCGGTTCAATTCCAGTGAACGCGTGCAACAGGCCGAATTGGACGATCGCCGGATGAGCTACTCTTATCACGATGGCCACGACTATGTGTTCATGGACCATGAATCTTATGAGCAAGTTGCGCTGACGGAAGAGGATCTGGGCGAAACGGCCAAATGGCTTCTCGAGGGGATGGAAATCCGCATTCAATACTACAAAGGCAAACCCGTTGGGATCGAAATTCCCAATTTCATCGAAGCCAAAATTGAGACTACGGAGCCGGCCGTTCGCGGCGATACGGCCACCAACGTCATGAAGACCGCCACTTTGGAATGCGGTATTGACGTCCAGGTTCCCCTTTTCATCAACACAGGCGACACGGTCAAAGTGGACACGCGCGATGGAACCTATGTCGAGCGGATGAAAAAGGCCTGATCCGTCATTTTTTTGGATTGACAGGGGGATGGGATTTGTCGTTTAATCATGGGCCGAAAGGGGATAGTTCAAGGTCCCGCGGAGCGGTATAAGGTTATTTTTCTATCGCTAAGATCAATTGATGGAACGATTTGAGCCTTCTTCCTCAGACTTGTTATGTCTGAGAAGAGGGCTGCTTTATATTTTTGTGTCGTGACTTTATAAATTAGTTCTATAATATTATTGTGCTGTTTGAGGCGCGTTCTAACTTCAAATTAGTCAAATCAGAAAACCAAATTTAGAGTGGCCGGCGTGAATTCCATTCAATGAGGTAAATGGCTGTGGCGATTCCGAATCAAACCAGCATTAGCAACTATGAAGACCTGATCGAGGCGGGTAAAGAGCGCGGACACGTCACGTTCGAGGATATTTTCAAAGCCTTGGACGGCGACGCGACGGCTTCGGATATGGATGCTCTGCTCGAAGAGCTGGAAGAAAATCATATCAGCGTCATTAAAACCGAGGATCAGGAAGCCACTGCCGAGCCTGTCATCAAAGTCGCTGAGGAAGAGGAAGAAGCGGAGGAAGAAGAAGAGGCGGCGGCAGGCTCGCGGTTCGCCGGCGCGTTGCCCGAAGCGCTGGACGGCGGCATGGCGCATTTGGACGCGAAGGCGCAAATCGAAGCCTTGCGCGAAAATCTGCAGACGCCGGCCGAAGGCACGGGCAAGATTGACGATCCTGTGCGCCTTTACCTGATGGAAATGGGCAAGGTGCCGCTGTTGACCCGCGAAGAGGAAGTGACGCTGGCCAAGCGGATCGAAAAAGGCCGCCATCAGATCAGCGAAGCCATCACGCGCGCTTCGGCCACCGCCCTCGAATTGCGCCGAATCTTTGCGCGCCTGGAATCGGGCGCCTTCAACTTGAATGAATTGCTGCGCGCCAACGTTGACGAGTCCGATATGGAGGAGCGCAGCCGCATCGCCAGGAAAATCCTGGATAGGCTGACCCTGATCCTGGGGCATTACGACGCCATCATGGAGCTGGTCAACAACGCCGAAGATCCGCTGATCGAACCGGCGGAAAAAGAAAAATTGATGGGGGAAGTCGAGGAACGGCGGTCGCAAATCTACAAGATGATCCTGCTGATTGACCTGAATTTCGCCATCATCGAACAGATCGCCGACAAGATCCGCAAGATCTATCTCAAGATTCAGGAAGCGAACAAGGAAATCGGGCGCATCATCATGAAGACGATGATGTCGGAGGAAGACATCCGCCGCATCGTCAAGCGGACGAAGAAGAATTCGCCCGAGGCCAAAAAACTGCGCAAGAAACACGGCTTCGCGCTCGAAGACTTCATCAAGTACGACAAGACGATCCGCAACGCGCAGCGCCTCAGCAAGCGCCTGGAGAAGGAAGCCGGCAATACCTACGACGAGATGATCAAGATCGTCGAGATGATCAACGAAGGCGAACGCGAGGCCCAGGACGCCAAGATGAAAGTCGTCGAGGCGAACCTGCGCCTCGTCGTTTCGATCGCGAAAAAATACACCAACCGCGGCCTCCAGTTCCTCGACCTCATCCAGGAAGGCAACATCGGCCTGATGCGCGCGGTGGACAAGTTCGAATATCAGCGCGGCTACAAGTTCTCGACCTACGCCACGTGGTGGATCCGCCAGGCCGTCACGCGCGCCATCGCCGACCAGGCCCGCACGATCCGCATCCCCGTGCACATGATCGAAACCATCAACAAGTTGTCGCGCGTTTCGCGCTATCTCGTGCAGGAGCTCGGGCGCGAGCCTACCCCTGAAGAGATCGCCGAAAAGATGGAGATGCCGGTGGACAAGGTCCGCCGCGTCTTCAAGATCGCGCAGCAGCCCATCTCTCTCGAAACCCCGATCGGCGAAGACGGCGATTCCCACTTCGGCGACTTCATCGAGGACCAGGACGCCGAATCGCCCGTCACCGCGACGGCCTATACGCTGATGCAGGAGCAGATCAACGAAGTCCTGCAGACACTGACCGACCGCGAAGAAAAAGTCCTGCGCCTGCGCTTCGGCATCGGCGGCAACGACTTCCCGCGCACGTTGGAGGAAGTCGGCACGATCTTCAACGTCACCCGCGAGCGCGTCCGCCAGATCGAAACCAAAGCCCTGAACAAACTACGCCACCCCAGCCGGCGGTCCAAGCTGATTGAGTTCATGGAGTAAATTCCAAAATGGCCAAGAGCGCCAAAGCTGTCCTTATTGAGCATCAAGGTCCCGCGGACAAGGCTGATGATGCTCCGGTAGCGCCAATTTTTGTGCGCTCCATTCCCATTCATGATCTAAACCGCCCGGACTTGGAAGTCATCTCGCCCATTCAAGTCGAGATCGAGCTTTACACAGATGAGGTCGTATGCAGGATTCCAGAGCTGGATATATGGACCTCTGAGGAGAATGAATCCGAAGCTCTCCTGGCGATCAAGGAAGCGGTCTATGACTTATGGGAAGAGCTTCAGCACGAGGACGATGACAGCCTCGGGCGGCTGCCCCGAATGTGGAAGCGGATTTTGAACCACAAGATCATTATCAGAGGTAAGATGGCATAAGGACGTCTTTGAATATGAACTATCGCGTTGTGCTAATTGAAAGCGAAGAAGGATTTGCTGTCAGCTGTCCTGCGCTGAAGGGCTGCCATTCCCAAGGCCAGACGCGCGAGGAAGCGCTGCAAAACATCCGTGACGCCATCCGGGAATGGCTCGCCGTTGCCGAAGATGAGAATAAGATTTTCCATATAATAGAAGAGCAAGTGGCCGTATGAGCATGCCTGAAATACCAGAGGAGTGTAGGGCTCTTCTATAGTTACAAAAAATAAGATGGACTTTGGCGCGGCGCGCGTTTTTATTATGCGCGCCGCGCAGTGTTTTTGCGCGACGAATCTGAAAAGAAGGTTGAGAGCAATGGCCAAGGACGAAAAGCAATTCGTGAAAGACCTGACCAATCGCGATGAGGATTATTCGCAGTGGTATATTGATCTGGTGCGCAAGACGCAGTTGGCGGACTATACCCTCGTCAAAGGGTGCATGGTGATCCGCCCCTATGGGTTCGCGCTGTGGGAGAACGTGCGCGACTCGCTCGACCGGCGCATCAAGGACACTGGCCACCAGAACGCCTATTTCCCATTGTTCGTTCCGGAATCGCTCCTGAAGAAAGAGGCCGAGCACGTCGTAGGATTCGCGCCCGAGTGCGCGTGGGTGACGCGCGCCGGATCGGCGGAGCTCGATGAACCGCTGGCAATCCGCCCAACCTCCGAAGCCATCATCGGCTCGATCTACGCCGAGTGGATTCACTCGTATCGCGACCTGCCGGTGCTCATCAACCAATGGGCCAACGTCGTGCGCTGGGAAAAACGCACCCGCCCCTTCCTGCGCACGACCGAGTTCCTCTGGCAGGAAGGCCATACCTGCCATCGCACCGAAGCGGAAGCGCAGGAAGAGACGCTGATGATCCTCGAGATGTATCGCGAGTTCATCGAAACCGAACTGGCCATTCCGGCGGTGGCGGGCGTCAAGAGCGCGGCCGAGCGCTTCGCCGGCGCGAGCGAGACTTATGCCGTCGAAGCGCTGATGAGCAACGGCTGGGCGCTGCAGGCCGGGACGAGCCACAACCTGGGGCAGCATTTCGCAAAGGCGTTCGACATCAAGTTCCTCGATGAGGACAATCTGGAAAAATTCGTGTGGCAGACGTCATGGGGCGTTTCGACGCGGCTGATCGGCGGCGTCATCATGGCGCATAGCGACAACTCCGGGCTGCGTCTGCCGCCGCGCATCGCGCCGATCCAGGTGGTCATCGTTCCGATCACCTTCGGCAAAGACAGCGACGCCCCGCTGCTTGCGAAAGCCGCCGAGATTGAGAAGATGCTGAAGGCCGAAGGCGTGCGCGTCACGCTCGACAAGCGCCCCAACCTGAAACCCGGCTTCAAGTACAGCGAATGGGAGATGAAGGGCGTTCCCGTGCGCCTCGAGATCGGCCCGAAGGATATGGAGAAAGATCAGGCCGTCCTGGTCAGCCGCCTGGATCGCGCCAAGCACTTCACGCCCCTGGCGCAGCTGACGGAAAAAGTGAAATTGTTGCTCGCGGAGATTCAATCGGGATTGCTGCGCGAGGCTTTGGAATATCGCGAATCGCACACCACGCGCGTAAAATCCTACGATGAGTTCAAGGCCGCGCTCGAACAGCCGGGTGGATTCGTGGCCGGCTCGTTTTCGGGCGATCCAGCCGCCGAGGAACAAATCAAAGCCGATACAAAGGCCACGTTGCGCTGCTATCCAATGGCGCAACCTTCCGACGCGGCGGGGCCGTGCTTCATGACAGGCCGGCCGGCGGGAAAAATCGCCTATTTTGCACGAGCCTTCTGATTTCTGATTACAGATTACGGATTACGAATTGCGGATTACCGATTACGAATTGCGAATTGCGGATTCTGAATTCTGGATTCGTATTGCCGGGAGAGAAGGCGTATTGCTGAGAATAATGCGTTAAGAATGAGTTTATAGCGAGGCGATGAGAAGGCGCTTAATAAGACACGCCGGCAGGGATGCCGGCGCTCCCAGTTAAAAAGAAAAGCCGGAGCTCGAAAGCTCCGGCAATTTCTTCAGAGGACTGTTCAGGTGTTACTGCTTGCAACGAGAAACGTCGCCTTCCGATGCCGTTCCATTGGTCGGGTCATACGTGAAAGCTTGTTGATCGTTGCTGTACTTCGTCCCGCAGGCCCTTTCGCCATCATACGTGATCAGCAACAGCGTAGGCTGAGCGATATGGTAATCATAAATTGAATCACCATATCTTATTCTCAAACCTGCTGTAACTGGTGTTTCGAGATACGGGTCAATGTCGCCGGCATTCTGTCCGCTTTCATCCATGTCTGGACCGAAAGAAATAACGATCCAGCCGGTTTTCTGGGCAAAATAGCCATAGCAGGCGCCACGCGTACTCGCAAACGGGTCATTAAAGAAACTCGTCACGTAAGAGATCGGCGTCGTCAGCATGAAGAACAGGTCAGTGGGAATTGGCGGATTCGAATTCCGGGTGCGGAAGGTATGAATCTTCGATGCGCCCGTTCCATTGCCCGAAAAAGAATTCGCGCTTCCAAAAGCATTCGCGTTCCAGTCCTGACCGCAAGGTCCCCCGTTCGGCTGACATACCCACGCAGGGTAAGAACCATTATCAACGTAGTACGATTCGAGACCGACTGCCAGCGACCGCTGGTCGGCTTTGGCGCGGGATGTTTTAGCGCGAATTTGGGCTTCCAAGAAGTTGGGAACCGCAATCGCCGCCAAGATGGCGATGATCGCAATAACGATCAACAACTCAATGAGGGTAAAGCCTTTTTTCATTAGAAACACCCCCTTTCCAAGGCGAAATAAATACTCAGGCAGGACCTTTTCGTCCTTTCAAAGCCTGAAGTAGTAAGATGGTGTCAAAAACAAAGCCTCCTCGCAAGCTTTTTCGGCGAAAATTGTTATTTATACTTCGTATAAATACCGGGAGCGCCACCATCTTGGTGGCGAGTGACTCGCGATCTACTCGCATCTGGGATCTGCTGAGATTATCGGCACGGAGAGCAATAGACGCGCCAGCAAGATGCAGGCGCTCCCAGTGGGTTATCGGCGCGGGCGGCGGCGGCGGTTATCTTCGTCATCCTCGTCATCGTTGCCTTTGAAGTTCTCGTCGTCTTCCGGATCGTAAAACATATTCTCATCTTCCGATTCCGGCGCCGCTTTGGGCGTGGCGGGCAAACGGCCATTAAGGAAATCAACGCCCGCCGAGCCCAGAACACCTCCGATGGCTTCCTCGAAGAAGCTGCGGGGCTCGCCGCCGGTCAGAGTGGCTTTCTTGACGGAGTAACGCAGGATATTGATTCCATCGCGCGAGGTGTAGGGCAGATCGAAGCGATGGGCGCGCTGGAGGAAGTGGGCGGCCTGTTCGAGCAATTGATCCGGCGAGTATGGGACGTTGAATTTGAGGATCGCGCGCTCGGCCTCTTTGTCGGGGAATTCCAGTTCGATCTGCGGCTGCAGGCGCGACTGGATGTATTCGGGCACTTCGTAGGTCGAGGCGTCGTCGTTCATGGTGCAGCAGGCGCGAAACTCCGGATGAGCGGGAATCTTGATGCCGGCCACGATGGATTCGACGTAACGGCGATGATCCAGCAGCGGGGCGAGCGAAGCCCAGGATTTCTCGCTCATCCGGTTGCCTTCGTCGAGAATGCAGACGCCGCCCTCGAGCATGGCCGTCACGAGCGGCGAGGCGTGATAGGAGATTTTATTGTCTTGCGAAATAACGGGCGTGACGATCAAGTCTTCCGGGCGCGTATCCATCGTGCACTGGAAGATATACACCTCGCGGCCCATCTCGCGCGCGACGGCATACGCCAGTGTGGTCTTTCCGATTCCAGGTTTGCCGAGGAGGCGCGGATTCAGCGGGATATCGGACTGATCCACGCGCGTCCACGCGGCGGCCAGCTGCATCCGCAAATGCGGACTGCCGATCCACTGCACGTCGAGTTCGACGGGATGGGACAGGATCAGCTGAATATTGTCAATGGTTACGGCGCGCATAAGTTAGGGGGGCGGGGCGGAGCTAATATCCAATATCCAACAGAGAACGGCCAATGTCCGAAAGAGAATGTCCAATGTCCAACAGGGAATGTCCAATTTCCAACGGGGAATGTCCAATTTCCAACGGGAACCGATGAGCGCTTTGAGAAGAATGGCAGAGGATACCGTTACTCTTTGCTAATGCCGCTCCGCTGGGATTATTTGGAAGTTGGATATTCCCTGTTGGAAATTGGATATTAAGCCTGACTCCTGATCCCTGGCCCCTGATCCCTTAAATAGAAAGTCTCCGCACCGCCGAATCACCTGTTTAATGAACCGGGTTACCCCAGGTGGGCGCCCTCACGACCGCTCACTCGCTCCCGCTACGCAACACGGGCGTGCAATTCACAGCCGATTATCGAACTCCCTCATTAAACAATGTTGGTCCAAAAAACATAAGTGACTCTAACGGCTCAGGGACATTCAGACCAAGCACAATTTTTCCGCAAAACAAATCCTTATTTTTATTTCTTTCGCTTTGCGCTTCAACTGAATTGATTCTAGGCGCGCCCCTTCCGGATGCAAGCAAAATCTTTCGCCGAAATTATCTTGCCATTTCCCCCCGGCATTCGATTATCATTCACGGCACGCATGATCCGCATGGCGGCGGGAGGCCGCTTGAAGCCCCGCCGGCGCCCGACCTAAAGCCAGGGAAGACGGATTGATTCAGAATCTAAAAGGAGCAATCATCATGGCCAGACCGGTAACTCTTTTCACAGGACAGTGGGCCGATTTGCCCATTGCCACGCTCGCCAAGAAAGCCAAATCTTTCGGATATGACGGCCTCGAACTGGCTTGCTGGGGCGATCACTTCGAAGTTTCAAAAGCCATCGCCGACAAAGAATACTGCAAGAAGAAGCGCGAGTTGCTCAAGAAAAACGGCCTCGACGTCTGGGCGATCTCCAACCATCTGGCCGGCCAGCTGGTCTGCGATCTGAACGATCCGCGCGCCTGCGCCTTCGCTCCGAAGGAAGCGCATGGCAGCCCTGAGAAGATGCGCGCCTGGGCCATCGAGGAAATGAAAGCCACCGCCCGCGCCGCGCAAAAACTCGGCGTCAAGGTCGTCAATGGCTTCACGGGCTCCTCGATCTGGCATCTGATCTATTCCTTCCCTCCCGTCACGGCTGAAATGGTCGAGGCAGGCTTCAAGGATTTTGCCAACCGCTGGAATCCGATCCTGGACGTCTTCGGCGAATGCGGCGTCAAGTTTGCGCTCGAGGTTCATCCGACCGAAATCGCCTTCGATCTCTATACCGCCGAACGCGCGCTCGAAGCCATTGGCCGCCGCCCGGAGTTTGGATTCAACTTCGATCCAAGCCATCTGCGGTGGCAGGGCGTGGATCCGGTGCGCTTCGTGGATAAATTCGCCGACCGCATTTTCCACGTCCACATGAAAGACGCGATCGTCCAACTCGACGGCTTCGGCGGCATCCTCGGCTCCTATCTCAATTTTGGCGACGCGCGGCGCGGATGGGACTTCCGCTCGCTCGGGCGCGGCGACGTCAACTTCGAGGAAATCATTCGCGCCCTCAACCGCGCCGGCTATCAAGGGCCGCTGTCGGTCGAGTGGGAAGACTCCGGCATGGACCGCGAAGTGGGCGCGAAAGAAGCCTGCGAATTCGTTCGCAAAGTGGACTTCAAACCCTCGGGCCTCGCATTCGACGCCGCCTTCGACGAGAAGAATCGGTAGGAATCTATCTTGAGCGAGCCGATTATCGAAGCGTATCATCACTCCCGTTCAGTGAGGAGGGGAGATGCGCCATGAGAAAGTTTTTTAACGTTGCAGGTCCTTGCGTTCCCGGCGAGCACTACATGCTTCCGGCGCAAGCCCGCTGCAATGCGCTTCTGCCGCTTATCGAGCAGCAGATGTATTTTTGTATTCATGCTCCGCGACAGACGGGCAAGACCACGCTGCTGCAGGACTTTGTCCGGGAGTTGAACGCCAGCGGCCAATATCATGCGCTTTATTGCTCGCTGGAAACCGCGTCTGTTACCTCGAAAGTGGAAGAAGGCATTCCTTATATCATCAACACGATTGCACGCTACCTGACCTATTTCCCAGCGCTCAAGGACAAGGGATTCAAACCGGGAGATGGCGATGCTGATCCCAATAACGCCATGAACCGCCTGCTTTCGGAACTCTGCGGAAAATTAGATAAGCCTCTCGTCATCATGTTCGACGAGGCCGATAGTTTGGAAGGTCCTCTGCTCATTTCCTTTCTACGGCAGCTGCGCGACGGATATATCAACCGCTCCCTGGCGCCGTTCATGCATTCGGTCGCTCTTGTCGGGATGCGCAACCTGCGCGACTACAAAGGCAAAATCCGCCCGGACGGCGAAACGTTCGGAAGCGCAAGCCCCTTTAATATCATCACAAAGGCGCTGACGTTGCGCAATTTCACCCGTGATGAGATCGCTGCGCTTTATGCGCAGCATACCGAGGCGACGGGGCAGGTCTTCCCGGATAAGGTGACGGACGCCATCGCCCGCGCCACTTGCGGACAGCCCTGGCTGGTCAATGCCGTCGCGCGCGAAGTAACGGTCGAAATCCTGGGAAACGATCCACAGTGCGCGATCTACGTGGAGCATGCGAGGCAGGCAATTGAGAACATTATTCTGCGGCGAGACACTCATATAGACAGCCTCTTGCAGCGATTGAAGGAAGATCGCGTCCGCCGCGTCATCGAACCGATCCTCCTGGGCGAAGACACCGATTTCGACGTCCTGGACGACGATTTCCGGTATGTGATGGACTTGGGATTGATCAAGCGCGAAGGGGGCGTGGTCGGGCCGGCCAATCCCATCTATGGCGAAGTCATCGTGCGGACCCTGAACGGCAGCGTTCAGACGCGTTTGGAAACCGGCGATTATCCTTATGACGCGCCCCGCTACCTGGAAGGCGGGCGGTTGAACATGCGCAAGCTGCTGGAGGAGTTTCAGCAGTTCTGGCGCGAGCACAGCGAGATATGGGTGGAGATGCCGCTTTATAAGGAGGCGGCGCCGCATCTGATTCTGCTGGCGTTTTTGCAGCGCATTATCAACGCGAAGGGGCGGCTTTCGCGCGAATACGCCGCCGGACGCGGACGCATGGATCTCCTGGTTCAATTCGGGGAAGACAAGTTCCCCATTGAGATCAAGGTTTTGCGGCGCGACAAAGAGAAGGAAATCGCCAAGGGCTTCGAGCAGCTCGGACGCTATGCGGAATCCGTGGGCGCGCGCG
Source organism: Candidatus Sumerlaeota bacterium (assembly GCA_026398575.1). The sequence goes on along the minus strand of JAPLSP010000079.1, from coordinate 13,857 downwards.
AGGGATGGCTGGTTTTCTTCGACCGCCGGTCTGAGGCTTCATGGGATGATAAAATCTTTTGGAGAACCTTCACGGCGCCGGATGGGCGCGTCCTGCATTGCGTCGGATGCTGAATGCGGTTTGCGTTTTGTTGTTCTTAGCCCAAAGCGCAGTGATCTGAAAATTGAGTCTCGATCTCAAAGCTCCAAGTTTCGAGTCTCGATTCCCGAACCCCGAATCCCAAACCCCGAATCCCGAACTCCGAACCCCGATTATGGATCGCGCCGCGAATGCAGCTTTTCAAGAACTGTCCCATCCGGCGTTGTCGGCGGTGATCCCGACGCGCAACCGGCCGGATGCGCTCCGGCGGCTTTTGGATTCCATTCGCGATCAGGACCTGGACCGGAAAACCTTCGAAGTCCTGGTCGTGGACGATGGCAGCCAGTCCGAAGCGGCGCGCGCGACGCAGGCGATGGCGCAGGCGGTCGAGTATCCCTTTGCGCTTGCGGTTTATTTGCAGGAGCCTGCCGGTCCGGCGCGCGCGCGCAACCGCATGGTTCATCAATCGCGCGGAGAGATCGTCCTCTTTCTCAATGACGACGTGACGCTGAATGCGCGGCACTTCTCCGTTCATCGGACGCTGCACCGCGAGCGCCCCGAGCAGCAGGTCGCAGTGCGCGGAACGACGATCTGGGAAACGGGCGCCCATCCCTCGGCGATCATGCGGCTGCTTGCGCGCACGGCGTTCCGCGTGGATCCGCTGCTGCCGCCGGAAAAAGAGCCGCGCCCTTATTTTCATACCTGCGACGTATCGCTCAAGCGCGCGGTCTTGATCGCGCATCCGTTCGACGTGGAATTCAGCGGCGCTTCAATGGAAGACACCGAGCTGGCCTGCCGCCTTTATAAGACATTGGGCCTGCGCTTGATCTTGACGCCGGAGGCCGTCTCGCTTCACCATCATCGCTGTGGCGCGCGCGAACTGATCCGTCGCGCCTGCGTCAACGGGAGCAACGCGGCGTTGTTGCTGAGAAAGCATCCCGAGATGCGGGGGCTTGTGCGCGACTATCATTATCAGATCAGCAACAAGCGCCGCCTGGCGCGGGCGCTCCTGCGGCTCCTGCGCGGCGATGCGGAAGGCTTCTGGGAAGACCTCGAACGAATCGCATTTCTCAGGAGTTTGGATAAAGCCGCGAATAAGATTAATGTAAAATGAGAAATGAAAAATGAGAAATGAAAAATGAAAACTGGGAAGCGGGAGATTAATCGCAGGAGTTGCAAGCAGCAGAATGCAGAAAGAAAATGTAGATTTCAGGATCAAAAATGATAATGTCTTTCGATAACAGAATTGCAGGAGCGCTCTCTATGATTGATTGGCGTTGGGTGTTCATTTCTCATTTCTCATTTCTCATTTTACATCTTACATTATGAAATCTTTCTTCACTCTTTCGATCCTGGCGTTTAGTGCGGCTGTAATCTGCTATGAACTTTATGCCTACGCGACCAGGGACTTTTCCGGCAATCCATTCGTCACTGCGCGGCGGTTGTGGCGGCGCGCGGCGGGCGCGATGGCGTTGGCATTCGCGGCTGTGATGATATATTTCTACGATGGCATCACGGCGCATCTGACGGGGGTTTTCTGGAGAATGTTGATCGCCAGCGCTATACTGTTTTTCGCCCTGGCGGCAGTCCTTCTGGCGTTGCGAGACGCCTTCAAAACGGCAAAGATCGCGTTGCGCGAACAAGCGATGATCGAAGTGGAAACAGCCAGAAAATTTCAGCAGGCGCTGGCGGAAAAAGAAAAGCAGAAGGCAAAAAAGAGGCGGTGATATTTTTGCAGCCAGGATGGATTAGAGCCAGGAAGGATTAGATTCAGGATGGATTATAGACAGGATGTATTAGATAAAGGAAGGATTAGAGACAGGATGGATATGAGACAGGATAATTTTGGGTCAGAATAATGATCATACATCCTGACAATAATTTATCCTGTCTAATTTCGTCCGTCAGGCGATTTTAATTATGATTGAAGCGGCCATCATTGCTGTGGGAGCCAGTGAACTGCCGAGCATGCTCGACGCGCTTGACGCGTTGCGGGCCAAGGCGCGCGTGATCGCTGTGGCTGCGGCTGACGTGAAGGCGCTCGAAGAAATCGCCCGGCGATTTGACGTCTCGCCCGAAGCGCGATTTGCCGACTGGCATGAGCTGCTTGCAAGGACGCGCGTGGACCTGGCTGTTGTCGGGGCGCCTCCCGATTTGCGCGCCGATATCATTATTGCCTGCGCTGAAGCCTGCGTCCATATCGCGACGCCGGCGCCCATAGCCCCGGACGAGGAATCCGCGCAACGCGTTCGCGAATGCGCCGCGCGCAGCATCGTTCGCATGACAATTTTCCCGCCGGACAACGCCAAGGCGCCCCAAGCCACCTATCATTCCAGTCTGGCAGCCTTCATCGAATACCTAGAAACCGGCCTTACTGGGAGCGCCACTGGGAGCGCCACTGGGAGCGCCGGCATCCCTGCCGGCGAATGCATACAATAAAAATTAGCAGCGCCCGAGCCCCCCCGCATCCCCATCGAAGAACCGCACACCGGTTAGGGCATATCCCAAATCAGCGACTGGAAGCTTCTGATCATACATTAACAAAACAATGTCTGACAAAACAATGTCTGACGAAATATCGTCTAACAAAATAATAGACGATTTTTCATAGAAGCCTCGTCAAGCAAAGGCCATCTTTTCTATAGTTTTTGCCGTACTCAATTTTGCCCACCGCGCTCTGCGCGCTTTGGCAGTTTCCTTGGGACTCGCTCCCAACTCCCCTCTTCCCTTCCCTTCCCCACCCGTCTCCGCCCAACTCCCCTCTTCTTTGCCCTTCTTCGCCCTTCTCCGTCCTTTTCCTTTTGACACGAGGCCGCGCGGCGCCATACTGACAGCCCATGTTTTCGCGCGCAATCGAACAGTGCCTGGTCGCGGCGGCTTTTGTGCTGCTGCTATTCATCGCCTATGGCGCCATCCTGGCGGGTGGACGCTCGTTTGGCGCTCCCGCGCAGTCATCCACGCCGGGGCCGCGCGTTCTGTTCCATGCGCCCGCGCCCGTCTGGTTTGAAGCGCAGGCTACGCCCTATCTGCTTGCGCGCTATTGGCCCTGGCGCGCACCGCTCTGGAATCCTCATGCAGGCTGCGGCGCGCCGCTGGGCGCCGATCCCGCCTTTGCGGCGTATGCGCCGTTCAACGTCCTGAATTCGCTGGCGCCCGGCCCGTGGGCGCAGGATTTTTGGCGTCTGGCGCGTCTGGCCGTGGCGGGGTTGGGTATGATCCTGCTGATGTATCGGCTGGGCGCGCGGGCAGGCGGCGCGCTGACGGCAGCCGCGGCGTTTTGCATGACGGATTTTGCTTCGCATGCCGTCACAGAGCCGATGTTCAATGTTTTTTTATGGCTTCCGGCCATGCTCTGGGCTGCCGACTGGCTTGTGATGAATCCGCAGAAGTTCTGGCCGGCGATCTGGCTGGGTTTGATTGGGGCGTTCGCGCTGTTGGGCGCCGAGGCGCGGGGGCTGATGGTCTGCGGCTTCATTGTGGCGGCTTTCTTTTTCTGGCGCCTGCTGTTGGCCCGTTCCGAAGACGAATACGCGGACTTGCATGACTGCCTGCTGGGCCTGGCGGGGGCCGGCGCGTTGATGGCAGGAACCACGCTGTTTTATTCCCTGCCGTGCCTTGAACTGCGCTGGCTTTCGCATCCGGCGTCACAGCCCGCCGGCGCCGGCGCCTGGCCGCTGCTGGATGAAATGGTTTCGCTTTTTTCGCCGCGCTTCAGCGCGCAAAACAGAGGCGATTCGTTTTCCTATCCGGTTTCGTGGCTCGGCGTCTGTCCGCTGATCTTAGGTTGCTTCGCGGTCGAAGGATGGACGGCTCGCGCCCGCGCTCGATTGTTCTTCCTGCTGCTGGCCGGTTGTTTCGCGCTCGAGCTCACCGGCTTCTGGGTGATCCGCAAACTCTGGCATCCACTCATTTCTTCGGGGTTGGGATGGGACTGCTTTGCTCCGCCGCTGTATCTATGTTTGAGCGCGCTGGCGGGTTTCGGAATCAGCAACATTTATCATCGCCGGACGCATCCGATGTCTGCGGCGTTTCTGCTCGGCCTCCTGCTGCTGGGATATATTCTGCTGTTTTGGCACATCGTCTCAGGCTTGTATCCGGACGACGCCATCAGCGCGGCGCAAGAGGCTGCCGCCAGCCGCGTCGAGATGATTGGGTTCGTGATTCTCGCGTTTTTGACGGTGACGGCGGGCGTGGCGTATGCGGGCGCCCGCGTAAAGCATTGGGGACCATGGCTGAGCGCGGCGTTGGCGCTGGTCGCGCTGGTGGAAGGATGGCGCAATTTCTCCGGCGAAACCTGGCCCGCGCGCGCGAACGACTCCGGGCCGTCCATCGGCCTGATGGATTGGTCTCAACGCCCTGACTCACGTTCCGGGCGCATTTATTGCGCCGAAGAAAACATCCCTTTGAAGGACGTCTATCGCCTCGATTTGCTTGCCCTTCCCAAAGACGACACGTCGCCGTTTACGACGGGTCCGCTGACGGAGGCGTGGCGTTCCAAGGAACTGATGGGCGCGCGCTATCTGCTGGGCGATTATAGTTTGCGCAAGATCGCTCAGCGGCGCCCCGAGCAATTCCGGCTGGCGTTCGCCGAGGAAATTCGAATCTGGGAAAATCTTCAAGCGCTGCCGCGCGCATGGTTCCTTCCGGTATCTTCGCGGGGTCAAGCCGCCTGGCGCCTTACGGGCGCCAAATCTTTGGGCAAGACTGAATCCTCCGAAGCTCTGTTGGACTCGCGCCATCCGCTCCTGATCGAAGGGCCGATCAAGAGCCGTCATAAGGCAATGCTGGATATGGCCCAAGGTCTGCGCGGCGCCGCGATGCAGCTGCCGGCCATTGAAGAGACAGCGCCCGGCGCCATTCCGGCAAACGCTGCCGCTGCGGAGCTGGTTGTGTCCACGCCCGTGTCGTCCACGCCGTCCACGTCGTCCACGCCGTCCACCCTGTCCACTGCGTTTTCCCTTCAATCGTTCGCCAAACCCGCCGAGATCGTTGTGTCGGCGCCGAACAAGGTTGTCATTCAGATTCCAGTGCAGACCGAACCGGGATGGCTCATTCTCAGCGACCAATACTATCCCGGCTGGCAGGTGTTTGTGGATGGCAAGTGGGAAAAGATTTATCGCGCCAATGAGTGTCTGCGCGCTGTTTTTGTTGCGCCGGGGGCGCGTCGCATAACATTTCGCTATTTTCCATGGATGTTTTATCTTGGCTTGGGCGGGACCGTCTTCACGTGGTTGTGCGTGATCTATTTTTCGCGAAAGGCCGGCGGATTCAGGCCCTCCACTTATGGCCTGCCCGTCGAGTATGTATCTCTGAAATGATGCAAAAACAGTTCTTGAAAAACGGGATCCGTCTGCTCGTCGAACCGGTCGCCGGCGTTCGTTCGGTCGCGGTTGGAGTTTGGGCGGTGGCCGGCAGCCGCTTTGAAAGCGCGTGCGAATCCGGGACGGCGCATTTCCTGGAGCATATTTTTTTCAAAGGCACGCCGCGCCGCACGCCTTACGAAATCGCTTTCGAAAGCAACCGGCTCGGATCGCAGGTCAACGCGTTCACCTCGCAGGAGATTATCTGCCTCCATGCGCACGTCATTGACGAGAAGCTGCCGGACGCCGCCGACCTGCTGTGCGATCTGATGGCGAATTCGCTGATGGACGCGGAGGAACTGGAGCGCGAGCGCAACGTCATCCTCGAAGAGGTGATGATGTATGAGGACACGCCCGACGAGCGCGTGAATGACCTGTTCGCCGAGACGCTGTGGAACGGTCATGCGCTCGGGCGGCCGGTGTTGGGAAAGGCCGAAACGCTGCGCGCGCTCAATACGCAAAGCCTTCGCGATTATTGGGCGCGATGGTTCCGGCCCGAGCGTATGCTGGTGTCGGTAGCCGGCGCCACGCCGTCGGCATTGCGTTTGAAGCGTCTTTTTGAAGAAAAACTGCCGGCTTTGGGGAAAACGTCCGGCGCCGGTAAGAAAGACCGCGCCGGCAAGCGGGACGTCGCTGGCAGGAAGGACGTCGCCGGCAAGAAGGCCCGCGCCGGCGCCCGTTGCGATGTCCATGCCGGCGTCAGCGCTTTATCCTATGCGCCTGCGGATGCGCCCCAGTCTTCGTTCCATACTCATTACGTCGAGAAGCCGCTGGAGCAGACCCATTTTTGTTTTGGCGTCGGCGGTCCGCATCGCGATTCGAACGACCGCTATGCGATGGCTGCGATGAATCTGATTTTGGGCGGCGGCATGTCTTCGCGCCTGTTTCAGGAAGTGCGCGAAAAGCGCGGGCTGGCCTACACGATCGGCTCTTATGCCAATGGATTTCTCGATGCGGGCTACTTCGCCATCACGGGCGGCACGACGCCCGATAATCTCGAGGAGCTGCTGGATATCTGCTTTCGCGAGACGCGGCGCATCTGCACGGAAGACATCAGCCGGCGCGAGCTGCAAAATGCGAAGGACATGATGCTCGCCTCGCTGCTCCTGAGTTTGGAGAGCATGAATTTCCGCATGATGCGCCTGGCCGAGAATGAAATTTATCACGGGCGTGAAATCCCGATTGAAGAGACGCTCGCTCAAATTGAAAAATTAAGGACGGGCGACGTTCGCGCCTGCGCCGAGCGGTATCTTTTGGATCAGCGCGTTGCGGCAGCCTATATCGGCCCGCGAAAAGCGAAAAAGCACACCCAAGGACGCAATGTGTTTTAATGTAAAAGGATCAGCAACAATGAACATCTGCGTTTACTGCGCTTCCAGTTCGGCGGTTGATGATGTTTATTTCGATGCCATACGCGCGCTCGGGCGCGAGTTGGCGCGGCGCGGGCACGGCATGGTATTTGGCGCAGGAAACATCGGCCTGATGGGGGCGCTCGCAGTGGCGGTGCGCGACCACGGCGGGCGGACCATCGGCGTCATACCCGGATTTCTGAATGAGAAAGGGCTGGCCGACGACCGGTTGGATGAGTTGCACGTGACACCGGACATGCGCGCGCGCAAACAAAAGATGGAGGACCTGGCTGACGCCTTCATCGCGTGTCCCGGAGGCCTGGGCACGCTCGAGGAGATTCTGGAAATTATCACGCTCAAGCAACTGGGCCGGCATGACAAGCCGTGCGTCCTGCTGAACACGAAAGGCTACTTCAACCCGCTGATCGCGCAAATCGAGCGCGGGATCCGCGAGCGTTTCATCAAAACGAAATATCGCGCGCTCTATCACGTGACCGACAAGCCAGACGGCGCGCTGGACCACATCGAAACCTACAAGCCGCATCCTCTGGGCGACAAGTGGTTCACCCCCGACGACATCCCCGCCGCCGTGTCGTCGTTGGAATAGATGGCCTTAGAGATTTGCATTCCTGCTTTTGACGCAATTCGATATCGCGCTGGATTTGTTTTTTGTCAACGGGAATGGTGTTGTTTTCATCGCTATTGCGGAAAAAAATCGCCACGATATTTTTCAGTAGAAGCTGGCGCTGTCGTCAAAGCGGGCAGACAATTAATTCGCAGAAGATGGATTGGGATGTTGGGCCATAATGCGAAGTATAGTTCCCGAATAGCGTATGCCTTGAGCCGCCAGTATCTTGACCTGCGTCGCACCTTTGGTAAACGAAGTCTTTCCGCTCGGAACCCAGACGAATTCCTGCCCAAACTTGTTAAGTTTTCGACCGTCACCACGCAGCCAGCCCTTAAGCCACTCAAATTTCTTCTGCAATTTTTCGATTTGCTTGTCGCTTCCTGTATGCGTTTCCACCCAATAGATGAATTCGTCTTTCCGATTGACGTGCTGGTAACCGATGGCGAAGTCCCACCGATTCGCATTCGGCTCCTTCGACTTCAATGCCGTGTCCAAGTCCACGCTGCCCCTTAATCGCTGCGTGTCCTGCGCTTTGATGTGTGGCCTATCTTGGGCGCGCAATGCGCCTAAGCCAGCCTTCCATTCGCCCTGCAAATGGGGTGTTTGTTCTACTGCTTCCTTGAACGTCACGGTTTTCTGTTTCTTGGCAGGAGACTGAGATTCTTTCTGATTTATAGGCTTTACCGATTGCTTAAAAGTCAAGGTTGCTCTCCCTCTCACTATTCGCCACAGCGCGCGCGACAGCCTCATTGGCGCGACCGCTGAATTCAGAAAGACCACCCCAACCCGATTCTCCGGCCTCCTCCGATGCGGCATCGAGGTTGGAGATATCTTTCGTGCTGCCGCTTTTACGATCAAAGTAATAAACCCGGACAGATTTCTTCATTATCTTCTTCGCCAAGTTGGTCATTGGCAGGTTAGCTGGAACCTCGAATATATCCAGCAGTGCCTTTGGGTTGGCCATGTTTGTCTTTAGATGTTTGAGGGCCCAAATTGCGTCCAGTACCTGCGGCGAATGGGTTGAAACGCAAACACGGTAGCCACGTGCTGCCAGCTCGAAGAGCATTAATACTACGATGGAAATCGCACGCGGATGAAGCCCCATTTCCAGTTCTTCAATGACTACCCATTTGACCCCTTTTCTCCTTGAAGATCCGCCAGAGGTCATCAGCCAGTAGAGTCCTAACATCAAAGGCACGAACTCGCGCTGCCCAGCCGACCATACCATGAAAGGCAAAACAGGAGTTTTCTCGCCAGTGGAGAGTACCATGCGCTTCTGGGCTTGTTCCGTAACCACCTTTAACTTGAATCCAGGAAAAATGTGGTCCTGGATCAGTACTCGAAATTCTTCTTTTAGGCGGCGAGGCGCAGGAAAGAGGGTCGCCTTTGTGCCAAACCCCATCATCATTTGCCGGAGTCTTTCACTAAACTCACGCACGGCAAACGGTACTCCGGCGTTGTAATATTCAAACGCAAGCGGCCATCCATCTCGCATGGCTAAAACCCGCTGCGCTGGAATGAAAAACATAGACTCACCCTTACGTGGCTTGGTGGATTTCACCAGTCCTGGCAGGCTCGTCTCTTTTCCTCTGAATTTAACCCAGGTCTTGCTCGGATTCCATAGGCTCCTCATCCCCTCGCCGAAATAGACATCAAGGAATTGCTTGAAATCTTCCTCCCAATCTATGCCGGCGCGCCGACACTCAAATCTCACATGCGCGGTATCAATTAATAACTTGAGCAATTGTACAAAAATGCTTTTGCCGGATGCTTGCGGCCCAACCAGCACGGTCAAGTCGCCAAATTTCACGTCGGCTGTGACTATTGGGCCGAAGCCCTTAGCTTCAAGACTTGGAATAAGAGGTATTGGCATCCTAATTATCGTCTTCCTTCCGTGATATTTTGCAGAGCCAGATGAACATTCTATCGATACAAGCTGATATTTCTTCTCGCCGAATATTAGCCACATGTGAGCTCTCTGAAAGCGGCCTTCCTCCATTTCCTTACGGGAAAAAGTAAAGAGACTAAGCAGGTGATCGCGGTTGATAGTTCTTCTTGAATTGACGCACGCATTTGCGGCGACTTTACTGATATGCTACCACCTCCGCGTTCCAGCTCAAGCGGATTCGCTGAAGGGCGGCGGGCGCAGCGGAAGCAGCGCCGGGCGCGGCGGGAATCACTTGGCCGAAGTTCCAGCGCGCGCCGGTTGGAGTCTGCCAGCCAAACCATGCGATGCGCGGCCATAAGGGTTGGCTGGTTTTGGCTTTCTTGTCTTCGATCCGCGTCTGGACCGACTGCGCGAGATAAACGTTGGGACCGGCGATTTCGCGTTCGAGACCGGCGACGAATGGCGTCGGTTCTCCCGCCGGAATCAGGCGCTCATAGCGGATGGGGCGGCTGGCGCGCAAGACGGAGATGCAGCTGCCGATGACGCCGGAGGCCGGTCCGCCGAAACGATCGGGCGTGGCAATGCGCGCGAGTTCCTCGGGAGTTTCGCCGATGAGGAGCGAGCGCAGCTGGACCATCGAGGGCATGATGTGAGAGTTGTTGTCGAAGCGCCGCTTCGGTTCCCAGCGCCCCAGCAGCAAATCCTGTTCCTTGCGGACGTCATCCTTCAGATAGTCGCGATAAAAGCGCCCGACGTCTTCGTTTTTGAAGCGCACCCAGCGATTCGTGTATTGGCGCTCGCCGTGCTTGGCGGGCCAGGCCGGGCCGTCAATCTGCCAGCCTGCGACGTCGCCCCAGAGGTTCGTCAAATACACCTCTTCAGGCAGCGGCTCCTTTGGCGCTCATTCAAATGATGGATAACGATTATTGAATTTTGCGCGGGGGCGACGCAATCCATGATAGGCGCGATTTGCATCCACTTTTTTAGGATATCAGGAAGTCCCACATCCCGCCCTTTTTTTCTGTTTTTTTCCGCTTGAAATTTTCTGCAAAAAGCGCTAGATTACCTCTGAGTTTTTGAAAGTATAGATATTTCTTTATACTTGCCACTTAAAAGGAGGCAAACACGCCATGAATAACACTGAGTTGGTGAGACAGCGCTCTCTGAAATGCCAGGCCACGGGAGGGAAGCGAGCGTTCACGCTGATTGAATTGCTGATCGTCATTGCGATCATCGCCATCCTCGCCTTGATTGCGATCCCCAATTTCCTGGAGGCGCAAACGCGCAGCAAGGTTTCGCGCGCCAAGGCCGATCTGCGCACAATGAAATTAGGAATGGAAGCGTACGCTGTTGACTGGAATGACAATCCACCCGACAACTTTCCAGGTCAGGTATACGATGGTCAAGCCTATACATTTCTCACCACGCCCGTGGCATATCTCTCATCAATCCCGGGAAGCGCCTTTAAGGAACGCATCAACTGGAACAACATGGGCGTTTATGAATATTGGCGCGGCGGCTGGGCTAACGGCGCCCAGAACTTCGATCCCGAATCCAAGGAGACCGGGATCCTGTATCGCATCACCTCCCGAGGACCCGATGGCGTGACCAATTTTTCGGGCACGTCCATCACTGCCAATCCCAATAACACTCCGGCTTGCATTGCCGGATCAGGCAGGCGCGATTATTTTCTGAATGGCGTTTATGATCCGACGAATGGCACGATTTCCTCAGGTGATATTATAATGTGGTCCGGAGGCATGATGCCTAACTGAGCATATCTAAGATTGTTTGCTTGAATCAGGCATGGGCGACGCGCAAAGATCGCCCGTGCCTGATTTTTTTATGATTGGAGGAGCCGGCAAATGACTGGATGCAAGCTCATGATGAGAGGAATCGCGGCGCTCGCATTCGGGATCGCGATTTTGGGCGCGATGTCATGCGGCGGCGGTGGAGGAGCAAAGTATCATATCGGCTTCCTGATGACGCTGGATCACCCCTACTGGCAAAACATGCGCCTCGGCTCGGTTGACGAAGGCAAGAAACTCGGCGCCGAGGTCACCGTCCTCAACGCGAAGGAAGACCCCGTTCTGCAGATGGAGCAGATCAACGAAATGATCGCCAAGAAGGTGGACGCCGTCTGCCTGGTGCCGATGAAGAAGGAATCGCTCGTGCGCGGCGTCAAGTTGCTGAATGCGGCGAAGATTCCGGTGATCGTCGTCAATCGCGAGATCGGCGAGGACTGCGACTACGTATGCTACGTCGGCACGGATACGTATGGCGGCGGGAAAGTCTCGGCGGATATTCTGGCCAAGGCGCTCGGCGGCAAAGGCGAGATCGTCGAGTTTCATCAGCACATCGGAACCGGCCCCGAGCTGGCGCGCAGCAAGGCGCTCGAAGACACGCTGAAGGAAAATCCCGGCATCAAGCGTATGGCGCGGATTCCGCACGAAGGCAAGCGCGACGTCGTGAAGCGCGAGATGCAGACGCTGCTCCAGAAATTCCCGAATCTGGCCGGCGTCTATGCGCATGGCGACGACTTCGCCATCGCCGCCGCGCAGGAATGCGCGGCGCAGGGGCGCAAGGAGGTCAAGTGCGTCGGCCAGGGCGGCAGCGAGGAGGCGCTTCAGGCGATTCGTGACGGCCTGCTGACGGGCGTCAGCTTCCAGCAGCCTGAAGAAGAAGGCCGCGAGGGTGTGCGCCTGGCGATCCGGTATCTCAAGGGAGAGAAGCTGGAGAAGCGATATCCGATTGACAGCCCCGCCGTCACGAAAGAGAATGTCGGCAAGTATAAAGGGCAGTATTAATGTAAAATGTAAAATGAGAAATGAGAAATGAAATGTGAGAAGTCAGGATGGATTAGAGACAGAGTAAAATTTGGGACAGGATGAATTAGAGACAGGATAAATAAGCGACAGGATAAATAAGGGAACGAATAAATTTGAGTCAGAGTAATTACTTGGAAAAGTCCAAAAAATATATCCTGTCTCTAATCTATCCTGTCTCCAATCCATCCTGTCTATAAAAATACTTTGAGATTGGCAGGCTCGATCTGCTGTGAGAAAAGAGAAGGAGGGCTCTTTCAGTGACCAAGAGCGAATCGGGAAAGCTGAAAACCGCGCGCGTGATGGCGGCGCTCGAGCATCGCGAGGCGGATCGCGTTCCGGTGGGCGAGTTCTTCTGGACCAACTTCATCCGCCGCGTCAAAGCCGAGATGAAAGTCCCCGAGCCCTTCGATCCCTATCGCTATTGGGACTTGGACCTGATCTGCATCAATCCGAACATGGACCCGCACATCACGGGCATCGAGGTCCTGAAAAACGATCCGGACCACAAGGTCGTCAAGACCGGTTTCGGCGCCACCATCGAGCGCAAGAAGACGTATCCGATGCCGCACTATGCGCAGTTCGAGACGCAGACGTTCGAAAAAATGGAAGCCTTCCGTTTCGATGATCCCAGGGACTCTCGCCGCTATGGCGCGGCGATTGACGACCAGATCAATTGCGTCGGCGATGAGCTGAATCTCGGGATACCTTCTTTCATGGACCGCGTTAACGCATACACGGATGATTTCTGCGTATTCGGGGGCGTCTGCGAGCCGCATGAAATGATCTGGCGGATGATTGGCCCTGAAAACGCCCTGCTGAAAATGGGTGAGGACCCGGAGACGTTCGCGAAGTTCATCGAGCGTCTGGGCGACTTCCTCGTCGGGATCGTCGAGGGGCAGATCGCCGCGGCGCAGGGCAAACTCACCGGCCTGTATATCTGGGGCGATATCGCCTATGTGCATGGGATGCTGTTTTCGCCCGTTTATTGGCGCGAGGTTTATAAGCCGCAGCTCAAGCGCTTATGCGCCGCCGCCCATGCGGCCGGCCTGAAAACCATCTACCACGGCTGCGGAAACGCGCTGGCGGTTTATGAAGACATGATCGAAGCGGGCGTGGATTGCTATAATCCTCTGGAGGCCAAGGCCGGGCTGGACGTCGTGAAGCTCAAACAGCGCTTTGGCCGGCGGCTGGCTTTCAACGGCAACATCAACGTCCAGGTCCTCGAAACCAACAACCGCGAAAAAGTGCGCCGCGAAATCCTTACGAAACTCAACGCCGCCAAGGGCGGAGGCTATATCCTGCAGTCCGATCATTCCATCCCCAGCAACGTTGATCCCGCCACCTACGACTACGTCGTCCAGCTGTCGCGGCAATACGGCGTTTATCCGCTGCGGCTGGGCGAGTACGATCAGAGCGTATAGGACGCGCCGCCGTCTGCCATATATCGCCGGCCATATCCTATCTGCTGCATCCTGTCAGCCGCAACCCACCGGCCAAAATAAACGGGTACATCCCGCGCTATAGCCGTGCAGTAAGCCTCAAGCCGGGTCTAGCGTTCTTCCTTGAATTGGCGGCGAATGGTAGGCCGGCCCGCTCCGTCGGGCGGCCACGCGCGCTAATACTGCCCGGCTGATTAATCTAGATTTCTCACCAAGATCAGCCCGCTCTCTATAATAGCTCAGATGCAAACGGTGTTCCGTGATGCCCTGAAAGGGCAAAAAGAAAA
>JAPLSP010000472.1 GCA_026398575.1 Candidatus Sumerlaeota bacterium | reverse complement strand
CATCCTGCATGAGAATTTGCGATAGATTTATGAGACCGTAATTTCGAATATGAGCACTTAGCCCATCGAGGAGGAAGAGACATGCGCTTGATGATGCGAGTTGAGAAAAGAGCGGCGCTTTACCGCAGCCGGCGGAGCGGCTTCACTTTCATGGAAATCATGATCGTCGTTGTGATTATCGGCATTCTGGCCTCTATCGTCACGCCCGCAATCATTCATCACCTCGATGAGGCAGCCATCGCCGCCACCAAGCTGGAAATGGAGAACGTAAAAACAGCGCTCCATAACTATTGCATGAAAGTGGGCGACTACCCCACCACCGCCCAGGGATTGGCGGCGCTGAGATCGTGTCCGCTTGGTGTCGACCCGGTCAAGTGGGGCAAGTATTACATGGAAAAAACGCCCAAAGATGGCTGGAAACATGATTACATTTATCGTTGCCCGGGAACACATGACCTTGATTTTGATCTCGTCTCTATTGGCAAAGATGGGCAGGAAGGCACGGCGGATGATATCGTCAATTGGGAAACACCTGAAGAGAATAAGAAATGACAAACAAACAAGGAGGCAAGATTATGAGCCGCATTAAACATGCAACTTTGAAAGGCAAATCCGCTCAAACTCAAAAGCGTCGCTTTTCCAAAACGGAAATCATGCTGGTTGTGCTGATCCTGGGCGTTCTCATGTTCGTGGTCGCGCCGAACATTCCTTCTTTCAACAATGCCAAGCGGCAACTCGAGACCACAAGACAACAAATGGAAAATATCGAGATGGCCTTGAGACTCTATTATGCGCGGCTGGGGCAATACCCATCCGACGCCCAGGGATTGCGGGCGTTGAAAACCTGTCCTCTGGAGATTGATCCGGGCAAGTGGGGGCGGCGGCCTTATCTTGAATCAATTCCCAAAGACGCCTGGGGCCATGACTTCGTATATCATTCCCCCGGCAAAGACTCGCATGAATACGACCTGATCAGTCCCGGCAAAGACGGACAGGAAGGCACGGCGGATGACATCGCCTATAGTCAGACGGATGATAAATCAAGGGATGCATGAGGGCCATTTTTTTCATTCCAGCTGCCCGGGTTCGGGTGAAAGCTGATTGGCGCCAGTCCGTGCCAGTCCGTGTCTGTCTGTGTGGGTCCGTGTCGCCCCATCGCGCGGCGCTGCTTTTTGGCCCTTGACCAACGCGGGAAAAACTGAGAACAATTTCAGCAGGAGGTCAGAACATGAAAACGCTAAATCCTCTCGCAAGAGCAATATCACAGCATGGAGCGCGCCGGCGCGGCTTCACTTTCATGGAAATCATGCTTGTGGTCGTTATTATCGGCATCCTTGCGGCCATTGTCGTGCCGAATATTTTCCATCACGGCGAAACCGCACGCGAAAACGCCACAAGGACGAACCTCGAAAACATCAAGACCGCGCTGCAGCTTTATTATCTGCGCGTCGGCGAGTTTCCCACCACCAACCAGGGACTGGGCGCGCTCAAGACCTGCCCTTCCGACGTGGACCCGAACAAATGGGGCAATCGTCCTTATTTGGAAGGCAACCCCAAAGATTCATGGGGAAATGATTTCATCTATCGTTCTCCGGGAGAGCATTCTCAGGATTTTGACCTGGTTTCCCCGGGTAAGGACGGGCAGGAAGGCACCGCCGACGACATCGTCAATTGGCAAAAGGAAGAGTCAACGAAACCGAGATGACGCGCTACTTCAAATCCCTCCGCCGTTGGCTGCGCAAAGTCATGATGGCGGAGGAAGAGTTTTTGTGTGACACCTGCAAGTACGATTACGGTTCGGCCTGCACTCGCCCCGAAAGACCCAATGCGACGCAGTGTGATGATTACACGAAATTGTGATTTATGCTTTCTCCGATTCTTGTCATCATTCCCACCTACAACGAAGCGGAGAATATCGGTTCACTGATTCCGGAAATATTGAAGGCCACGGACCGAAGCGACCTCGCGGTTCTCGTAGTGGATGACAATTCCAGCGACGGCACGAATGCGATCGTGCAGCGCATCGCCATCGGACGCGACGACAACCGCGTGCGCCTGTTGAGCCGCCCCGGCAAACAAGGACTGGGCACCGCCTACATGGCGGGATTCCGATACGCGCTGGACCAGGGCTTTGCTCTGGCCATCACGATGGATGCGGATTTTTCGCATTCTCCCGATCGCCTGCCCGCCATCATCACCGCCGCGCAGGACGCCGATATTGTCGTCGGCTCGCGCTACATTCCAGGCGGGCGCATCTCGAATTGGCCTCTGCGCCGCAAGATGCTGAGTTTCGGCGCCAATCTGATGGCCCACGCAATCCTGAGAGCGCGCTCGCGCGATTGCACGTCAGGCTACCGCGCCTATCGCCGTGAGATTCTCGAAAAAATTCCCTTCGAGCAGATCAAGTCGGACGGCTATTCGTTTCTGATCGAGATGCTGATGCGCTGCGAACGCGCCGGCGCGAGCGTGGCCGAATCACCCATCCACTTTGTGGATCGGCGCGAGGGGCGGTCGAAGATTTCCCGCAAAGAAATCTTCAAGGCCTTCGCAACCCTCTGGCGCATGTTCTGGATGAAAGCAGTGAAATAATGGCGGGGGGCCATGCATGAATGGCGGAGTTGATCCCTGCGGGTTATCGCTTCGCTCCGCTGCGCTTTGCGTCGCTTTTCCTGGCTGGTTCCGCCTTTTTCGCAGGCTCCACTTTTTTCGCAGGCTCCGGCTTTTTGGCTGGCTCTGGCTTTTTGGCGGCTTCCACCTTCCTGATCACCGGCTCGGCTTTTTTCGGTGGTTCCGGTTTTTTCTTCGGCGCGGGCGCCGCAACGGATGAGGCAGGCGCGATGTGCGGCGCCTCCTCGGATTTCGCTTTGGCAGCCGGCTTTGGAGCGGCGCTTTTTTCGGCGGCGAGTTCCACTTTTTCGGGGGCGTCTTCCTTGTTCTTTTTCTTGTCGGGGGATTTGCCGCCCTTGGCTTTGGCCGGCGAGGCCGGAGGCGGAATGGGCCGCGGCTCGGCGGCCTTGCCAAGAATGAAATCATGGCTGATCAGGCGGTCGCAGCTTTCCTTGATCTCCTGAAAGCACTTCTTGTAAACCTCCAGTGTTCCGCCCATGGGATCGGAAATCTGGACGTTCTTATGCTCCCAGCCGATGTATTCCTTTAATAAATACGTTTTGCCTTTCGCCAGTTCGCTTTGGCGCAGGGCGGTTTGAACATGGAATGAAGACATGCCCACGATCAAATCTGCGCGTTTGATGGTCTCATTGGATAATTTTCGCGAGGTGTGTTTGCGCAAATCCACGTCCACCGTATCGAGCACCTGGATTGCCTCGGGCGTTGAAATAACCCGCTGCCATGGGCGCTCGGCATGTGTCCCCCGTGCTGATAAAAACCATCAGTTTCTTCTTTTTGACGAGCCGATCATCTCCCAGCCGCTTGAAACGTAATGACATTTTAATCAACCTATCCGAAGTATATATTCTTCAATGCAACGCCCCTCCCAAAATAAGCAACGAAGGCGCCACAAAGACAATGCAAATCCCGCATTATTACTTGGCATGTTGTCAAATCCCCAAGCGTAGGGTCAAGCCAAAAAATGCGCCATTTTGGCTAGAATCAAAATATTTCGTCGCATCTGCGCCAATATGACACTGGGGCGGAACGAGCCTTCGATTTAGTTCTTGGAGCCGGTCGTGGAGATTCCCTGGATAAAGGTACGCTGGGCGAAGAAGAACAGGATGATGACCGGCACGGTGAATAATGTGGCGCCGGCCATCAGTTGCGCCCATTTGCCCCCGTACAACCCGGCCATGAATTGCTGTAGTCCATAGGCCAGGGTGTATTTGGATGGGTCGTTGATGTAAAGCAGCGGACCGAAAAAGTCGTTCCATGTACCGAGGAACTGAAAAAGCCCGCAGGTGGCCAGCGCGGGCTTCGACAGTGGCAGCATGATATTCCAGAAAATGCGCCATTCGCTCGCGCCATCTATGCGAGCCGCTTCAGACAGCTCTTCGGGGATGGTGCGATAAAATTGCGTGAGAAGGAAGATATAAAAGGGGGCGCCGAAAAACGCCGGAACCGTCAGCGGCAGATATGTTCCATACCATCCCAGCCAGCGAAAGAGCGCGAACACCGGAATCATCGTGACCTGTCCTGGCAGCGCCATGGTCGAGATCATGAGAAGGAAGAGCGCATCGCGTCCCCGGAAGGTCATTCGCGCAAAGCCATAGGCGACCACCGCGCTCGATAAAACGGCGCCCATCACGGTCACGAAACACAGCAGTAGCGTATTGCGCAGATATTGCCCGAGCGGAACGGAATTCATCGCGTCGGGATAGTTGCTCCACTGGGGCGGACGGGGAATCATACTGAGGAGCGAAATCGCAGAGACGTCCTTGCCTTGCTGGAGATAAATTTGCTGATCGCTTTTGAGCGAGGTCGAGATCATCCACACCAGCGGCAGCACGGCGGGGATGCATAAAGCCAGCAGCACGGCATGAACCGCCAGCCGTTGATAGCTTCGCAAGCGAAACGCCCCGCCTTCTGAATCACGCCGCATTCTGATCTTCCTCTTTGCGTGTCTTGCTGGTGGACGAGGTGGACAGAGTGGACGCAGTGGACCCTCTCCATTTCCAAGTCTCCGCGTCTCCCCTCTCCGCGTCTTCCCTCTTCGCGTCTCCACCTCTCGCCACCAGGATGGTGGCGCTCCCAGTGTCTCTGCGTCTCCCCTCTCCGCGTCTCCTCTCAGTCCTTATACCCGACTTCTCGGCGTCGCTCCAGTTCTTGCTCGATGTTATGTTCGGCTTCCAACAACGCCTGGGCTGGCGACATGCTGCCGTCACGGATGGCGCGGTCGTCGGCCAGCTGAATTTGATCCATGAGAAAAACCTGAATCGCCACAGGCGGCGTCGGGTCTATGTTTTCGCTCGGCAGAATATCCAG
The DNA here is from genome assembly GCA_026398575.1 of Candidatus Sumerlaeota bacterium. Next base: position 3,243 of record JAPLSP010000472.1, on the reverse strand, counting down.
GAATGTCTTGAATTGGGGGAATTTCTTCAGATATTCCTGATAGGCTGGCGCCTGGGCCACCGCCTGACTTAACGGCAACCATCCGCCCCAGGTATAGTATTCCGCCGCGCGTTCCGGATGATCCAGCCCGGACCAGAACTTGATGAATTCCCATGCGCCTTCGGGATGATGCGCGACACGCGGAACGATCATGAAGTTGCCATTGGACCAACCGGCATCTTTCAATCCTCCCGCGGGCGGCGGCAGCGGCGCGATGCGATACTCGAGGTTTGGCGCGAAATTGCTCAACTGCTTGACGCGCCATTGCCCGTCCAGCGTGATGGAGTAGGCGCCGCTGATGAACGGCCATTCCACGCCGAACCCCTGGTTCAACCCCGACTCGTACCGCTTTACTTTGTCAAAGCCGATTTTCTTGTGGCAGTCCGCCAGATAGGTCAGGCATCGCAGGTTCTCTGGAGTGTTGATCGTGAGCTTGCCCGATTTCCAATCATAGAATCCGCCATTGAAGCCCTTGACGCTCATCATGAACCATCGCGGCATATATCCCAGCCGGATCAGATTGCCATCATTGTCGTAGCGATTGAGCTTCTCGCCCCACGCAAACATCTCTTCCAGCGTGTCGGGCATGTGATCCGGATCAAGACCTGCCTGCCTTAAATGTTCCGGCAGGTAATAGAGCCCCCAAATATTGAGGCCGGTCGTCAGGCCGTAGAAGTGCCCCTTATAGGAGCCGATCTTTTTGACGATGGGATACGCTTCGCGATCGAAGCGTTCCCGTTCGGCGGGCGACATCAGCTCGTCCAACGGCATCAACAGCTGATTATCCGCCCAGGTCGGGATGACGGCGTTCCATTGCGCCATGCAGTCGGGCGGATCGCCGCCCACGGCCGAGAGCAGAAACTTCGAATCCGCGGCATTGCCGGGGACCGACAGCGCGATCACTTCGTATTTGTCCTGGCTCAGGTTGAAGCTCGTAACAATGTCGTCCACGACGACTTTCCACTCGGCGCTCCACATGTGCCAGAATCGCACCGGGATGCGATCGGGATACTTGCGCAGCGGCGGACCGGGCGACGCCAGTAAAGCGACCAATCCAACGGCCAGCGCGATGCCCGCGGCGATCTTCAAGTATTTTGTCAGATCAGCTGATTTCATAAAAAGAGAACTTGGTTGATCGGACGCGTCGGACCCGTCGGACCAGTCAGACCCGTCGGATCGGTCGGATGCCTAGCCTCCATAGTGCACCCACCGGCGATGCGTTTTGAAGAGCAAACCGGTGATGACCATGATAATCAAAAACAGAATCCACGCCATGGCGCTGGCATAGCCCATGTCGAGATAGCGCCAGGCGCGATTAAACAGATAGAGCGCGTAGAACAACGTCGAGTTGTCCGGGCCGCCTTGCGTCATGATGTAGGCCTGCGTAAAGTATTGGAATGAGCTGATGACGCCCATGACCAGATTGAAAAAGATCACCGGCGTCAGCATGGGAAGCGTGACGTGCCGGACGCGCTGCCAGACGTTGGCGCCGTCTATCATCGCCGCCTCATAAAGATGCAGCGGAATATCCTTCAGCCCGGCCAGATAGATCACCATGCTCCCGCCGACGCCCCAGAGCGACATCATGATGAGCGACGAAAGCGCCCAGCGCGAGTCTTGCAGCCATGCCGGCCCGACGACGCCGAAGTTGCGCAGCAGGCCGTTGACCAAGCCGATCTGCGGATTGAGTATCCAGGTGAAGATGACCGACGTGGCCACCGCCGGAACGATGGAGGGGAGATAGAAAACCGTGCGATAGACGCTGATGCCGAACACATCGAGATTCAGCAATAGCGCCAGCGCCACGCCCGCCGCAATCCCCAGCGGCACGGCAACGATCGCGTACTTGAAGGTGATTCCCAGCGACTTCCAGAAGAGCGGGTCCTGGGTGAAGAGGCGGCGGTAGTTGACCCATCCCACCCAGACCGGCGCCGAAACAATGTCATAGCGCGTGAACGACAGATAGATGCTGGCGAAGAACGGAATGGCGGTGAACGCCAGAAATCCGATCAGCCAGGGGCTGATGAATAGATAGCCGACCCATTGTTTCTTCATGGGACTCGCGTCACACTTCACTAATAGTCTTATCGTAGAAGCCGAGACAATGGTCCTTCTGTTTTCCGGCGCGCCAGGCCATCGCTGAGCGGGGATGCTGATTCATCTGCCCGCCGATGATGTATTCGGGATAAGGCCCCCATTCGATCTTCTTGCGCAACTCGAGGAAATGCTCCTGCAGCAGTCTCCAGACGGGCCGGATGTGGAATTTCGGATTGCGCAAAAAGCCCAGCAGCAATTCCATCGAGCAATTGCCCGCGCCGCGCCCGAGGCCGCCCATCGAGGCGTCGGCAAAGTTCGCGCCGTGGATGATCGCCTCGATCGTATTGGCGAAGGCCAGCTGCTGGTTGTTGTGCGCATGAATGCCAATCTCTTTGCCCGTGCCCTTCAGCGCATTCTTGTATTTCTTCACGAGGATTTCGATCTGCTCGCCATAGAGCGCGCCGAAGCTGTCCACCACCACGACGGTCGAGCACGGCGTCTGCGCGATCACTTCGAGCGCCTGGTCTATTTCGATTTCCTGCGCGGCGGACACCGCCATGATGTTGCACGTCGTCTCGTAGCCCTTGTCGTGCGCGTCTTTGATCATGTCGGCGGCCTCGGCCACTTCTTTGACGTAGCAGGCCACGCGGATCATGCTCAAGACGCTCTTCTCCTTGGGGAGGATGTCGGTCCTCCAATCGGTTTTGCCTCCCGTATCGGCCATGGCGGACAGCTTGAGCGAAGTGGGATTGTCCTCAACGATCCGGCGGATATCATCCTCATCGCAGAACTTCCACGCGCCAAATTTGTCGCGGGCAAAAACGCGCTTGGAGGCCTTGTAGCCAACCTCCATGTAGTCAATCCCCGATTCGACGCACGCCTGATAAGTGGCGCGCGCCAGCTCGTCGTCGAATTGATGGTCGTTGACCAAGCCTCCATCGCGCAGGGTGCAGTCGAGGACTTTGAGCTGCGGGCGGTACGTAATCCAAGGGGCAGTCATAAATGCCAACTCCTAATGGCGCCGGTCGTTTCCTTCCTGGCGCATGGTTAGTTTTAGAATGTTAATCATTAGCGATCATACCCAATCCATACGGCGAATGCAAGCCAAAGCGGCGCGGGCAAGGAAAGGACCCTGATCTTTCATCAATCTGGTTGCTCAATGGCCTT
>JAPLSP010000065.1 GCA_026398575.1 Candidatus Sumerlaeota bacterium | reverse complement strand
ATGTCGGCCATCGGCGCGATCATCGCTCCGTTCTTCATCGGCATGATCGCCGATCGCTTCTTTTCGGCCCAGAAGATCCTTGGAATCCTGAATATCCTGGGCAGCCTGCTGCTGCTGGCGGGCGCCAGCATGGCCGTCAATGCCTCGGGGCAACCGCAGTTTGCCGTCTTTCGCTGGATCATGCTCGCGCACTTTCTGTGTTACATGCCGACCTGGGCGCTGACGAACACCATCGCGCTCAACCAGATGTCGAATCCCGCCAAGCAGTTCCCCGGCATCCGCGTCATCGGCACGCTCGGCTGGGTCGCGGTGAGCATGATAACCCTGTTCGGTCCGCAGATCAACAAGTGGCTGGAGCTGACGGTGAAGTTCGAAGCCACCAAGACTCCGATGTACATCGGCGCCGCCATTGGCATGGTGGCCGGGATCCTCTCGTTCATCATGCCCTCGACGCCTCCGAAATCCCTCGGCCATAAAATTACCGCGAGCGACATTCTCGGACTCAAAGCGCTCAGTCTTTTCAAAGACCGCAACTTCCTCATCTTCGCGCTTTGCTCGTTCCTGATCCTGTTTCCCAACATGTACTACTGGGCGTTCGCCAATTTGTACCTGAACGAAAGCGGCATGAACAACGCAATGGCCTGGCAAAGCTCGGGGCAAATGAGCGAAACCATCTTCCTGATTATCATGCCATTATTCTTCGCCCGATTTGGCGTCAAGGTGATGCTGTTGATTGGCATGTGTTCCTGGATGGTCCGGTTCGTCTGTTTCTCATTCGGAATCTGGACAAATCCGGTGTTGTGGATACTGGTCTTCGTCGGACTGCTGCTGCACGGCCCCTGCTACGATTTCTTCTTCGTGACAGGGCAGCTCTACACGAACAAGAAGGCGCCGAAGGAAATCCAAGCGCAGGCGCAGGGCTTGATCTCGCTGATCACTTTCGGTTTGGGATGGTTTGTCGGCAGCAACACCGCCGGCTGGGTAGTTGAATATTTCGCCATCAAAGCGCCCAAACTGATCGAGGGAAAGACGGTGATGTTCGAAGGGAAGATAGTGGAAGTTGTGACCGGCCATCACTGGAGCAAAATCTGGCTCTGCCCGATCGGCATGGCGTTTATCATCCTCGTCATCTTCCTGATCTTCTTCCGCGACAATATGCAGGTCGGTCACGATGAGGCCGAAAAGTCCCTGGAAAAAGCCGAGGAGCAAGAGATCATCTAATTCGGTCCGTGTCAGTCCGTGTCAGTCCGTGCCAGTCCGTGTTTGTCCGTGTTAGCCCAAAACTCCAGGTAGCTCGAATGACCAAATATCTGCTGGGAATTGACAACGGCTGCACCGTCTCGAAGGCGGCGCTCTTCGATCTGGACGGGCGCGAAATCGCCGTGGCGGCGCGCAAGAGCGAGACGTTGACGCCGAAGCCGGATTGGTTCGAGCGCGACGCCGCCGCGATGTGGCGCGAAACGGCCGAGGCCATCCGCGAAGTCATTACCAAGTCGAAAGTGAATGCGGCGGACATCGCCTGCGTGGCGTGCACGGGACACGGTAACGGCCTTTATCTGATTGATGAGCAGGGAAAGCCAACGCGCGCCGCGATCGTCTCGATGGACTGCCGCGCGCGCAATTATACGGACCAGTGGATCGCGCAGGGGCTGCACGATGTGGTCCTGCCGAAGACGATGCAAAGCATTTGGCCGGGCGCGCCGAACGCGCTGCTGCGCTGGCTCAAGGATAACGAGCCGCAAACCATGGCCCGTTCGCGCTGGATGCTGATGGTGAAGGATTTTGTCCGTTTCAAGTTATGCGGAAAGGTCCAGGCCGAACTGACGGACTTTTCGGCTTTGAGCCTGATGGACCTGAATACGCGGCGGTTCGATCCCGAGCTCTTCGCACTCTGGGGCATTGGCGATCTGCTGCGCTTGATGCCGCCGCTGGTCGAGACGGCGCAGATTTGCGGAACGGTGACGCGCGAGGCAGCGGCGCAGACCGGCCTCAAGGAAGGCACGCCCGTGGCCGGCGGGATGTTCGACGTTGACGCCTGCGGGCTGGCTTCGGGACTGGTGGATGAGAACCAACTGTGCATGATCGCGGGGACGTGGGGAAACAATCAGTTCATCTCGACGAAGCCCGTCATGGACAAAGAAATTTACATGACCTCGTGCTACAGCATCCCCGGCTATTACCTGATGCTCGAAGGCAGCCCGACGTCGGCGAGCAACTACGAGTGGTTCGCTACGGAGTTTTTCAGGGCGGATTTGGCGCTGCCCGAAAACAAAGGCAAGTCCGTGTATCAGATCGGCGGCGAACTGCTGAAGCAACTCAAGCCAGACATGAGCGGCGCGGATTCATGCGGCGCAAATCCGAATAGCGCGGATTGCAGCAGCGATCCGGGCGACCGCGGGCTGTTCTTTCTGCCGTTCGTATGGGGCGCCAACGCGCATCCGGACGCAAAGGGTTGCTTTATCGGTCTGACGGCGCGGTACGGGCGCGGCGATTTGGTGCGCGCGGTTTTCGAGGGCGTGGTTTTTTCGCATCGCTGGCACGTCGAGCGGTTGATGAAATTCACGGCGATGCCCGGCTGCATCCGGTTGACGGGCGGGGCCGCGAAGAGCGAGGATTGGACGCAAATCTTCAGCGACTGCTTTCAGGTACCCGTGCAGATTCCCGACGGCTCGGAGCTGGGCGGACTGGGCGCGGCCATCGCGGCGGGAGTGGCGGCGGGATGCTTCAAGGATTTCAGAGACGCGACGGAAAAAATGGTCCATTTCTCGCGGACGCAAAAACCGAACCCCGGACGCAAAGCATACTATGAAGAAAAATACCGCCGCTATAAGCGCATCCTGGCGGCGTTGGATCCGGTTTGGAAAGATATTCGCTCATAAACTAATCCGGCGCGCGCTGGCGGATGCATGGCCTCGGATCATCCAATGATGCTGTACAACTCGATGTGGTGTTGCTGCAATTTGGCATTGCGCTCATAGGATACCCACATTAAAATTCCAATAAATAAGCAATGCAAATTCCTCCGATCATAAAAATATGAAAAAGCGTGTTTACATTGAAACGAGCGTTCCCAGTTTCTATTGCGAAAATCGGCAAGAACCTGAAATGATCGCAAAGCGAAATTGGACTCGGCATTGGTGGGACAAGGAAAGCCGTCATTACGAAATGGTGACTAGCATAGGAGTTTTAGAAGAGTTGGAACGGGGGGATTATCCTCAAAAGGAAAAAGCGATCGAGCTGATTTCTCGAGTGCCCTTGGTTTCGGAAGCAGATCAAATCGAGGAAATCATTGAAGCGTATGTAAAGCATCACGTGATGCCTTCCGATCCTAAAGGTGATGCGTTGCATTTGGCTATGGCCTCTTACCACCATTGTCATTTTCTTCTAACGTGGAACTGCCAGCATCTGGCCAATCCCAATAAGTTCGAGCATATTCGTTTTGTCAACTCCGATCTTGGCCTTTTTACGCCTATTCTTACTACACCTTTTGCACTCAGCTATTTTGAAGGAGGTTACTTACATGATTAGCGACCCTGTCATCGAAGCAATCCGCGCTGTGCGGCATCAAATCTCAGCTGAATATGGCCATGATACTCACGCAATGCTTGAGCATCATCGTGAACTTGAGAAGAAATATAAGAACCGCATGCTTTCTGGATTGCAGAAACCTCGAAAGCGAGTAACACGGATGAATGCAGCCAGCCATCCCGTATGATAAATAGCCGGATTGAGAGAAAGCTATCTTGAAAAAAGCTTGTGTAACGGTGGGGTATGCCATTTGCCCTAAAAGAGTGATAATAATTTGCTGTCATTGGGAGGAATAATCATGAACAGAAGAATTGTATGCGGATGGATGCGGAACGCAGCCGCTGTAATCGCGCTGGCCGCAATGACGGCTGGATGCGCCGTGCAGCAATGCGAGTGGCTGCCGAACCTCAAGAAGCCGTGTTGCGCCATCGTCCTGCCAGAAGGGATGGAGTCGCCCGACGGCATGGTGTGCGCGAAGGATGGAACGATTTACCTGTCCATTGACAACGGCGCCGAGAACAAGCTGCCAGGCTTGATCGTGAAGTTTGGCAGGGATAACATCATCGAAAAAGTCACCGACCTGCCGCCGCATCCCGAAACCAAGTTCGCCCGTCCGCTCGGCATCGAAATCGCCCCGGACGGAAATCTCTACGTCGCCGACGCGCAATCGTTCACCGGCGCGCTGGATTTCAAGTCGCGCTTGTTCCGCGTCAACATGAAGAATGGCAAAGCCGAAAGCGTGGACGTGGTTGCGGACGGCTTCCGCATGTCAAACGCCGTTTCATATAACAAGGGCGCCATCTACGTCACCGAGACGCAGCTCGACATCTCAAAGCACCCGGACGGTCCGACGATCAGTTGCGTGTATCGCTTCCCGATGGAGGAACTCAACGCGCTGAAAAAAGGCGAAGCGATCCACCTCACGAAAGACCTGACCGACAAGCACATCGTCACGACGTTCGAGACGCGCAATCCCAACTGGCCGGTCGGCGCAAACGGCATGGGCTTCAACTCGAAGGGCGAGCTATTCGTGGCCAACTTCGCCGAGGCCAGCATTCACAAAATCATCCTCGATGAAAACGGCAAGGCCAAGTCCAACATCGTCTGGTGCAGGGGGCAGGGCATTGAAAGCGCCGACGGTTTCAAGGTTGACGCCAACGACGATATCTGGGTCGCCGATTTCCTCGCCAACGCCGTCCACAAGATTGACGGCAAGACCGCCACGGTCACGACGATTGTCCGCAACAAACTGGACGGAAGCGATCACGGCAAATTGCGAACGCCCTCCGAGACCTGCCTGCGCGACGGCATGCTCTATATTTCAAACATCAATCTGAACCTGAACGGCAACACCCACGGGGCGCCTTATACGGTTTCGGTCGTGGATCTAAGGTAGCGTATGAAAATCATCGCGGACACCAATACCTTCCTTGCAGTAGCTCTGGATGAGCCGGAGAAATCTGATATTATCCGGTTAACGTTGGGGCTTGATCTTGTCGCTCCAGAGGTTTTGCCGTTCGAGATAGGAAACGCCTTGACGGCAATGCTAAAAAAAGGGACTCTTCAGCCCGCCGAAGTTGAGCTCGCTTGGGATGCAGCTCAAAGAATTGCAGTCGAATTATTGAAGGTGGATGTGCGTTCCGCGTTGAATATTGCAGCTGCGCATAATATCTATGCCTATGACGCCTATTACCTTGAATGCGCCTTGAGATTGCATTTGCCGTTGCTGACTCTGGACGGAGGGATGAAGTATGTAGCGAGAAAGTTGGGCATTACTACACCGGAGTAACTCACAATGAGGACTTTCACATATTCTGAAGCAAGGAAGCATTTATCAAACGTGCTGGATGCCGCCTGCGAAGAGGAAGTCGTAATTAAAAGGCGCGAAGGGGAGACATTCTGCCTAATTCGCCAAACACTTCCCAAGTCATCTTTTGACGTTCCGGGGATTAGAACCAAGGCAACTACGCGAGACATTCTGGCCGCAATCAAAGAAACCAGAGAACGAAGCAGATCGTAGAGTCCGATAAGCATGTTCATGCGGATGTGGGAAAATATTTTTATTCAAGGAGCTGCAAATGAAAACCATGAAACATCTAGCCCAAGCGCTTATCCTGTGCGGGATCGCGGCACTGATCGGATGCGCGTGTCCGTTCAAGTCATCGGATGGAAAATGCGGCCATGGCGCCAAAGACATCCGCATGATCTCGTTCGACAACGCCTCGTTCTATGACGCCGGCGGAAAATTCAACACCGACAAAGCCAAGGACGCGGTGATCGCCGTCATGAAGTATCATGGCTATCCCGTCTATAATGGCATCAGGGAAAAACTGTGGGTCTCCGATTATGGCGCGGGCCAGTTCACGCAGTTGGGCTTGGCCGCTGTGATGTGGAAGAACAATGAAGAAGACCGCTACATGCTGATGGACATTTTCCTGCTGCCGAACCAGATGCTGCCCGAGCACTGGCATCTGGATGGAGACAAGAACCCGGCCAAACGCGAAGGCTGGCTGATCCGGTACGGCCTGTCGCACGTCGTCGGCGAGGGCGAAGACAATCTCAGCAAAACCATCGTCATCCCGAAGCTCCACTGCAACGGCACGGTGTCGGTGCGTCATGACGTCATCGCCGTGCCGGGCGATTTCGTGCCTCTCAACCGCGTCGGGGCGCATCACTGGCAGCTGGCCGGACCCGAAGGCGCGATCATCACCGAAGTGGCCAACGTCCACACCAACGACGCCGTGCGCCACGCCGACAAGGCGCTCAACGATAATTTCCTGGGCAAGTAAGCCTCACATTCCATAATCGGGGAGGCGGTTGCTTATGATAAAGGAATCGCTGTTCCATGCATGCGCAGACTGGAAAACCTGCGCCACTGTTTTCTTTGCGACAATCGTCTTCAGCCTATGCCCCTTCAGCCAATGTCCCCTCGGGGGCGACGTATCCGCTGCCGAGCCGGAGAACCTGGTCGCCAACGGCGATTTCTCGCGCGTGACGAATGGCAAGCCGGATGGTTGGCAGATTTCGGGGGATCAGAATGTCGAACAGAAGCTGGAAGCCATCAAGGATGAGAACGGACGCCCCACCGCCAAACTCACCTGCGCGCGCTGCGATCCAGGCTCTCCGTCCAGCCATGCGATGCTGGCACAAGTCGGGATGGTTCGACTCGCCAAAGGCAGGGTCTATGAATTTTCCTGCCGGATGCAGTCGGAAAAACTCGTCAGCCGCTCGGTCAGCGTCGCCCTGCAAGACACGAAAGACTGGACGAACTGCGGGCTGCATGACTCATGCGCGGTGGGAAGCGCATGGACCACGATACGGCGCTTCTTCACCGCGACGCGCGACGTCGGGCCAACCGGGCGGCTGCAGATTTGGTTCAGCGAGCCGGGCGTTTTGTATGTGAGCAGCGTGCGGATAACTGAAATCGCGGCGCAGGACGTGGTTTTCACGGATGTTGTGGCGACGGGCTCGGGACGCAATCTGCTGCCCAATGGATCGTTCGAGGTGGGCGCGTCGGGATGGTCGTCGCTCGGCGCCGGCGCAGGCTGGGGCGCGATGGATCGCCTTCACGGGATCGTCAAGACGGGCGACGCGGCTGAGGGCAGCGCCTTCCTGCGGATACCGCTCGGTGCGAATGATACGCCGATTCTCTATTTCGATTACTTCGAGCCGGTTGCGCGCCGCGAGCTGAGACCGCTGGCCGCCAGCATGGGATGGATTCCCGTCGAGCGCGGCGCGCCCTACACGATTTCCTGCATGATGCGGGCCAGCGTCGCTGGAGCGCGCGCAGTGCTCGGCGTACGCTCCAAAGATCCCTCCAGCGGTTCGAACGATCAGACGACGGCGCTTACGCTCTCGCGCGAATGGAAACGCTATTCTTTCACTTTCAAGCCCGCTCATCGTTATGTGTTCGCTCTGGCCGGACCGAACCTCGAAAGAGAACAAAGCGTGGATGTGGATATTGATGCCGTGCAACTGGAACAAGGCGCAGAAGCGACCGCCTATCAGCCGCACAACGCGCTGGAGCTGGCCCTCGAACCATCGCAAGACGCCGGGATATTCCTGAAAGGCAAGCCGGCTGGTCTGATTCTGTGGCATCATAATTCCTCGACATCGAGCCTGACGAGCGAAGTGACATTCCAGGTTACGGATTTTTACGACGAGCCGGTTTCGCTGCATCCGATTTCGTTGAGGGTCACTCCCGGCGGCGTTGCGCTCGGTATAGAAATCCCGTTGCCCGCGAATCGGAATGGATATTATCACGTTCGCGCATGGCGGGACGGCGAAAAAGCCTGCTTCGCCGATTTGCGCCTTGCCATCGTCCCGCCGCGATTCCATAAGGATTCTGTCTGCGGCATCAATCATGCCTTCGCGACCGCCCGGCTGATTCACCTGGCCGCTCAATCGGGCGTCTCCTGCTATCGCGACTGGACGCTGAAATGGCAGCATATCGAACCGGCCAAGGGAGAGTTCCATTGGGAAGTGGGCGACACGCAGATCAATCGCGTCCTGAAAGAGGGCGCGGGTTTGATCGCGCTGATGCCGCCGTTTCCATCCGCCGAATGGTCGAGCGAAGCGCCCGCCGGAATCGCGACGAAGGGTTATCCCGGTACGCGCATCCGCCAGGCGTGGGCGCCCAAAGACCCGGCTGACTTGGCCGCCTTCATCGAAAAAGCAGTCGGGCGCTATCGGGACCGCATCCATGTTTGGGATTTCCTCAACGAGCCGATTTATACCGACTATTCGCTCCCGGCCCGCAACGCGGCGAAATACGGCGGAAAGGCTTACGGGCCTGATGACTATGTGAAGTTGCTGGCCATCGCCGTCCCCGCGATGCGCAAGGCCGATCCCGGTTGCCAAATCATCGGCGGAATCGGCAGCGGTCCGCGCCACCTCACGAAGGAAGTCATCGAGGCGGATATCCTGAAATACGTGGACATCTTCAACCTGCATACGTATCCCGGCGCGCGGATGCCCGAGACCTTCGCGCCGGAGATGGACGAGTTGCTGTCGCGCATGGACGCGCGCGGCGGGCGCAAGCCGGTCTGGTTCACCGAGTTCTCCTATTATGGCGCGGACAATCTGCCGCGCCGTCCGTTCTTCCCGCGCGAGAATTCCTGGGCCGAGGCGCGGCTGCTCGACAGTGAACGGCAATGCGCGGACTATACGGTGAGGTTTTTCGCCGTCATGCTGTCGCATGGCGTGCAAAAGATCTTCATTCATTCCGGAGCGAATGGGCCGGTCAATGAGCCGGATTACGAGTGCGCGCTTTTCGACTATGGCGGCGCGCCGCGCAAGCTGCTTCCAGCGTTGGCCGTCTTCACCGAAATGCTGGGCGCTTCGCCAATCTCGGTCGGCGAACGGCGTCTCGGGGAGGCAGGACATTGCGCTGCCTTTGAGACGACTGCGCGATCCGTTCTGGCGATGTGGACCGAAGACGAAAGCGCCACAGCCACGGTTGGCAATCCCGGCGGCGCCGATGTGACATGGCTGGACGCGATGGGCAATCCAATCGCACCACCGGTTAAACTGACAACGTCTCTGACTTACCTGATCGGCAAGCCCGGCGCGGCCAAAGACCTGCTGCAAAAGATGAAGTGAAATAGATGTGACAGGCGCCAGATAAATCTGGAACTACAAGCGCCAGATAAATCTGGAACTACAAACGACCTGCGCGCGCTTTATTTCTTCTTCGCCGGTTTCTTGGCGCTCTTCATCAGATCGTAGTAGAGTTCAAGCGCCTTCTCCGGCTTCATCAAGTCATGAACAACCGCGCGCACGGCCTGGATCATTGCGATGGGATCGTCGGCCTGGAAGATGTTGCGGCCCATGTCAACGCCCGCCGCGCCCTGATCAATGGCCTTGTACGCCATTTGCAGAGCTTCGGCTTCGGGCAGCTTCTTGCCGCCGGCGATGACGATGGGAACGGGGCAGGAGGCCGTGACCTTTTCGAAATCCGGCTCGCAGAAATAGGTCTTGATGAAGTGCGCGCCCAGCTCCGCGCAGACGCGGCACGCAAGGCTTAAGTAGCGCGCATCGCGAACCATCTCGCGCCCGACCGCCGTGACGCCGAGCGTGGGAATGTCATACGAGTTGCCAGCGTCAATGAGCCGGACGAGATTTTGAATCGTCTTATGCTCGAACTCGCTGCCGATGTAAACCTGCACGGCCATCGCCGAGGCGTTGCAGCGGATGGCGTCTTCGATTGACACGCCCACGCACTCGTCGCTCAATTCCTTGAGGACGGTGGCGCCGGCGCTGCACCGCAGAACGACGGCCTTCTGCGTCGTCGGCGAAATGACCGCCCGCAGCGCGCCGCGCGTGCACATCAGCGTGTCGGCATAAGGCGCGAGCGGCACGACCGTCAGGTCCATGCGCTCCAAGCCCGACGTCGGCCCCATGATGTATCCATGGTCAAACGCCAGCATCACCGTGCGTCCCGATTTCGGATTGAAGATGCGCGAGAGGCGCTGCTGCATCCCCCACCCCAGATGATTCGCGCCCTTCAAAAAGAAAGCCTCCGTCTTGACGGGAATCCCGATCCCATAATCTTTCGCGTCCAGATTGCCTTGTCCTTCGGCCATGTCATTGACTCCTTTACATAGATTTTTTCTTTGAGCGTGAACCTGCTTTTCCAGCAGGAACAGTAGGCAGCCCATGTCTGCCCGGCGTTGGCAGTTTTCCCTCGCGCCTCATGATCTCAATTTCACGCGCAATCTCATCCACCGTTAAGTGGGCAAACATTGCCTTTCGTTCCTCTGTGTAGTCGCCCAAGCCACCCGTTATCTGCGCAATAAATCGCGCCGCGCCGGCAACTCCTAATCCTTCGACAAGCAGCTGATGCCCGCGCTCTGCAATATCATTCCCGAATTTTCGCTTTGATCGGGCTTCGAGTTTCTTGTCCTGCTGCTTAAGTTCGAAATAGCGCTGAGTGGAAAGCGCAGTTCCCTTAAGAATCCCTTCTGCTGCTGCAATTGGGTCTGTTTTTCTTGCGGGTTCGTTGTTCATTTTCGCACGCTTACCATTGTAGTTTCATCTTGCCAGAATCGAAGACAAAAGCCGGCTGGAACATATATGAAAAAATTCATGCATTGCATTTGCGAAGGTGTTTTTTCCGCTCAGCAAGATTCACAACGCGCCGTTTGCTCATTCGTTCACGCTTCTGCAAATGAGCGAAAATTTTATCCACATCGTAATTAAATTGCGCGGCCAGGGCTTCACGGATAGCACGAACCTCGCGTATGATTTCGTCAGTCATATTCATCCTCTCCCATCATCTCTTGTGGAGTGCGAATTTCCGGACATGAATAGCCTTCAATAACGCAAATGCTCTTGACTACTGGAATGATATCCGCGTTTGCGATATGCGAGCAGTTCCATGTAAGTAAAAAGTCAATTTCATGCACTGCAGCCGCTGCGATATGTATTGCGTCAAAAGCAGCCTTTTCCGGAAGCACGCCATGACTCAATAGTGAACGTGTCAACTCTCTGACTTCGTTTGTCAAGGGAATTTCGGCTATATTTTCTAAAAATCTCAGCCGTATTTGCGCCAGACCGGCATCGCCTTTTCCAACCTCATCCACAACGGCTTGAGAGATGCAAAGCGAATATAAATGCCGTCTTTTCTCCCACCAATCATGAGTAACATGCTGCCAGGCAGCTGCAATCAAATTCGTACTAGGTCTTGCGGCCAAGTAGCTGATAATTGAGTTTTCAATATAGATGGTTTTCCTTTTCATTTCAGAGTCACTTTCTATTCAGGGCTTCGGCAAATCCCTGAAAGATCAGCGCGAGCGACGTTGCGCCGGGATCGGCGTGGCCGATGGTGCGCTCTTTCAAATTACGCGCGCGGCCAAATTTGGCCTGCATGGCTTTCGTCGCCTCGACACCTGCATTCGCCGCTTCGGCTGCCTCCGCCATGATCGCGGCGACGTCCGCGTCCGGCGCCGCATTTGCGCGGAACGTCTCGACCGCCGGCACGAGCGCGTCCATCAGCGTCTTATCGCCCGGCTGCGCCTTGGTCTGCTGGCGGATGCCCTCGAGTCCGGCCTGGAACAGCCACGCCACGGCGTCCGCGTTCAAGGGAGCGTCGCCGTCGGCGGCGCCGTCGCTCATCCCCATGAAAAACGAGCCCAGCAGCGGCCCCGTCGAGCCGCCGTCAATGCCCATCACGGCCCAGCCCACATCCTGCAGCATGGCCTTCAGATCGCTCCCCGCGCTTTCTTTCGCGGATTTTTCCGCCGCATCCGCAGCGCGCATCATCGAGGTTCCGTGATCGCCGTCGCCGATGGCCGAGTCGAGTTTGGACAAGGCTTCGTGATTGGCGCGTATCTTTGCGGCCGCGCATTGGATCATGCGGATCACATCCTCGCGGCTGATGGCTTGCGGCATTGTTCATGCTCCTTTGTGATGGGAGGAATGGGATTGATGGGAACTATGGGAGTTTGATGAGATTTTTCCAGCTCACAAGATCACCGGATCAACAGAATGGAATGCAATTCCGTTGATCCCGTTATCCGGTCAGCAAATGTGTTGATCTTTTGTTTTCGCCCAGCTTCTCTTGCCGCTCTTTCATAGGACGCATTACTCCCATAGGATCCTATAGGTCCCATAGGCTCCCATAGGTCCCATCAGCGCCCTGCAATTCTACCGCACCGTATAATATGGCGTATCGCACGGCGCGTCCCACAGCTTCAGCAGCTCGGCGTCCATCTTGGCGACGAACATCTGGAAGCCGGCCATTTCCTGAACCGTCAGGAATTCGCCCACGCGCGCGCGCGCCGCTTCAATCCCCATTCCTTTCAAAACCTTCAACGCGCCGCGATAGAGGATGAACAACTCCATCAACGTCGTGGCGCCGGCGCCGTTCATCAACACCAGCAATTGGTCGCCCTTTGTGGCCTTCACGGCCTTCGCCAACTGCGTCATCATGATTTCGGCGGTCTTGTCGGCCGTCATCATCTTCGAGCGGCCCGTGCCCGCTTCGCCGTGCTGGCCCATGCCGATTTCCATCTCGTCGTCGGCCAGATCGAAAATGGACTGCCCCGACGAAGGATGCGTGGCGGTTTTCATCGCCACGGCCAGCGTGGCCATGTTGTTGTTGAACTTCTCGGCGACGGCGTACACCTCGTCCAAACTCTTCCCCGCCTCCGCCGCCGCGCCCGCGATCTTATAGAGCGGAATGCAGCCGACAAGGCCGCGCTTGTCCTCGGCGGGGGTGTCCGCGCCAGGAGCGATGTCCTCATGCGTCACGATCATGCGGACGTTGAGGCCTTCCTTCTTGGCCATCTGCATCGCCATGTTGGCGCTCATGACGTCGCCGGCGTGATTCAGGACGACGAACAGCACGCCCGCTTCGCGATTGGCCTTGCGCAACGCCTCGATGACTTTCGGTGGTCCGGGAGCGGCGAAGATGTCGCCCACCACGCTGATGTCCAGCATGCCTTCGCCGACGAATCCGCTCAACGCCGGCTCATGTCCGGCGCCGCCCAGCGTCACGATCGCCACTTTGTTTTCGGGCTTGGGCTTGGCGCGCACGACCAGTTTCTCGGAGACCAGGGCGACCTTGTCCGCATAAGCAGCGGCGAATCCCTCGAGCAGTTCACTGGTCAGGTTGGCCGGGTCATTGATGAACTTTTTCATCCCCATGCTTTTCTTGTCCTTTCCGATCAAGGGATGCAATCCTCCCAGGATCATTCGAGCCATAAGTTGGGTGTCACCGTTCAAAGGCGAGTTTAATGGCGCGGCGAAAGAGACGCAATGGGAAATCCTATGGCTGAAATCCTATGGCGCCCCAAACGGCGAGGACTGGATGCGCTCATCCAAATCCGGGAGCAGCGAACGCGCCTCCTCGTCCCCCGGCGCCAGCCGCAATATCCGCGTGTAGTATTCGCGGGCCATCCGCCATTTCTCCTGATGATACGCCGAGCGGGCGATATTGCGCAGAAAATTGGCATCCTGTGCCGGCCATTCCGGTTCGAGTTTCGAGAGAGTCTCTTCTGCCTGCGCATACATCTCGAGATTCATATAGACAACGCCAAGCAAAAACCGATTTTGAGTATCCAGTTGTTCGATGCCTTTGATTTGCCCGATGGCCTGCCGCGCGCGATCCCTCTGGCCCGATTCGGAAGCGAGCAGCGCGATGCCGATATTCAGCAAGCCTGACTGCGGATCGCTTTTCAAGCCTTCCTCCATTATCTGAATGGCGCGCGCGCGGTCGCCCAGTCCGGCATGACTCAAGGCCAGCGCCCGCCGCGTCTTCGGTTCCATCTGGCCGGTTTTCTTGTGCAAATTCTCCAGCGTCTCAATCGCTTCCTTGTATCGCTTCTGATTGAACAACGCCTCGCCATAGTTCCCCATGGCGCGCAGGTTGTTGCGGTCGGCGCGCCAGGTCGCTTCGTAGAAGGCTGTTTCATTCTGCCAAACCGCCAGCCGCGCATACGCGCGCGCGCAAAACGCCGCCACGATCATCCCGACAACGGCAATCCCAAGATAGCGCGCCCATCGCCGCGGACGATTCTCCAGCGCCATCCATGCGGAGGCCGCAAGAAATGACAAGGCCACGGCCGGCAGATAAAGGAATCGCTCGGCCAGCAATTGCATCGTGGGGATGACGTTGGAGACCGGCGCCAGAAACAGCGGCATCCAAATCAAGGCGAAAAGCGCCAGCTTCGCCCCCCGCCGCCAGCAGAGCCACGCCGCCAGCAAATAACCTGCAATGACCGCGCCGCCCAGCAAAACCGGCCCTGCCAGCAGCGATTGATAATGCGGATAGGCGATATAGTCCGCATTCAGCCGCAGAGGAAAAACCAGCAGCCGGAAATATTCGTATGCAACCGGCAGCATGGAGATCATGGTCTTGGCAAAAGACCCGCCGGCGAGATATGCGCCTTGGGCGGTTTGTCCGATCACAATCCTTCGGACAACGAGGAATAAAAAAGCGATTGCAAATGAGCCAATGATTGCAGCGCGCGCCGGGAACCAGCTCTTGAAAGCTCCGGACGAAGAAGCGCCGGCGGCCTGATTAGCGCCATCGGCTGGATGAGCGCCGTTGCCCCGAGCAGGGAACATCATATGCAGCAGCATAAATGCCGCTGGAAAGACAACCGCCGACGGATATGAAAAAATAGAAAACGCAAAAAGCGCAAGCATCGCCGCAACCCAACCCCAACCAGCGCGGGAATTGAACGCGGCAGAGCGTCTCAAGGCCCGCAGATAAACCAAACAAGCCCCCAGGCCGAACGCCGCCGAAAGCAGCGCGTCGCGTCCCTTGATCCAGGCCACCGACTCCGTCAGAACCGGGTGACTGGCGAAGAGCAAGGCGCCAAGAAGCGCGGCCATCGCCGAGCCGCATAATTCCCTCGTAATAAAGTACACCAGTAATACCACGATCGCATGCCAGAAAATATTTTGCAGATGATATCCGGCGGGATCAAGACCCCAGAGCTGATAGTCAACGATATAAGAAACATTGCGAATGGGGCGGTAAATCGGCGCAACGGCCCCTCCGGACGACGGCGCGCGGTCGTAAAACGAAAGCGGTATCTGCCGCCATTGGCGAACCAGCGTATTTTTTTTGACGTAGGAGATATCGTCCCAGATGAAATCAGCCTTGAGCGTCGGCAGATACAAAAGGATACTCACGCCGGCAAGGATGGCGATATGAAACGCGGATGGACGGAGACGGGGCATAACAATTAATGTCTTTCCCTGGGAGCGCGGGCGTCCTCGCCCGCAAAATGTCGCCGCCAATTCTCTCATGGCCGGGGCGGCGAGGATGACGGCGTAGCGGCGCGACCTCGATCGCAAAGAGGGACGCCAAAGGTTTGCACACGCCGGCAAAGATGCCGGCGCTCCCAGTGAGCGCTCCCAGTGGGCTAAGATTACATGGAGTCAGATGCCGCTCTCAAGCGCGAAACTTTTTTTGGAAAGGATATGATATGACCTTTGATTCTTTCTCCCGGCGGCAATTGCTGTTTGCAGCAGGCGCCAGCGCGTTGGCCATCTCGGTGGATTCTGGAATTTCATCCAGCGCGGCAGCGACAGCGGAGACCAGCGCCGCCGCTCCATTCCGCTATTGCCTCAACACGGGCACAATCCGCGGCTATAAGCTCGCGCTGGCGGACGAGGTTGACGCCGCCGCCAAGGCCGGCTATCAGGGCATCGAGCCTTGGATCAGCAGCATTCATAATCACGCCAAAGGCGGCGGATCGCTCAAGGACCTGGCCAAACGCATCTCAGACGCGGGACTGACGGTCGAGAGCGCCATCGGCTTTGGCAAATGGGCGGTGGATGATGACGCCGAACGCGCCAAGGGCCTCGAGGATTTCAAACGCGACATGGACGCCGTGGCGCAGATCGGCGGCAAGCGGATCGCCGCGCCCCCGGCCGGCGTTAACTCCAAGGAAGGCCTGGACTTGATGAAAGCGGCGGCGCGCTACCGGACGCTCCTGGAGATGGGCGATTCGATGGGTGTCACGCCGCAGGTGGAAATTTGGGGCGCGTCGAAAAATCTCAACCGGCTTTCATCGGCGATCTTCGTGGCGCTCGAAAGCGGCCACCCCAAAGCCTGCATCCTGCCCGACGTGTTTCATCTCTATAAAGGCGGCTCGGATTTCAACGGCCTCAAGCTCCTGAGCCCGCGCGCCATACAGGTATTCCACCTCAATGACTATCCGGCCAATCCGCCGCGCGAAAAAATCGGCGACGCAGACCGCATCTGGCCCGGCGACGGCATCGCGCCGCTGACGCAAATCCTGCGCGACCTGCGAGCCAACGGCGGAGGAACAGTTCTCTCGATCGAGCTTTTCAACCCGTCCTATTGGAAACAAGACGCGCTCACCACCGCCAAGACAGGACTGGAGAAAATGAAAGCAGCGGTGCAGAAGGCCAATGGATAATGGAATGCAATAATTATAAAATGCGCTCTTGGGAAAAGAAGATGGCGCCCATTCGTTCCGTTTCCATTATTTGTGCTCTGGCTTTATGCATTATCAGCACAAGCGGATGCTCATTTATGCAATCCTCGCCCACGGAGGCTTTTCAAATGCCCGACAGCATCTACGAGTTCACAATGAAAAACATTGACGGTCAGGACGTGCCGCTCAGTGAATACAAGGGCAAGGCGCTGCTAATTGTCAACGTCGCTAGCAAATGCGGATTCACACCGCAGTACGAGGGGCTTCAGGCGCTTTATGAAAAATATAAGGACAAGGGATTTCTAGTCCTTGGATTCCCGGCGAATAATTTTCTCTGGCAGGAGCCTGGCTCCGATGAGGACATCAAGCAGTTTTGTTCTCTGAAATACAATGTCAGTTTTCCGATGTTCGCGAAGATTTCCGTGAGCGGCAAAGACCAGCATCCTTTGTATCAATACCTGACCAGCAAAAAAATCAATCCCGAATTCAGCGGCAAGATCACCTGGAATTTCAACAAGTTCCTCATAAATCGCCAGGGAAAGATTGCCGCGCGATTCGGCTCGCGCACGACGCCCGAAGCGCCAGAGGTAACGCAGGCAATTGAAAAGGCGCTCAAAGGCTAAGTACTCATATTCGCAAATACGATGATATAAATTCATCGCAGATACTCATGCAGGAAGCAGAAATTCATGCGGATAGGAGCGGCGCATTGCTCTCAGTTCATAGGCAAAAACACGTGATGTATTTCTGAGTCAAAACATAAAGCGCTATAAAAAGATATTTAGAACTTGACCAGTATAGCAGGCGGCCATGACTACAACTGACACTCAGTCAAAGAAACGCAGCGCCCTGCAACGAACCGGCGAGGCGATTCTCAGTCTTCTCGGCTTTTTCGTCATTCTCGAACCCATCTGGATGCTGCTGCCGTTTGCCGGTTTCCTCTATGGCTCGGTGCTTCGCATTGAATCGCTGGGACGCAATCCGGCCACGGCGTGGCTGACGCATTTCGTATTCCCCGTCCCGACCGGCGGCTGGCTCGGACCGATTCTCGTCGCGAT
>JAPLSP010000074.1 GCA_026398575.1 Candidatus Sumerlaeota bacterium | reverse complement strand
TCGCTGCCTGTGCCGAACAGAATTTTATGTGCCCATTTTGCGCGGCTAAAGGCATACAACAAAACAAGCATTGGATTTTTTCTGCGCTCCAAAATGTGCTGTTTTCCGATTTTCCATATGTAATTCCATTGCGCAATTGATGCAATAATGAAAGCAGGAACTCCTATGAAAGGTCCCGTGAACAACCAAAAGATCATGCCGATCCAAAGCGCCGGCGCGCAAAAAAGACTATAAAGAGCCAGCATCCAACAAGTCATTGCCTTGGCGTCCAGCCCATTGGCTCCATTTGAAAAAATCGCCGCTATGAAAAACAAGCTCGCAAGGATGAGCATCGCTGCAATAGCACTGATCTCAAGATTCCATATCCGGATCATCTTCCTTGTTTCCGGAGTCTCTTGATATACTGCTTTCTTGCGCGGCGGAAATTTGCATGGATTTGTCATAGCGCTATCCTAGGCTTAATGCCTGAACTCGCTCATCACATTATATTGTCCAGACCATCCCGGAGGGATGATTGATAATAGCCCATCCGTTTCAACGGTGGGTAGGCGCAACATCTGAATTCGGAGTCCCGGAGGGACGAATGATAGCCGATCTTTGCCTATTGAATTCAACCGCCCCTGCATGAGTCAAAATGGCGTTGCAGATTCTCCTGTTCTGCATAACCTCTTGCACACCACACTGCAATCCTTCTGCGAAAGCGCACAGCGCCTTGATGTATATTGCCGCGCATGATTTCAAGCAAGGGCGTTTTTTCTATTTTGTCAGGCATTATTTTGTCAATAGATGAGCGTCGGCTTTCCGTCGGCATCCTGGGAGCCGCCCGGAAAACGGTCCTGAAAATCTGATAGTTTGACATGGACCGTAATCCGGCTATACTCTCGCGTTTATCAAACATTCAACGACTGGCGGCATTTCCTGTTTTTGGATTGGCCAGGATACTTGTCGTGAGGAGAAACAATGAACAGCGACGAAACTGGAATATCCGAACCCGAGGACGCATTACGCGAAATTGACATCGCCAACCTGCCCCCCGCATTGCGCGAAGCTTGCGCGCGCGCTGGCTGGAGCCAGCTGACGCCCGTGCAGGCCAGGACCATCCCATACATTCTGGCGGGGCGCGACCTGATGGTCCAGTCGCGCACCGGCAGCGGCAAGACCGGCGCGTTCGTCCTGCCGATACTCGACAGGATCGAACTGGATCGCGCCGCGTGCCAGGCCCTCGTCCTGACGCCCACGCGCGAACTCGCCCGCCAAGTCGCCGAAGCGGCGCAGACCCTCAGCGGCGAGGGCGGCGTGCGCGTCGTGGCCGTCTTCGGCGGCGTCGCCTATCGCCCGCAACTCGAAGCCTTCCGCCAGGGCGCCCATATCGTCGTCGGCACGCCCGGACGCATTCTCGATCATCTCATGAGCGGCGCGCTGTCGCTCAAGGACCTGCGCATCCTCGTGCTCGACGAGGCCGACCGCATGCTCTCGATGGGCTTCTATCAAGACATGCGCCGCGTCAAGTCATACATGCCGCCGAGCGACGTCAACGCCTACATGTTTTCCGCCACCTTCCCGACGTACGTCATGGGGCTGGCGGGCGAGTTCCTCCACCACCCCGAAATGCTGAGCCTGAGCCGCGATCACGTCCACATCGCCGAAACCGCCCACGTCTTTTGCGAAGTCCAGGGCATGGACAAAGACCGCGCCCTGACGCGCATCATCGAAATCGAAAATCCGTCCTCGGCGATCGTCTTCTGCAACACCAAAAGCAAAACCCATTACGTCACCGTGGTGCTTCAACGCTTCGGATACAACGCCGCTGAACTGAGCGCCGACATCAGCCAGACCGAGCGCGAGGCCGTCATGGCGCGCGCGCGCGATGGCTCGCTGCGATTTCTCGTCGCCACCGACATCGCCGCCCGCGGCATAGACATCCCCGATCTCTCGCACGTCATCCAATACGAACCGTCCGACGATCCCGAACTCTACGTCCATCGCGCCGGCCGCACCGGCAGAATGGGCGCCGCCGGCGTGGCCATCACGCTCGTTTCGGGCATGGAAAAAATCGAACTCCAGCGCACCGCCCGGCGCCTTGAGATCGAAATGGAAGAACGCCCGATCCCGACGCCCGAAGACGTCGAAGCCATCGTCTCCCAGCGCGCCACGGCGTTGCTCGAAGCCCGCCTGCGCGACCGCGACAAACTCCAAATCGAGCGCATGCGCCGTTTCTTCCCCTTGGCCAAAAGCCTCGGCGAAAGCGACGATGAACTCAACCTGATCGCCATGCTCATAGACGACTACTATCAAGACGCCCTCCACGCTCCCCCGTTGCTCCCAACCCTGCCGGGAATGGCCCGCAAATCCAAAGAAGGCGAAGGCGGCGGCGCCCGTTCCTCCGGCGGCAGCCGCTCATCCAGCGGGAGTCGCTCATCCGGCGGCGGCGCCCGAAAATCCTCCCGCTCCGGCGCCTCCCGCCCCCGCCGAGAAGGCCGCCACCGGTAGCCACCGGACGCCGGACCGTGCGAATCATCTTCGCTCATCTTTACCGATAAGGAAATAATGATTCGCAAAAAGGGATTGTGCTGCCAGCATTGCTTTGCCTATAAATCACACTCGTTAGCCGGTGATTGTTTTCTGAGGCTCGCATGAATTTTCAGATTACATTTCTGTCCCAAGCTGAGGATGACTTGGCGTGGTTCCGATCCAGCGAGCGAAAGCTAATCTATGATTCAATTATGAATCTTCTGCAATATTCCCCCACCAAGGAGAGCAATAAAAAAAAGCAACTGCGACCGAACCCCATCGCGCCTTGGGAACTCCGAGTGGGACGATATCGAATCTTTTAAGAGATTGAGGCGGGTATTGTAAGGATACTTGCGATAGGGTATAAGGAACACAACGCGCTATTCATTCGCGGTGAGAGGGCGCCACTATGAAATCTGTAGACCTATCCGAAGAAACTAGATCAATCACGGAGCTGCTGGATTGGGCGAGCGAAGAACCGGTTCTTATCCACACCGCGCAGGGAAAAGACTTCGTGCTCGAGGAAGCCGATGATTTCGAACGCGAAGCGGCAATGCTTGGGAACAGCGAGAGATTTATGGCATTCCTCCGCGGCCGAGCCCAAACCGGCAAAGAATCCCCCGCCGCCGACGTAGCGAAACGCCTGGGAATTGCAGTGCGGGATTAATCACTTATCTCTATAATTGATCTACGTTTAGGGACGCTGTTTTTCGCCTGGCTGGTATGGTGCAAATCGGTATGCCACGTCCGGTTTCGGCGGAGTAAAGGTGAAATCGCCTGCGGGCGCCGTGCCGGCGGGGGTGATGGTCATTTCCCAGGGATCAATGAGATCCATCTTGTAGGGGCGGCTGCCTGCGAGGGAGAGGGTCTGCGAGCTTTGGCTTGCGCAATAAAGGAGGTAGTACTCGCCCGGTTTGGCGAGGAGGTAGCGGCCTTTGTCGTCGCCCTGGGGTTGCAGTTCATCGAAGGGCGGCGCGGCGGACATGAAGTCTTTGAGCCACTGGATGCGTTTCGGACTTTCGCCGTGGAGGACGCCGCCTTTGGACCACCAGAGGATGTCTTGGGGGTGTTTGTAGGTTTCGCCGTGGCCGACGTAACAGCCGCCGAGCGTGCCAAGCCAGAAGCGTTGCGTCATTTCGCGCGCGGTCAGCTTGCCCCAGCCCTGCGGAATGTCGCCTTCGTATTTGCACTCGTCATAGACGACCGGCTTGCGGTACTTCTCGCGGAAGGCCACGCCCTTGTTCATGTCGGAAGTTTGGATGCTGGCGTGCGTGACCCATGACTTCGTGTGATCGTAGAAGCCGCGACAGTTGTGGATGCCGCGCAGGTGTTGGCAGGGGTCCTCCTTTTCGAGGATCGAGAAGAAGCGGTCCCAATCGTCCATCGTCTTGTTTCCGCGATGGCCTTTCGTGCCGGGCGCCATCAAGTCATATTCGTTGGCCAGCGACCACCAGACGTTGCGGAACGCTGCGAAGCGCGCGATGCAATAGCGGAGGTAGCGGTCATCCTGTTCCTTGCTCATCTCGGCGAAACCCCAGCGGTCGTAGGGATGCCAGAGGATCAGGTCGGCTTCGATTCCGAGGCGTTGCAGATCGAGGATTCGCTGCTCGAAGCGCCGCCAGAACGCCGGATCGGGGCGGTTGAAGTCGAACTTGCCGCCCGGCGCGGTCCCCGTTGTCTTCTTCGCCGCCTTCTCTGGCGCCTTCTGGAACGCGAACAACGCCGGTTCGTTTTGGTTGTATGTATAGGACTTTGGAAAAACACAAAAACGGATTTTATTGAACGGCGATGCGGCCAGCGTCTTGAGCGTCTGTTCCTGAAGCTCCTCCGTCTGATGCGCCCACGCATAGCAGGTCGTGCCGAACTGGTGATAGGGCGCGCCATCGGCATAGCGGAGGTAGAAGGTCTTATAAACCCGGACCGGGCCGTGATTGTTCGCCGAGGGCGCCGTGGCGGTGAAGGAACCGGTTTTGCCGTTCAGCTCCGGGCGGTTGCTCGCGGTCTCATAGCGCCACTCGCCCGGCGCCGGCGGCATGAAGCGGACCTTATAAGTATCGTCGCCATCCCAGAAGCCGGGCGCCTCGATGCGCTGGGCGCCCTGTGTGAACGTGGCGCCAAATCGCACTTCAGTGTAGGGATTTCCGGCGGTGGCAGTGGCGGTAGCGGCTGGTCCCTTGAGGGTCAGTTCATAATGGCCCCATTGTTCGACTGCGCGAGCCGGCTGCGGCGCCCCCGCGAGGCAGCCGCAAACAAGCGCAAGGCCCAAACAGCGAGTAGTTCCTGTCATGCTCATGGCCATGATACTATCTCCTTCGGAATAATGGCTGGAATTACGAAGGCGGCGTTTTGAAAAAGATGGCGTCGGTTCATGTTTGGATGCCCTTTGTCATGGTGATGATTGCTCACGCCTACCGCTCGTACTTGTACGTCGCCTTTCCCATTCGGGAGGCGTAGAAGATGTCGTTCACCGGATCAAAAGCAAAGTTGAGGAACCAACCTGGAAGGCTCAAGTCCTTGAGCTCATCGGGCAGCGACGCAACCGTCTGCCAGTTCTGTCCGCCATCCGTGGTTTCCTGAATTCCGCTCTTGCCGACCGCCACGATATGATTTTCGTTTTTCCCGAAATACGGTCCCCAGGCCGCCTGCGCGGAACGGCCCTGGACGGACCAGGTCACGCCCTTGTCTTTGCTGACCAGCAAACCCTTCTCGCCCAGCCAGTAGCAGACGCCTTTGAAAACGACCATTACGCGGCTGACAGGGATTTCGCCGCTGACCTTGGTCCACGTCGCGCCGGCGTCAAGGCTGCGTTCGATTCCCATTTTGCCCACCCAGCGCACAAGCGTTTTGCCGTCCGCGACGCCCAAGCCGAAGGGCGATGCATTAACCATTTTCGGATCGTCGCTTAGCCTGTTCCATCGTTTGCCGCCGTCGCCGCTCAGCCAGCGCTTGCCGCCGCTTTCGTGCTCCAGCCCGAAAAAGACCTGGGGCCTGTCCGCGCTCCAATCCACCGCGGCATAGTCCCATCCGCGTCCTTGCTGGGCGAGCCGCTCCCACGACTTGCCGCCGTCCAGCGTGTAGCCGCTGGCGCCGTCGAGCATGAAGCAGCACAGGCGTTTGCCGTTCGGGTCGGCGCACAGGGCATAGCCTGTTTCGCATCGTCCACCGATTGTATTGCCGTCCACGCGAGCGAAAGTGGCGCCCCGGTCGCTGCTTTTCCAAATCCCCTGCCCGCTGGCCACCATGTACACGTCGCCGTTGGTCCGGTCCACGGCCACGCCGGCGGTGAGTCCGGGCCAGCTGCATTTTACCTGGGAAGTCACCTGCTCGGAGATTGCGATCCAACGATTTCGCAGGCCGTCAGAGCCTTTGGCCGGCGTCTCTGCTGCGTTTGCCGAGAGGCCGGTTATGGCCCAAACCAACGCAAACGCCAATGGCGCTACGCGGCGCCATCCGGGATTGATTTCTTCGCACATGGAATTCCTCCCTTGGGTTTGCCGGAAATCGCTTGACTGCCCGGCGATTTTGGCTTAGCGAACTTGCGGCGCCATCATGATTTGGCGGGTAAATGCCCGGCAATAAATACGTGGCGCCCATCCCTTTGTTCAATGGAAAAACCATGACTCCAGCAAAACAGATCAACCAACTGCGCGCCGGCGTTATCGGAACCGGCTTCATCGGACCCGTTCATATCGAGGCGCTTCGCCGGCTGGGCGTGCAGGTGACGGCGCTGTGCGACGTTCCCGGCGTCGTTCTGGGCGCGGCGGCCAAGCTCGGCATTCCGCAGGTATTCACCGACTATCGCGAAATGCTGAATACGTCCGGCGTGGACGTTGTCCACATCGCCTCGCCGAATCGGTTTCATTGCGAAATGTCGCTTGCCGCGCTTCAGGCCGGCAAGAGCGTTGTCTGCGAGAAACCGCTGGCGATGAACACGAAGGAAACCGCGCAAATCGTGAAGGCGGCCAAGGCAAGCAAGACCGTGTTCGCGGTGAATTACAATTTTCGATTCTATCCCGCCATCCTGCAGATGCGCAAGATGGCGGCCAGCGGCGAGCTGGGCGAGATCATCCACGTCAATGGCTCGTACATGCAGGACTGGCTCTTCAAGGAGACGGACTACAACTGGCGGCTGCTGCCGCAGGAAGGCGGCAAACTGCGCGCCGTGGCCGATATCGGCACGCACTGGATGGACGCCGTGTCGTTCATCCTCGGCGCGAATATCCGCTCGGTGTTTGCCGACCTCTCGACGTGGCATAAAATCCGCAAGCGCCCGCTGGGCGAAGTGAAGACGTTCGCCAAAGCCGACGCCACGATGAAGTACGCATCATACCCGGTGAAGACGGAAGACTTCGCCAACGTATTGCTGCAATTCGCCAATGGCGCGCGCGGCAATCTGGGCGTCTCGCAGGTCGCCGCCGGACGCAAGAATAGTTTTCGCATTGAAATCTATGGATCGAAGAAGTCGGCCTCGTGGCATTCGGAAGAGCCTGAGACGCTGCGCTTCGGGAACCGTGATAGCGCTAATGAGGTTGCGGTGCGCGCGACGCCCGCTTTCGGCGATGGCGCCGCGGGCTATATGGATTATCCTCCCGGACACGTCGAAGGCTTTCCGGATTCTTTCAAAATGGGGTTCCGCGCAATCTATGGCGCCATCGCGAGCGGCGGCAAGGGCGGGCGCTTATTTGCGACCGCTGCCGACGGCCATCAGGAAGTCGCCATCTGCGAGGCGATCATCAAGAGCAATCAGGAGAAGTCCTGGGTGAAGGTATAGAGAGAATCACGCTTGCCATAAAAAGAAGAGCGCTTATGATTTTTCCGCTTTTTAAATTAGCCTGCTTCAGCAGGCTCTTCTTTGCACCCGCCTTTAGGCGTGAATGCCGGGGCGATTTTTCACAAGCGCGCTTCAGCGCGGCATCTCGACGCGCTGAAGCGCGCTCAGAGCTAGATGCTGCCTGCGGACACCCCTGCTAAAGCAGGGTGCAAAGAAGAGCCGGCTGAAAGCCGGCTAAAATGGCGGATTTATTGCCAGATGAGCTATTTGATTTTTTTTGGATGCTATGAGTAAGGCTAAAGATTTTCATCGCGTATCCTTGATGTTCGATTCCTAATGAAAGGCGCCTCTCATGAAACTCGGATTTGTCACGGCAATCCTGCCAGAGCTCAAGCTCAGAGAAGTGCTGGAATTCGCCGCGCAGGAAGACTTCGAATGCGTCGAAGTGATGTGCTGGCCGGTGGGCAAGGCCGAACGTAAGTATGCCGGCGTCACGCATATTGACGTTGCCAATTTCACGAAAGCCCGGGCCGATGATGTCCATGCTCTTTGCGCCCGATACGGCGTAAGTATCAGCGCATTGGGTTACTATCCGAATGCGCTCGATCCCGACGGGAC
Source organism: Candidatus Sumerlaeota bacterium (assembly GCA_026398575.1). The sequence goes on along the minus strand of JAPLSP010000074.1, from coordinate 15,299 downwards.
CGCCGCCAAGCGCGGGATTGATCACCTCAAGAAGACGATCCTCGCCGCGTCGAAGCTGGGGCTCAATCTGGTTACTTCCTTCGTGGGGCGCGACTGGAACAAAACAGTGGATGAAAACTGGCCGCGCTTCTTGAAGGTATGGAGGCCGATCATCGCCTTCGCCGAAGATCACGGCGTCAGGATCGCGATCGAGAATTGCCCAATGCTGTTCTCGCGCGATGAATGGCCCGGCGGAAAGAACCTTGCCACCTCGCCCGCCATCTGGCGGCGCATGTTCAGCGATATCCCCTCCAAAAATTTCGGCCTCAACTACGATCCGTCGCACTTTGTGTTGCAGCGCATGGACCCCATAAGCCCGCTGAAAGAATTCAAGAGCAAATTATTCCACATTCATGCAAAGGACATGACAATTCCCGCCGACCGGCTCAATGAAGTGGGCGCCTTCGCGCTTCCGAAAGACTGGCATACGCCACGCATTCCCGGCTTTGGCGAGATTAACTGGGGACGCTTCATGGCCGCGCTTCAAGAAATCGGCTACGATGGTCCGGTGTGCGTCGAGGTTGAGGACGATACATTCGGCAAGACGCTGGAGGGCCGGCAGCGCGCGCTGAGAATCGGGCGCAACGTTTTGCAGCCATTCATCGCCAATGAGCAGCTGCCGTTTTAGCCGCCGTTCAAATCTGATTTGACTCGAGGAGAATTCAACGCCATGAAATACGCATACGAACAACTTGCCAAGATGATTGACCACTCGCTGCTGCATCCAACGATGACGGACCGGGAGTTGGAGGAAGGATGCCGCGTGGCGGCGAAGTATCAGGTTGCCTCGGTCTGCATCAAGCCTTACGCCGCCAGGCGCGCGGCCGAATTGCTCAAAGGAAGTGGCGTGCTCGTGGGGTGCGTCATTGGCTTTCCGCACGGAAACAGCGCCACCGAGTCGAAGCGCTACGAAACCGAGCTGGCGTGCAAGGACGGCGCGGCCGAGATTGACATGGTGATCAACATCGGCAAGGCTCTGAGCGGCGATTGGGAGTACGTCGAGCGCGACATCAGGGCGGTCTGCGACGAAGCGCACAAACGCGGCGCCATCGTGAAGGTTATTTTCGAAAACGATTATCTTGGCGCCGGCGGCGCGGGCTTGAGCGGTGACGATTTCAAAATCAAACTCTGCCAGATTTGCGAACGCGCCGGCGCGGACTTTGTAAAGACTTCGAGCGGCTACGGCTTCGTCAAAGGCGCCGACGGCAAATACAGCTATCAAGGCGCGACCGAGCATGATCTGAAACTCATGCGCGCCAACGTCTCGGCCAAGGTCCAGGTCAAGGCCGCCGGCGGCGTGCGCGACCTCGATGCTCTCATCCGCGTCCGCGATTTGGGAGTCGCACGCTGCGGCGCGACCGCCACCGCCCAGATGCTCGATGAATACCGCCGTCGCGAGGCGGCGGAGAAAGGCGTGTGAAAGCAGATAAGTTTTCATCTTGCAGCAGAGGCATTGACAGATCGGCATTCCGTGGAGTATTGCACAATCCCATGAAGGAAGGACGCCCCAAGTATGTCCGCTCAGACACAGCAATTCCTTTCGCGTCTGGCCGTGTGCAGCTGGTCGCTGCATCCCGCCGGACCGGAGCAGCTGGTTCAGCAGATGAAAGCCATCGGGCTCGATCATGTGCAGCTGGACCTTGATCCCTTCAATACCCAGAGCGCGGCGTGGAACCAGGCGCCTGACATTTTCGCGCGCAACGGGATCACGCCGGTGTCGGGCATGTTCCGCGCCGCAAACGAGGACTACAGCACGCTCGAGACGATCCGGATCACGGGCGGCATCGTGCCGGATTCGACGTGGGAAGCCAATTGGCGCAATGCGCAAGTCACCGCGAAAACCGCGGCGCGCCTCGGTCTCAAGTTCGTCATGTTCCATGCCGGATTCCTGCCGCATGATCCGAAGGATCCCGCTTTCGAAAAACTGGCCGGGCGGGTGCGCAAGATCGCGCGGCTCTTTGGCGAAGCAGGCATCACGCTCGGCTGCGAGACGGGCCAGGAATCCGCGGCGGCGTTGAAGACGTTCCTCGAAAGCCTGAACGAGCCGAATGTGGCCGTCAACTTCGATCCCGCCAACATGATTTTATACAACAACGGCGATCCTGTCGCGGGATTGCGAACCGTCGGGCGCTGGGTCCGCGGGATTCACGTCAAGGACGCCAACGTGACCAAGACGCCTGGCTCATGGGGTGAAGAGGTTACTGTTGGGATGGGCCAGGTGGACTGGCCGGCGTTTTTCAATGTATTGGCGGAGGTCAATTTCCCCGGATGGCTGTGCTTCGAACGCGAGGCCGGGAATCAGCGCGTTGAGGACATCCGCGCGGGACGAGGGTTTGTTGAAAAGCTGCTGAGCGGCAGTTAATCGCGGCGCGGGCAATGCACAAGCGCTAAAGCAGGTCGAGAAGCCGCGCTGAAGCGCGCTTTCCACTAAGGCGCTGCCTGCCGACACCCCTGCTGAAGCAGGGTGCAAAGAAGAGCCGGCTGAAGCCCGGCTAATATTTGCTGCCGTGGTTTTAAGAGGCGCTGTGAATAGTCTTGATTTCCGATATGAAGGGGAGCCGCGGTGAAGACTGCTAATGTCGCTGTTGTGGCTTCAAGAAGCGCTATGAATAGGTTTGATTTCTGATATGAAGGGGAGCCGCGATGAAGACTGCTAATGTCGCTGTTGTGGCTTCAAGAAGCGCTGTGAATAGTTTTGATTTCCGATATGAAGGGGAGCCGCGATGAAGACTGTTAATGTCGCTGTTGTGGGGCTGGGATTTATGGGGGTTACGCACCTCAAGGCTTATCGCAGGATTCCCGGCGCGCGAATCGCCGCCATCTGCGACGCCGTCCGCCTGCCTCCCGACGGCGACTTCTCCAACATCAGTGGCAACATCGGCGGCGGCGATCCGCTCAAGCTGGACCTGTCGCAAGTGAAGGCCACGAAAAATCTGGATGAGCTGCTCTCTGATCCAAAGATTGACCTTATTGATTTGTGCGTGCCTACCCATGCGCATCCGAAACTCTCCATCGCGGCGCTGCAGGCGGGCAAACACGTTGTATGCGAAAAGCCGCTCGCCCGCACGCACGCGCTGGCGCGCCAAATCGTCAATGCAGCGGAGGCGGCGAAAGGCTTTTTCATGCCCGCGATGTGCCTGCGATTCTGGCCCGAATGGTCTTGGCTCCAAAGCGCCATCGCGAACAAGACTTATGGGCGCGTGTTGGCCGCGCGCTTCCGGCGCCTGGCAGAACCGCCGGGCTGGAGCAGCGACTTTCTCGACGGCGCCAAATCCGGCGGCGCGCTGCTGGACCTGCACATCCACGACACGGATTTCGTGCAATTCTGCTTTGGCCGACCGCGAACGGTTTACTCGACCGGCTTCACGTTCTGCAGCGGCGCCGTTGACCATGTCGTTACGCAGTATCAGGTCGAGTCCGGGGCATGCGTGTCGGCCGAAGGCGGATGGGTGATGACCGCCGGATTCGGATTCAGCATGTCTTATACCGTCATCTTCGAAAACGCCACGGCGGACTATGACGTTGGCCGGGCAGACGGGACGCTGCGCCTCTTCGAAAAGGGACAGCCGCCCCGCGTCATCGCCGCGACGGCTGAAGACGCCCAGAGGGGTGACGGCTATCAGCGCGAGCTGGCCTACATGGTGGAATGCATTCAGACCGGGCGGCCTCCCGCTATTGTGACAGCGGCGGATGCAGCGAGCTCGGTGGAAATTTGCGAAGCCGAGGAACGCTCCATCCAAACGGGGCAAGTGATAGGACTGGCACGGACGAGCACAGACTGACATGGACTGACACGGACTGGCACGGACTGGCACGGACTGGCACGGACTGGCACGGACTAGGCGGACGAATACTGCAAGCCGTGAAAAATGCGCTATACTATTTTTTGTATGGTGTTTGGTCATTGTTACAAAGCAAGTGGTGGGGGATTCCTTTTAATGATCATACTGAGGCCCTTAAGGATCGCAGGCGCAGTAGTGGGATTGCTGCTGTTGTTGAGCACGGTTTCGGCGCAACCGGGAAATCCGGAATCGCTGATGCGTGCGGCGCGCGCGAGGCAATGGGCCGTCTCTGCGAATGCCAACACGACAAACGAGAAGACTCGTCTCGATCTGACGCAGGATGGATATATTCGATTTATCGGAGCCCCGTCCGCTGGCGCTTTCCCTGTCCAACAAGCCGCCGGAAAAACCATGCCGCCCGAAAGCCTGGCGCGGTCATTCATTCAGCAACTGGGCGATTTGGTTTGCGAGCCAAGTCCGTTGGGCGATTTCGCCGTCCTGAGCGTGAAGCCAGGCCATAAATTAGGACGCTCATATATGCGGCTCCAGCAGACTTATGGTGGAATCCGCATCTGGGGCGCCGAGGCCATCGCTCAGACGAATGAGAACGGCGTCGAATGCCTGATCAGCCGGTTGGCGCCCAAGGTTTCGGCGTTGGACCAGGCGGGCTTTGCATTTGCGCCAACCCTGACTTCGCAACAGGCCGTCGCTCTATCCACCGCCTGGGCGAAGAAGGAAAGCCATAGAGCAGACCTGCGCTCTAACGCGCCGGAACTGATCGTTTACGATCCCGCGCTTTTTGGAAATAAAGGAGCGGTTCGTCTTGCCTGGTTGGTAGAGGCGTCCTCTCGCGACGGCGAGGCATTCGCGGAACAGATTGTGATGGATGCGCACAATGGAAAAATCCTCTGGCATTTTTCGCTGATTGAAACCGCCAAGCAGCGCGCCATTTATGATTCCAACAACACAACCGCCAATCCGGGGACGTTGGTTCGCGCGGAAGGCAGCGCGGCCAGCGGCATCGTCGAGGCGGACAAAGCTTACGACTACCTGGGAGACACCTACGATTTCTACTATACCATGCATGGCCGCGACAGCATTGATGATCTCGGTCTTCTGCTGAGCGCCACCGTGCGCTACTGCGATCCGTCCTCTCCCTGCCCTTATCAAAACGCCTATTGGGACGGACATCGCATGTATTTCGGCGACCACTTTGCCGTCGAAGACGTCACCGGCCACGAGTTGACGCACGGAGTGACGCAATACTGCTCCGGACTGGTTTATGCGAATCAATCGGGCGCCATCAATGAATCGTTTTCCGACATCTGGGGTGAGTTCATCGAGTTGACGCACATCGGTCTGACGCAACCGGCCTCCGAGCGCTGGCTCATCGGGGAAAACATGCCCATCGGCGCAATCCGCAACATGGCCGATCCGCCCCAGTTCGGCGATCCCGACCGCATGGGCAGTCCGCTGTGGTATTCCGGCAGCGGCGACAACGGCGGCGTTCACGCCAACAGCGGCGTCGGCAATAAGCTGTGCTACCTGCTGACGGACGGCGCGAGTTTCAACGGCTATACCATCACCAGCATGGGCGTCACACTGGTGGCTCAATTGTTTTATGAGTGCCAGACTCATTTGCTGACCAGTTCCTCGGATTACGAGGACCTGTACCGCGCGTTGACGCAAGCGGGCATCAACCTGGAGCTGACGGCGGCAGAGCGCGAGAATATCGAAAACGCCTGCCTTGCGGTTGAGATCAAGCCGCTGCCCGCCGGCGTGGGCGCCTTCCACGCGTCTTCATACAATGGGATCCCCACCGTCGCGCTGACGTGGGCCCTTCCGGTGGACGCCGGATTTCAAAGCGTGATCATTCGCCGCGATGGGTTGGATTATCCATCCTCCACGTCCGCCGGCGTTCCGGTATTCTCCGGAGTGGGCGCCAGCTGCTCGGACGGGCCGCTCGTTACTGGCATTCGATATTATTACAGCGCGTGGGCTATATACAGCGGCGGCGCCGTCTCCAAAGCCGCGCACGCCAACATCGTGGCGGGACAGGCGCTCCCCGATTATTTCACCGAGCTGTTCGACGCTTCGGATAACGATCTGGCGAACCACACCCTGACCTTTATTCCAGGCGCCAACCCGGACGGCTACTACGCATATTGCAAAGCGGCCACGGCGTTCCCGACGGATCCGGCGGGCGGAACATCCCTGACGTTGACGGATGACAGCTATGCCACCGTGACGTTGACCGGCGGCGCCAAGGTTCTGCTTTATGGAACCGCCTATAGTGAATTTTTCGCAGGCAGCAATGGATCCATCACCTTCGGATCGGGGGATTCGGGCTATGAACCGTCATTGGCCGCGCACTTCGCCGCGCCGCGCATCGCGGCATTGTTTGACGATCTGTATCCCGAAACCAGCGCAAGCGTGACCTGGCGGCAACTGGAGGATCGGGCCGCGATAACCTATCAGAACATACCGGCGTATGGCTGCATTGGATCGAATAGCTTCCAAATCGAAATGTTCTTTGATGGAACCATCCAGATCACCTGGCTGGATATCTCAGACCCCCATGGGCTGGCCGGCATCTCGCGCGGGCAGGGCTTGCCTTCGGATTTTGTCGAGAGCGACTTGACGGCTTATCCCGAACTGGTTCCGGACCCGCTGCTGATCACGCCGGCAACCGATCTGGCCGCTCTCGGTTACACGGGAGGACCTTTTGCTCCGTCCAGCGCCACCTATATGCTGACGAATCGCAGCGCGACAACGCTGAACTGGGCGGCAGCCACCACCACCACATGGCTGACCGTTTCTCCGTCGTCCTCCACTCTGGCGCCGGGGGAGTCAACGAGCGTCTCCATCGCCATCAACAGCAGCGCGGATGCTCTGACCACCGGCGTTTATTATGGATCCGTGATATTCGTCAATCTGACGTCGGCCACGCTTCAGATGCGTTGCGCCAGCCTGACGGCGCTGCCGATCCCCGGCGTCATCGAGGTCACGGATTCCATTCCTCCCATCAACGATTGGAAGATGCCGTTTGGCCCGGTCTTTATCAGCACGGCCGCAACGCGGCGCGTGACGGTCGCCAATACCGACACGCTGCATGATCTGGTCGTGACGAATATCCGCCTGATAGAGCTGTACAACGAGAACTTCGACGACGGCTCGGCGCAAGATTGGCAGCCCACTCCCGCGGACGCCTGGCAAGTGGTTGGAGGAGAGTATAAGGCGGAAACCCCCTATGCGAACGCGAGCATGGAATCGTTTTACGCCGGCCAGGAGTGGGCGGATGCGCATATTTCCGTGATGATGCGGCGGACGGGAACGGATGAGGAGGCCGCCGCCTCGTTGATTTTGAGAGCCGGCAGCGATTTTGATTACCTAACCCACACGGGCAGCGCTTACCGGGTCTCCATCTCCGGCAGCGGCAGTTACTACGTCGGCAAGTACATTGACGGCGAATTCTCCTTTCTCCAAAACTGGACCAACACTTCGAATCTCAATACCAGCGAAACGGCAAACCTCGTGGAGGTCGCCATCTGCGGCGGCAATATCACGGTGGCCTTCAACGGCGTTGTGACCTGGTCGGGAAGGGATGACAGCATCTTGGAGTCCGGCTGGATTGGCTTGCTGGCGTATAGCGGAGATGGCTGCATTCATTATTTCGACAACGTCATCGTGTCCGAACCCAACACGTTCAGCGGCCAGATCAGCGCCCAGCAGCAGCTTCTGAATCAATCCACGGCAAAAGGCGGATCGGCTGAGAGGGCGCCCTTGCTGAAGGCCGCGCCGGCGAAAGCCTCCGCGGGCGCGATGAAAAATTTGCCGCCCATCCCTGCTCCGGTCTCCGCTTCGGCGCCGGTATTCAAACTCAACGGCCTTCCTGCGATGCCCGTCAGGCTTGGACCCGGGCAATCGCTATCTTTTGACGCGCAATATGCGCCGCTGGAGGCGGTTTCTTCCGAGAACCGCATTCGCATTTCCAGCAATGACCGCAACAGCCCGGAAGTGATCGTCAAGCTGAATGGCGCCGGCGCCCTGGATTGGCTGGCGATCACGCCCCAAACGGAGTTGATTTCGCAAGGGGTCATGGGCGGGCCTTTCGCTCCCGGCTTTATAGAGTACACTTTGACAAATAACGGCTCCGTTCGTACGGCTTGGACGGCGCAGCCATCGGCAAACTGGGTTTACCTGTTTCCAACTTCCGGCGCCCTTGACACGAGCCAGAGCGTCGTCATCCGGGCAAGCGTGAACGCAAACTCCTACAAACTGCTGGGGGGGCAATATTACGCCGCAATCCTGATTACGGATATGGCCACGAGCGCCGTGCAGACGCGCGGGGTCCGCTTGACGGTTCTCGACTGGATGAATGTGACGCCGGCCGACGACTTCATCGCGCGCGGCATCCCCGGCGGCCCGTTCACGCCGATTTCCAAGACCTACACCATCGGCAATCTCGGCGGCAACACCACCCGTTGGACGGTTTCATCGGATGCGCCCTGGATCACGGTGGCGCCCGGCAGCGGAAGCCTGGCGCCAACCTCCTCGACCCAGATCACGGCCAGCCTGAACGCGCAGGCAAACCATCTTGCCATTGGAGTTTACCCGAGCACGCTCACATTCAGAAACACCAGCACAAAGTACACCACTAAGCGTAGAATGATTCTTTACGTCTGCCGGGATTATTTTACGGAGCTCTTCCCGGCGGGGAGCAACGATTTAGCCTATCACAGCCTGACTTGGCAGCCCGACGGCGGCATGAGCTTCTATAAGGCGTTTTTAGAATCCGTCACGGAGTTTCCGACGGACCCGGCGGGCGGAACCAAGTTGCCGCTGACGGATGATTACTATGCGCAGGTAACACTCACCGGCGGCGCGCAGGCGCTGCTGTATGGGACGGCCTATGGCAGCTTCTATGTGGGCAGCAACGGCCATATTTCGTTCCTCGCCGGCGACATCGGCTTCGGCAATACTTTCTCCGAGCATTTCAACCAGCCGCGAATATCGGCGCTGGCCGACGATCTGAATCCCTCCGCCGGCGGAAGCGTGTCATGGAAACAGACGGAGGACCTTGTCGCGATCACCTGGCAGAACGTGCCGATCTATGGCGCCGGCGGAAGCAACAGCTTCCAAGTCGAGATGTTCTTCGATGGCCGGATTCGTATCACGTGGCTGGAACTGTCGGAGCAAAGGGGCTTGGCCGGCATATCGCAGGGGCGCGGGGTTCCGGGGGATTTCCTGGCAAGCGATCTGACCGCTTATGTTGACGCGCTTCAGGTATCGCCGCTGGCGGCTTTCAACGCCATTGGCTTCGCGGGCGGTCCTTTTGCGCCGCGCAACAACTTCTATACGTTGACCAACCGCGGCGCCGAGCCTCTGAACTGGTCCGCCGCGACTGCGCCCGCCGCCGCATGGCTCTCGTTCGCGCCGGCTTCCGGCGCGCTGGCGCCGGGAACTTCGGCGGTGGTCGCCATCAGTTTCAACAGCAATACGAACGCATTGAGCACGGGAACATACGCCGCCAAGATGATCTTTATTAACCCGGCGTCCGCCGTCGAGCAATTGCGCAGTGTCAGATTGACGGTACGCCAGGACTATTTCACACAGGATTTTGCGGCCGGCGGCGCCGATCTGAGCCATCATCAGCTGACACTGATTCCGGATGGCGGCGCCGCGTTCTATCGCGCCTGCTGCGAGCCGGTTTATGCTTTTCCCGTCAATCCCGCCGGCGCGACGATTTTGCCGCTGGGCCTTGACAGCTGTATGCAGGCGACGCTTGACGGTGGCGCGCAGGTGGCGCTCTATGGCGTTTCCTACGGCAGTTTCTACGTCGGCAGCAACGGATACATTACCTTCGGCACGAGCGATACGGCGTATGATGAATCATACGCCGCCCACTTCAGGAAGCCCCGCATCTCCGGCCTGTTCGATGATCTGTATCCCGGAAACGGCGCCGCGGTTTCCTGGCGGCAATTGAGCGATCGCGCCGTGGTGACCTGGCAGAACATCACCAAATATGGCGCCTCGGAAGTGAACAATTTCCAGATTGAAATGTTTTTTGACGGCACGATTCGGATCACGTGGCTGGATATCGCGGATCCATCTTTTTTGGCTGGCGTTTCGCGCGGAAACGGCGTGCCCGCGGACTTCCTCGAGAGCGATCTGACAGCCTATCCGGCGCCTTCCAACAGCCCCTATCGGCTGAAAGTGAATTCCGCCAATCCGTCCAACGGCGTTTCGATTCTCGTCAGCCCGAATGACAATCTCAATTATGGCAGCGCAGTGACGCCGCTGTCGCTCGTGTACAATGCCTCGGCGATGGTATCGCTGACGGCGCCGTACGCGGTGGACGCCCACATCTTCCTGCGATGGGACAAGGACGGATCGTCCTATAGCGCAGCCCGGTCGGCCGCTGTGGCCATGACGGCGAACATGGCGATGATGGCGGTTTATGCGCCGCTGCCCTCCACCGCTGAGATCGCGCTCTATGACGGGGCCATGCTTGTCCCGAATGGAGGGGAAGTGATTGTGGCCGCGGCCAAGGTGGGCGGCGAGTCACAGGCCAAAGCTTTGAGCATTTTCAATGCAGGCGGCACGCCGCTCACCGTCATGGATCTTATCCTGCCTGCCGGCTTCACGGGAACGCTGCCGGCGGAGGCCATCGCCCCCGGCGTGATCGCCACGATGACGATCACCCTCAAGCCGAAGACCAAGGTGCTCTTCGGCGGCTCGGCGAGCTTCAAGACCAACGCGGACACGGCCAATACTTTCAAGATCAACTTGATAGCCGTCGCCAGCGAGTTGGCCGCCTATAAAATCCAGGCGGTCCGGTGCACGGCGACGGTGACGAGCGACAGCGGCGGCATTGGATTGAAGGTTACAGACAGCGGTTCCACTTCCGATCTCAAGATCATCATGCTCAGGGGCCGGGCGGCCGAGAAGGCGGTGGATAATGCCGCCAAGGGCATCACGATTCTGAAAAATATCGCGGGCATCACAACCGTCAGCGTCGAAGGCTCGTTGCGCAATCTGAACACCGCCGTGCCGATCGCCCGCGTGGATGTTACGAGCAATCTCGCGTCGCTCACGGCGGCCCGAACGGCGGTGGGCGAGCTGTTTGTCGCCGGTATTTTGAAGCACGTGGCGATGACGCTGATCAATGACGACAACGTTGTCGAGACGCCGCAGCAAACCGTCATCGTTTCAACCGGCGCCCTGACCCGGGGCAGTGTGAGAATCGCCCTGGCGGGCGTGGGCGCGCGGCGGATCGAAATTCCGAACAGCGCCGTCGTGGCGACGCTGAGCGGAAAGAAGAAGAAAGGCGGCGCCATGATCGCGAGCGATGCAGGTCTGATCAAAGCCGGTTCGGCGCTGACCCTGACGGCCGCGGGCAGCGACGTGGCAGGCCCGATTCTGGCGTCGGGCGAAATCAAGAAGATCAAAGCGAGCCTGATGAGTTCGCGCGGCGGCCATATCGCGCCGTCCGCCGGCGCGGACGCCGCGACCTCGCCGGCGCTGACGCTGATTGTCTCGGGCATGATCTATCCCGGCGCGAGCGGATCAGCGGCGAAGAAAGACATCGGCATCGTGCAGGGAATCAAGGGGATCAAGGCGGCGATGGTGGCGGGCGTGGAAAGCGTGGCGACGTCGGAAGGCGTCACGATCATCACGCCGAATTCATCCGGCGCCGTGAAGCGATTCGTGACAAGCGCCGGCGGCCTGCCAGCCTGCGACGGCTTTTACTGGTCATCGAAAGCGCCGGTCTTCGCGCCCAAGAGTCTGCGCAAGAAAATCAAATCCGGCGCCGCGGCGCCGGTTCGCTAAGGCGACTACCAAGTGATCGGCAAGTAAGCGCTAATATTCGCAGATACGACGATATCAGTTCATCACAAATATTCATGTAAGGAATGGAAATCCCCGATGGCAAATTCAGGGATTTCCCGATACGGCTTGCGATTGACTTTTTCCCGCGCAGGCCAATACTCACGTCCGAACAACAATCGGGGCAAAACTTGAGGCTGGAGCAGAGCGCCGGAAAGCCAACATACAAAGGAGCAACGCTCATGAAGCACGCAAAAAGAAATTTGGGATATCCTATGATAGGTCTCGCCGCGCTGCTTGTCTTGAGCATAAGCGGAACGATTGCCGGCGATGATCAAACAGGCGCGGCGCCGGCAGGGCCGGCAATCAATGTGGCGGCCATCGCGCGCGAAAAAGCACCCCTCATCGCGGATTTTAATGACTTGGCTCGAGCCTTCGAGGAAGGAGGCGGCATGGCTAATGTGATCGTCACGCTTCTACAGCCGTTGCAGGCGCTGAACGAAGCCGAATGGAATGACAAGGCCGCGTTGAGCCGGCGCCACCAGATCAACGCCGCGCTGGAGGACGACTGCTTGTCGCGGTTGGCCTCCCAGGAATGCAGCGTGAAATATCGCTATGAAAACTTCGCGGGATTTTCTGGGATGATTTCGTGGGATGGCCTGGACAAACTCGTCAACGACCCTTCGGTCAAGGCGATTGAAAAAGTATTCACGGTCCAAATGCACTTGCGGCAGGGAGTTCCGCTGATGAACGCGCTGGCGACCCGCTCGACGTATAGCGGCGCCGGGATGGCCATTGCGATCTGCGACACGGGCGTGGATTATAAACATCCCCTGCTCGGCGCGGGCGTATTTCCCAATTCCAAGGTCATCGGCGGAACCAATACCGGCGACGCCGGCACGACCGATCCGATCCCCCAGTCTCAGGCGCATGGAACGTGCTGCGCGGGCATCGCCGCCGGCCCGGTAGGAAATACGGGCGATTATATCGGCGGCGTGGCGCCTGACGCCAAGCTTTACGCCGTCAAGATATCAACGGGGAATACGGGCTCGGCCACCGGCGCGGCCATGATCGCCGGGTGGGACTGGTGCGTCAGCCACAAGAATGACAGCACCTCCTATCCGATCATGGTCATCAGCACCAGTTTTGGCGGCGGGCAATATTTCAGTCTATGCGATAGCGCGTCCGCGGGCATGACGCAAGCGGCCGCCAACGCCGTAGCCGCCGGAATCACGGTGGTGGCCTCCTCGGGCAATGACGGGTTTTGCGATTCCATCGGCTGGCCCGCTTGTATTTCGTACGTCATCTCGGTGGGCGCGGTGTATGACGGCAGTTTCGGAAACTTTACGCCCTGCGTTGACGGCGCCAGTTGCGCCGCCAAGATTGCAACGGGCGGATGTTCTTCGGGCTATTATGTGGATGACCCCACCAGCGCCGACAAGGTAACGGCGTTTTCGAATTCCGCCAGCTTCCTGACGCTCTTCGCGCCGTCCAATGACTGTTACACGCTCGACATCTCCGGCGCCGCTGGCTACAGCGCGGGAGATTACTACGATTCTTTTGGCGGCACGTCTGCCGCGTGCCCCTATGCCGCCGGCGCAGTGGCCGCGTTGCAGTCGGCGGCCATGGCAAAAATGCATCGCTATCTGACGCCCGGCGAAGTTCGCGCCAAATTGCTCGCAACTGGAAATATCGTCACGGACCCCAAAGTTACCACCATCTCGAGGCCTAGAGTGAATCTTGGCGCGGCCATTGATGCTCTGCCTCTCCCCGCGCCTTCTATTTTCATCCATGGCGCGGTTCGCTTCCCGTCGAGCGCCGCCGCGACGCCGGTAACCGTTACCATTACCGATGTGAATGGCAATGTCGTGGCCACTTCGCAGGGCATTGGCAGCGGCGCGCTCGCTTATGGTTTTTCGATTGCGGCGCCGAATCCTTTATCGGGTTATCTGCAGGCTTCGGCGCCAGGCTGGGGCTTCCTGCCTTTCCGCAGAGCTTATAATGCATTGGGATCGAATCCGACCGGGCAGGATTTCGACGCCCAAAGGATAGCGGCTCAGACCGCGGACTTGACGGGGGTTTATGATGTCCTTTATCGCAAAGACGGCAAAGGCAAACCGGCGACGGCCTTCGACGGCTCGCAAGGCATTCTCATCACGGGCGGTTCCATCTCCATCACGGGCGGAAGCGACAGCGACACTTTGCTGATCAAGATTAATAAAGCGACCAGAAAAGATCCGGCCCAACTGGCTAATTTGCCCGGCATTCCGCTCATTCAATTGAACGCAGGACTGGCCAGGCTTTCCACGGAAGCGCGAATCGGCCGCCTCTCGGCCAAAGGCGCCCTGCCCAGGATAACCGCGACCAACGCTTCGATCGGCCAAATCGAGACCACGGGCGGCGTCGGCGCCATCGCCATGACGGATAGTCCGCTCAGCCCGGTGCAGGCAATCACCGCGATTCTTGCCAAAGACGTGACGACGAAACGCGCGTCGCTCAAGCTGGCGGGCGTCAATCTCGAAGCGCTTGTTACGCCCACCGGGCAGCCGTTCAGTCTGATCCAGCTGGAATCCAAGAAATTCAAAGCGGCGGGCGCAGCAGGCCAGTTCTATGTCTCCGAGTCCGGCTTCCTCGGCGGCGCCGGCGCCACGAATGACCTGCAAGCGGGTCTCGTGCCTTCGATCCTCGCCAAAGGCGCGGTCCTGCGCCCCCATACCGTCGTAGGCGAAATCAAGAAAATCTCAAGCGTTGGGCTGGCGCTGAACGGCAAGTTTTATCCGGCGAATATTGGCATCGGCAAACTTCACAGTTCGCAGAACATGGCGATCACCGCCGCGGGCGGCGATATTTTGCCGGGATTCTATCTGGTGGATGGCAAAGTATCCGCCTTCAGCTCCACCGTAAAAAAAGTGGCCGGCGTTGGCGAAGGCGGCGGATTCATCGGCGACCGCAACAATCTGCCCACCCGCATTGACCCGACCAATGACGCTTTGCAGACAGCCAACATCGTGGTTCTCGTCTCCGGCCTGGATCCGCTCACCTCCGCCAAAACCGCCAAGAATATCGGCGCCATCTATGGCCAGGCAGGCTTGTACGGCCTGTTTATGGCAGGCGGGACCGCCACCACAAACGCTGGCGTCATCACAGCGGTGGCGCCGCAGGTGGACACTGCCGGCGGCAAGATTGGCGTTCTCAAAACATCCAAGACGGGCGTCGGCATTGCGCGCATTTATGGCGACGTCGCCAAAACCCAAAAGGCGCCGAAATCGAATGCCAACTTGGTCATCTATAAGAATAATGACATAGCGCCTGCGCCATGATTGGCGTGGCAAGGGACAACTGCGCTGCCAGAAATAGCGCCGCCCGCTAAGTCGAATTCTATGACAGCATGCCCTCGGATTATCCCAAGCTCGACGCCACGCTGCGCATGGCGAAAAAATGGGGGCAGGCGGTCGAGGGCATTGACGCGCGCTGATCGGGAAGTCTATGCTCCCACGAGATGATGTATGGCTCGCGTGGTCACTCAAACCTGGGTTGACGAGGATGCGCGCCTTGCGAGGGTGCTGCTCTTTAGGCGCAAAATCCTAATCGCCAGGCAATCACGGACGCAGTCTGTCCAGATTGGCGCCGAATAGTAGGCCGTCCCGC
>JAPLSP010000596.1 GCA_026398575.1 Candidatus Sumerlaeota bacterium | reverse complement strand
GAGCGGGACGGCCTACCATTCGGCGCCAATTCGGATAAGTCCCGCTTTTCATTGCTCAGCGATAAAAGTCCTGTGCATGCAGAGCATCTACACCGCGAGGCGCATCCGTCTCCTGTCTCCTTCTCACTCAAAAATCGCTGTCCCCACCCGTACAATGGTCGCGCCTTCTTCTATGGCGATCTCAAAATCGTTGGTCATTCCCATTGAGAGATGATCCATCGGCGCATTCTCGAGGCCCAAGTCGCGCAATCGGTCGCGCAGCAGCCGCAAGGCGCGGAATATCGGACGCGTGTCCTCGGGATTCTCAACCAGCGGCGCCATCGTCATCAGGCCGCGAACGCGCAGCGCCTCCATTTTGGCGATATCACGCAACGCGATTTCCACCTCTTCAGGCTTCAGGCCATACTTGCTTTCTTCGCCGGAAACATTGACTTCCAGCAAAATATCAAACCGGCCGGTTCCCATATTGATCTGCGCCTTGTTCAGCCACCACGCCGCATGGAAGCTGTCCACGGAATGCGCCATGCGAAACAAGCCTGGGACGAACCTAGCCTTGTTGGTCTGAATATGTCCGATCAGATGCCACTGAATGCCGGCGGGCGCGGCGGGGATTTTTTCCTGCGCTTCCTGAATCCGGTTGAAGCCCGCCAGACACTCCCCGGCCTCATAGACCTGCCGGATTTCTTCCAGACTGCGATTTTTGACCACGGCCAACAACTGCGCGTCCCGCGGATCGCGCCCCGCCCGCCCCGCCGCTTCCTCCATCCAGCGATGGATATTTTCTAAATTTTGGGCAATTGTCATTTTACATTTCTCATTTTGCATTTCTCATTTTGCATTTCTCATTTTGCATTCTGCAGGTCTTCATCAACCATCATCTCGATCATCTCTTTAAATCCGACTTGCGGCGTCCAGCCAAGTATTGTTTTCGCTTTGGTGGGATCGCCGACCAGTTGGGCCGCCTCCGCGCCGCGCAACAGGCTTGGATCCACAACGACATGGTCGCGATAGTCCAATCCGACGCGCGCAAACGCGACCTCGCATAGTTCCCGCACGGAGTGCGTCTGCCCGGTGGCGATCACATAGTCGCCTGGCTGTTCCTGCTGAAGCATCATCCACATCGCCCGCACATAATCCCCGGCGAAACCCCAATCGCGCCGCGCTTCCAGATCGCCCATTTCGAGCCGGTTCATCAGCCCGGCCTTGATCAGCGCGGCCGCCCGCGTGACCTTGCGCGTGACGAATTCCAGACCGCGCCGCGGCGACTCATGATTATAGAGAATTCCCGAAGAGCAATGCAGCCCATAGCGGTCGCGGTAGGCCGCCATGATCCAGTAAGCATAGACCTTGGACACGCCATAAGGGCTTCGCGGGTGAAAGGGAGTCTGTTCAGTTTGCGGCGAGACGCTGACGGCGCCGAACATCTCGCTGGTGGAGGCCTGATAAAGTCGAATGCCCGGATTCACGGCGCGAATGGCTTCGAGCAGGCGCGTGACGCCAAGGGCCGTCACTTCGCCCGTCAGCAGCGGCTGACGCCAGGACGCCGGAATGAAAGATTGCGCGGCAAGATTATAAATCTCGTCCGGTTTGATCTCCTCGATCAGCTGTTGCAGGGAGTTTTGATCCAAGAGGTCGCCGGAGACGACATGGATCCGCTTGATGAGATGCTGAATCTTCTCGAAGGTCTCCGTGTTGTTGCGCCGATTCATGCCGAAGACCGCATAACCTTTGGTCAGCAGGAACTCGGCCAGATAAGAGCCGTCTTGTCCTGTGATGCCTGTGATGAGCGCTTTGGGCATGACGCCGGACCTTTCACGAGTTTTATGATTGAGGAAAAATTATCAGCCGCTCATGACCGATACATGCGTTTGCGCATCGCGGTCAACAGGAAATCCCGCCTCGGAAAGCCCGAAAGCCCGCGGGCGCGTTCCAGCTTTTGTCTGCCTGCATAACTTCAGGAGTGACTCTGTCCGCTCATTAAATCTGGCGCCGCATGGTAGGCC
>JAPLSP010000512.1 GCA_026398575.1 Candidatus Sumerlaeota bacterium | reverse complement strand
GGGCGCGAATATCATCGCAGGCATCGAAGACAGCGACACGGAATTTTGCGTCGCAGAACTTAACGTCGCGGATGTTTGCCCTAACACTGCAAGCGGCACGATCGCTGTGGCAATAGCAAAGAATATGAAGCCAATCAGGGCTATTGCATTCAAACGTCCATCATGCATCGGTAACTCCTTTTTATCGTCCGATTGCGATAAGTGAGATAAGATCGGCGATGTCAATGACCCCGTCACGATTAACGTCCGCTGCTTCAATTTGGTCCAGTGTTGGATTCGCGATTTTGCCTGCAAGCAGCGCGCGCAAGACGTTAATGGGCAGTGTGTAGCGCCCTTCAAAAGCAATTGTTGTGCCTCGGTCGAGGCTCTGAAGCATTGGATTGGACGTCGGTAGATCGAAGTTTGAAAGCGGCATCCATGTGATTTCAATCATGCCGGTCGCCATATTTGGAAAGATGCCATTACCAGTTCCAGTCGTGACGCCGCCATCGCTGTCTGTCAGCGACCACGTTGCGCTCGATGGCTTCACTGAGACAATAACCGTTCCGGTATCGGGCGCGGCGGTTTCCGTTGCAAAAGACCATACAAGCCCGGTTGTGTTTCCGCCTTGGCTCTTCGCAACTACTTGCCAGCTATAAAGGGTATCCCGCTCGAGCGACATGGGGGGCGTATAGTCGCTGCGATCCAGGTTTGCCGCTGTTGGGGTTGTCGGCTTGGGTTGCGATGCCTTCCAAAGGTAAAGGTCATAGCTTTCAGTCCAGTCACAATCGCTCCAGTCCAGTGTTATGCCAATCGGGACGCGAGTGGCGCCGTCTGCTGGATTCGGACTGGCCGGGGCCGACGGCGCGGGTTGCGCAACATTAATTGCCACACAATTGAATGCAGTCTCCGGGCTTCCATTCTTCCGGGCAAAGAGAAATAGCGTCGCTGATCCCGTGTTGTCCAAGGGAAGGGTTTGAGTAGAATAAGTTCCTCCCCCTACATCTGTGAATGCGCCAATTGTCATCTCCATGCCGTTCTTATATAGAAGATAAGCGCTGCAAATCATTCCGGCTTTCAAGATTCCGCTGTCGCTGCGCACGCTTATTTGGATGGTCAAGGGCGAGCCCAGATAACACGTGCTTCCATCGGCCGGCTGCGACACATTTAAACGATATGCATTGGAATTCGGAGGGGCCGGGAATGGGGGGGCGCCTCTGTTGGATGCAGCCACGCCGGTCGCAAGGCAAGGCGAGCCGGTTTGCAGGTACGCATTCAAAGCTGCGGAACTGAACCTCGGATTCTCGTAGCGATTGGTCTCTCCAAGGATCGTGATTGGTTGCGACGTGACGCCGCTATCAGGCGTATATTGACCAAGGGTATTGTATGCGCTGTTGAACTGATAGGCCGCTTCGAGCGACAGGGTTTGGGAACTGTGTGATATGGCCCATCCTCCAGGGCCGCTATAGATAATATTATTAATGAATTTAAAATACCCCGATACTTGATCGTTCTTGACGCCCGATGCGCCGAACTGGCGGAATGTATTGCTGACAGCGACCGGCCTCGCTGAAGGGCCGCATTCCATGGCGTCGTGGCCGCAGGAATAAATATGGTTGCCGCCAAGAATCGGATTGCCGTCTCCTTGACAAAATATGGGCGTCATCTGGCAATTCTCAAAGGAACAAAGTTTAATGACCGGAGAGGCCCCTGAGATAGAAAGCATTGACTGGTTCGCGCCGCCATAGCGCACGCGGCAATAAGCGAGCGTTCCCTTGCTCCCATTCTCGAATGACACCGCTCCCCAGTCGCCCTGATGGGGGGTTGCATTGTCGGGCATCGTATGGGGTTGGATGGAATTGTCCCAGCAGGATGTAAATACAATCTGCTGATCGTAGGCGCCTTTAGCCTCAAGCTTTCCCTGGACGCTCAGGTTTGCGCCTTGCAGCTTTACAACAACTCCTGGCGAAACTTGAAGAGAAGCGTCATCCGGCACGGTTACATCTCCCATCAGGAGATAAGCAAATGGCTGTCCGGAGAACAAATTGCGGCTCCAATTCATAGCTCCTGCAATTTCGCCCCCATGAATCCCATAGGCATTATAAAGGTTACTGTTGGCGCCTGTAAGGAACGTGTTGTTCTGTAACACATTCTCGATGCAGTTCACATTAGCTTCGAAAAGATAGCCTTGATTTCCGCTAATGATATTATTGCGAGCATCAACTGCGATTTCCTCATCACAAATGACTCCCGTATCCTGATTGGAGCGAATTTGGCAGTCGCTGACCTGGAGCAAAACGCCGGCGCCAGTGACCCGAGTTCCTGCTCCGCCATTTTCGGAGATTAAAGCGCTGGTGACACTTACGGCAATACTGCCGCCTTGGCTTCCTGACACTGCGATTCCGTCTCAGCCGTTGCCTCCGATTACGCTGCTTGTAACATTCATGGTCATATTGGCACTTGGACTGCCCGTAATCGCTATCCCATTTCCGCCGTTCCCGCCAATGGCGCTGCTTGCAATGATTATCGCAGCGCTTAGCCCTTGGTTTCCCGCAGATGCAATCCCGTCTCCGCCGTTAGTTGTCGCCGCACAATTGTCAAAGGTTGCAAGACCGCTCACATTGCATCCATTGACGGTATTGTTGTAAAAATGGCAGCCCGAGAAATGGGCCAGCGAAGCCGTCGAAGCGATAGACATGCCACAATGCCCTGACTCGCGCAAAGTCATGTTAGAAAACACCGGACAAAAGCCGCCGCATTGCAGCATTTCCATGCTGTTTCCGCCATAGGCTATCACCGCATTGGAAAACTCATTCGCGCCTGAATCCATGCCTTCGAACACGATGCTTCCCCAGTCGCCGCGAGCCGTTGCGCCGGGACCGCAGATATGGCCGTATGCTCTATCGTTAAAAGATGTAAGGACCGCCGGATGACCTGTGGCGCCGCGCATTTTCAACGTTCCGCCTTGTACGCGCACGCTCTGGGGAACTCGTCCCTTGACGGTCACATCACTTCCCCATTCGAGACACACACCACTCGGAATGATGATCTCATCCATGAATACGCGCGTGAATGTCTTGGCATCCCATACGGTAGAGGTTGCAAGCGTTCCTCCTGAAATTCCTACTGCCTGATATAGGTTGTCATGGATGTTATTTTGATCGAAATAGGTTTGAAAGACATTGATATTCGCCACGAGCGCGTAGTCCTGGCATGCGGTAATTTCCGTGCCGCTTAGAATTGGCTGCGATATAGAATCGCAATATACTCCAAATCCGGAGCTATGGCTAATCCGGCAATTGGCAATGGACGGCTGAGCGCCGCCAGAACATTCGACGGCGGCGGGTTGCCCAATGATGGGGGGCGCTCCCGCATATAGGATTTCGCAGTAAGATAAAAATCCGTCCAAAGCAAATTCGAATTTAATACCTTGCCAATCGCCCGCATTAGGAACTGCGGCTGAAGAAGACAGGACGACGTGATTGGAGGTGGCGCCAGAGGCGATCAGAGTTCCGTAAACAGTCATCGCGCTTCCTTGGTCGAAATCAAGTTTCGTCCCTGGCTCCAACGTCAGACCAGCCAAAAAGCTGACGGTCAGATCATAGATGGTGATATGATTTGCGGCATCATATCCCGGACGCACAAGCATGCGGTCTATTGCTTCGCAATTCCATGTGGCATCGCTCAACAGAAGATTGCAAAGTATCTCTCCTTGGTTTATTGTGTTGGCGCTATAGGTCTGCCTGAGAAACTCTTCTGTATTTTGAGCGGGCACGCGGAAAGGGTAGTTATTATGGTTGCGGATCGTTGTACCGGCGACGGAGACATACGAGTTGATGTCTTCGCAATAAACGCCATGGCCGGCGCCATTGGCTAGCGTGCAACTTGACAAAAACACTTGCGATTGCGAGCAGCGCAGCGTCGCAGTCCGGCCATTGAGCGAGGCGCCTGCCCATTGGATATCCGTATATGATAATTCGCATCCGGATTGAGCGCCGTTGAAATAGAGTCCTGGCCATGAACCTTTGATTGGCGGGACGCGGTCGGTCGCCAAAGTTACTCTATTCGCCGCCGTTCCCTGCGCGGCCAGCCGGCCTTGGATTTCGATATATTCATCCGTCCCGAACCAAGCAGTCGCGCCTGCTTCGAATATTAGGCCCGAACTCCATGCGATAGTCCATACCCCATCAGCGACATAGGTTCGCGCCGGCCAATGCGCTTCGCTTGCGCGGTTCAGCGTTCCTCCATAAACCCAGATTCGGTCGCTGTTGCCATTGCCCGAGATGTTCGCCGGCGCCGCCAACGCCTCAGCTACCGAATTCGGCAGGCACATCAACCCATAGCCGGAGTTGCTGGTTACCAGGTTGCCGCTTGTCGCGCTCACTTCGCTTTGCAGATTGAGGCCATGAGAGCCATTAATTCGGATTGTGCATGAGACCACTTGAGCATTGGCGCCGCCATTATGATAAACGCCAGCGCCAGAGTTCTCTTCGATCGCACAATTGCTCAGAACCGGCTCCCCGCCATTCACTGACTCTATGCCGTTCCCGCTTGATTGGGCAATGATGCAATGATCTACCCTGGGCGCGCCTGTTCCCAGGCAATGTACTGCGGCGCAAGAAGAATAGTCGAAGTCCCACGCTCCCGCATAAAGAATATCGCAATAA
>JAPLSP010000426.1 GCA_026398575.1 Candidatus Sumerlaeota bacterium | reverse complement strand
GCCATTGAATCGCCAAAAAGAAGGCGGCGAGCCACCTTACTCCAAAAGCTGGCGCTGCTCCTATCTGCATGAAACTACTCTTCCTGCATCAGCATTTGCGATAAATTTATGAGATCGCAATTTCGAATACGAGTAGCAAGGTTCGACGCTATTCCGCGCTCTTTTCGATCTGGATCGTGTGCTTGACCGGCTGAAAGGCTTCCACGGCTTTGGCGCGCAGCTGCTCGTTGCGCGCCATCAACCGCTTTTGCAGCGTGTCCAGCGAGGCTTTGACTTCGGCGTCGTTGTCCGTGCGGCTCAGGATCGCAGGGAAGCGCGTGACAAGGTCTTTGATCATCATTGTCTCAAGGTCCTGCTTGGCCGCAATCGCCGATTCCACTTTGGAGAACGATTCGGAGAAAGGATTGCTCGGAAACTCTGCCGCCAGATTGACGCCTTTTTCCAGCGCCTCGCGGGTGAAGGTTTTCGAGTCGGCGCCCCATGTGACTTTGGCGCGCGCGCCATCGCCGTTCTTCACCACGAGCGTCAGCCGGTTCAGGTCTTCATTGAAGGGAACGAACGGCGTGATGCTGCGCGTCGAATTGCCTTTTTCATCGCCATAAAAGCAGAATGGATAGCGCTTGCTCTCGATTTCGAGTTTGCTCGCGGACGACGAAAGGACCTTGTGCCCTTCGCTGGCCGTGACCTGGCCTTTCATATCCGCTGTGATGGTTCCGATTTCGCCATCGAGGTTCATCGCCTTCAAAATCGCATAGGCCATGACGATGTGGCCGTTGGCGCCGGGATGAACGCCATCGCGCCCGCAGACGTCGCAGTCTTCGCCCAGCTTTGCCTTGGCTTTTTCCATCGCGGCGATCAGCGCGGCGTGCACGTCGGCGTGCGGCATGGCGTTTTCCGCGGCGATTTTCTTGGCGATCTCGGATAACTTCGCCAGATTCTCATTATACACGATGGGGCTGACGGTCTTCTTGAAGTACTTCGTGTCCACGGCGCCGGGTCCGCCGACGATCACGGTGGTTCCCGCGGCTTTCAGCTTGGAGACGATTTCCTTCATGGGGTCCTGGTATCGCTTGCCGATGGCGTCATCGAAAGCGCGATATTCGCCGTCGTTCATTCCATAGCACAGCGTGACGATGGTGGGCTTGAAGCCTTGCAGATCATTGTCCATCCGGCGTGCAAATCCGCCGGCTTTCTCGCCGCTCCAACCGTACTGGAAGCAATGGATGTCATATTGTGGGACGCAGACGGTCAGATAAAGTTCGATGAATTTGCTGTATTGTCTTTGCTCGGTAATCGAATCGCCAACGACCGCGACACGCGCGCCCGGTTTGAGTTCCGCTTTTTCAGCCGCTCGCGCCACGCACGATGATAGAATGGCTAGGAGCGCGCAAACGCCCGCCACAAGCGTCGTGACCCTCGGCATTTCCGCAATCCATCCTTGGCGCGCATTCGTCCGTTTACAGTTAACCTCATGCATCTGTGCTCTCCTTTTTTTCTTAAATTGCCCAGAATGCCACACGATACGTTGGGGAATACAGCAGCGCTGCGGCGTTGGCGCGCGGCGGGAAAGCAAAACTCGTCCAAGAAAGCGCCCGCCGGCAAAAACGGCGCATGCAAGAGGATCTTCTTTTCAACTTCCTGCTGATGGGCGCCCATGATGCGAAATACGCCACACAATCCCCCGTCAGAGGGTGGCGTAGCCGAGCGATGCGTCCAGCTGTTTTGACCGGCTACCACTCGCTGAGCTTCTTGCCGTTCACCTGGAAATCGGGGCTGACGACGTCTCTCAGCGCCCGCAAGCGCAATACCAAGTCTTGTTCGACGTCCTTGGCGACGAAGGCCGCGCCGCGGATGGCGCCGGGTTCTCTGGTTTTTGTCAGGAGAGACAGTTTGCCCGCATAAACCGCTTGCGGCGCCAGACAAGGATCGCAGGCCACAGGCGCGGCGCCGGCATAGAACCAGGCGTTTGCGCCTGCCGCGCCGTTGACATTGGCGATGTCGCACACTGCGCCGACTGGCGCGCCCGCGCCGGCGACCAGGGCGATCGCAGGGGGAATCTGCGCGCCGGCCGCTCCCGCCTCAGGACGCCAACCGAGATAGCCGCCGATTCCTGATTTGCGGTCCGGCAGGGCTGAGACGCCATAAATCCTTCCGCCGGCAACGATGCGCGCGGGGAAGGCCTGGCCGATGGCGGCGGCGTCGCCCGCGATGTCGCCTCCCAGGACGCTCAAGCGCAGTCCTGCCTCGACGTTGATTTCGCGCGCGCGGACGTGCGCCGGATAGGTGGAAGCGCCCAAGGTCAGCAGGCGCGCCAGGATGGAAACGTCTTTGCCGCTCGGATAGCATGACTGCGAGGCGTCGGCAGGCAATTGCGACGAGATCTCGCCAAAGTCTATTTCGCCGCCGATCATGGTTATTTTGCGCGCGATGGCGGCGCGCAGGCTGGTTGTGGTCAGGCCAAGGCTGCTCGGAAGGATCATTGGATTGCTACCGCCGTAACGCTTGGTCTGCGCCAGGAGGCAAACGGGCTGATACGGAGCGTCCAACTCGGCAAGCGCCACGCCTGCCAGCGAGATATTCGCCGTGAGGAACCGCCGGCCGTTGGCTGGCGCCGGATATTCGGGCGGCGAGGTATGGATTGCCGTCAGATAATTTCCATGAGCCTGCGGGGCGGTCATCCGTAACGAGCCGATTTCCGTCGCGCGAACGTCCATCGCGCAGCCGCCGATCATCGAAAGAGACTTGATAACGCCCGCGGCCTCGATAGCGCCGGCGTATTTGCGCGCCACGTTCGCCG
Organism: Candidatus Sumerlaeota bacterium; assembly: GCA_026398575.1. Next base: position 3,426 of record JAPLSP010000426.1, on the reverse strand, counting down.
CGATAAACGCGCGGCCGAAGCTCCCCGCCGTCATGATCTGGGGAATCGTGCGCGGCGCGCGCCCTTGCAGCGCCTTGCGGTTGGGCGTCACCGAAAGGGCGCCGGCAGGCCCTGAGTCTTGGTAAGGCAGGACGATGCCTTCGCCCGCGGTGACGATGCCGGCGGGCGGAACACCGTACTTCGGATGCCCCATCTGATAGCGGAATTTATGGTTCGGCAGCGCGTCGGAATAGGCGATGATATAATCTTCATACCAATTGCCGGCGTAAACGGCGGTGAAGGTGGCGTCTTCGGTCAAGACGACGCTGATTTCGCAGGTCGTCGGGGCGTCCAAGTCCTTGCCGTCACGCAGCCATTTATAGAAGGCGTAAGGCTGGCCGCCTTTGTCGGCGGACGGCGGCGCCGTCAGCGTCACAGTAGAGCCGACGTCATAAATGCGCCGCAAATCCGTAAGGCCGTCCTGTGCGCCGTTAAGGTCGGCGAGCGAAACGGCGATGGCGACGCCCGCATCCGGATCGGCCGAATCCGCGATGAGCGAACAAGTGCTTCGCGTGTCGTAAACCGCCGAAACGATGTGGCTGGCGCCCAACGGGATCTTGACGGTTTGCCGGTCGGCGCCGAGGAAGTCGCCGCCGTCGAGCAGCCACTTGCTGAAGAACTGATTGCCGCCGGCTTTGACCGGCGCCGTCAGCGAAACGGCCAAGCGCGGCGTGACGTCATAGGTCCGGTTGAACGGCGTCATGCCGTCGCTGGCGCCGATCTTATCCGCGACGTCCAGCGCGATCGGTACGCCGCTGCCCGGATTGATCGAAGCCACCAGCAGCATCGCCTCGCCCTGCGGCAGAAGGGGCTCAAAGAGCGCTTGAATCGAATGGGCGGCATTCATGGTCACGGTGGCGTCCAGGTTGTCGGTCAGGATCGCGCCGTCCAGCATCCAGGTTTTGAAGCGATAGGCGATTCCGCTCGCGTCGCATGTGGCGGGCGCGGTGAGCGTAACGCTGTCCCCGGCGCGATAGGCTCGCGCAAAGGGCGTAACGCCGCCCGCTGCGCCGCAGTAATCCGCCGGCGCGACGGCGATCGGCGCGGCGGCGCCGTAAATGGCCGCCGAAACCGACAGCGTCCAGCAGGTTCGATCGGGCGTCTGGTAAACCGCCGTCAGTGTGCTATTGGCGTCCACCGCCCATTGCGCAACGGCTTGGCCGCTCAATGTCGCGCCTCCAAGCAGCCATTTGGCAAATACCTTCCCGTCCAACATGACAGGCGCGCCGATGGTCAGACGCGTTCCATCGTCAAAGACGCGCGCAAACGGAGTGGCGCCACCGCCGCCGCCGGATTTGTCGGCAGGACTGAGCGTCACCGGGACGCCGACGGCGGGATTGGATGAGGCCACAGCCACCGAGCGCAGCGTCGGGAGATAAACGGCGGTCATCTTGTAATCGGCATTCATCGTTACGCGAACCGTCTTCTGCCCATTGCCACTGAAATCCACGCCGCCGCGCAGCCATTTGCTGAAAGTCCGCCCGCCCGCGAGCGCCGTCGGCGGCGCCGTCAGCGTCACCAGCGTCCCATGGCCGTACGTCCGCGTGAATCCCGTTTGGCCATTGCCGGCGCCCGCGCTATCCGGAGGCGCGGCTGTGATCGTCACGCCCGCGTCGGGATTGGTCGAAGCCACCGTCAGCGTGCGCGGCGTCGGTTGATAGATCGCCGTCATCGCATGATTCGCGCTCATCGTAACCACAACCGCGGCCTGAGTGTTGTTGGTGAAGTTCGCCCCGTCCTTCTGCCATTTAAGGAAGGAGCGCGTCGCGCCCCACGTCAGCGGCGCCGTCAGCGTCACCGTCGTCAGGTTGTTGTATATCCGCGTAAATTGCGTGGTCCCGTTGGCGGCGCCGGTCTTGTCGGCCGGGCTGACCGTGATGGAGACGCCGCTGAGCGAATCGGACGAGGCCACTGTGAGGGTGCGCGGCTGGTTATAATAAATCGCCGTCAAGGTGTGGCTCAGGTCCATCTGAATCTGGACGGAACGGTTGGTGTTTCCCGTGAAGTTGGCGCCGTCTTTCTGCCACTTCTGAAAATCGGAGCCGTCTGCCGCCATCGCCGGCGCCGTCAGGGTCACCATGTCGCCGTTGTCGTAGCGGCGCGTGAATTGCGTGGTCCCGTTGGTGGCGCCGTTTTTGTCGGCGGGCGACACGGTAATCGAGACGCCGCTGTTGGGCGTTGCGGAAGCGACGGTCAGCGTGCGGACGGGCGGCGGCGTATCCACAAAAACGACGTAATTGGCGGCGAAGCCGATTTTGGAGCATCCATATTCAATGCGCATGTAGCCGCTTTCGCCCCAGCCGGTTCCCCAGGAATTGCGCATAATCCAGACGCCGCTTTTGCCCTGCGTATCGTCCCAGCCCACCAGGGCCACGCCGTGATTGATGTCGCCGGAGGCGCTGGAGTTGAAGACGCCGCTCTTATAGGCTTGAAATGCGCCGTCCACCGTGACCGAACAGGCCACCGGCCCGTAAGTCTGGATCGCCTGCTTGATTGCATCCGGACTGGGAATCGAGCTGCCGCCGCCGATGTATTTCCAGGATTGAATCCAGTAGCTGTGCAGGTAGGGACAATCGCAGGCCACGTCTTTGGCCTGGTAGGGGAAAGCCGATTCCAGCACCGCGCCGTTTCCGGCGCAGTCGTCCTTTTTGCTCAGGTGATAATCGTGGGCATTCCATCCGCCGCCGCATCCCCATCCATCCCGGTTGCAGCTGACCAGCCATTGCTCGGACAAATTCACCGAGGCGCCGGTCTTGATTTTGATGGCGCATTCCAAGGGGGCGACCGTGCTGAAGGCCCAGCAGCTGCCGCAGCCGCCCTGGTTGCGGATGGGCGTGACGCCGTTATAATCGCGCCAGTCGTATTTGTTCGGCAGGGCCGTCGCCCGCAAGACCTCGCCTTCATAGGGCGCCATGGACTGCCATCCATCCGGCGCCCGCATGCCGCAGAGCTGATCCATCGTTTGCGTGGTGGCGGAATTTTCGCCGACCTCAAAGGTCCATTTTTCGTCCAGGCCTTGCAGCTGCAGGACGGCGAGATCGGTCTGATCCAGTTGCGCCCGGGCGGGCTGCCCGGGCGCAAGCAAAGCGATCCCCGCTATCAGCGCGAATATCCAACGCAAACGAACGGCGACATGTCTCATAGTTTTTTTCCTGGTTATTTTTGAATGTATATTAAGATATTATCATCCTGTGAAGCGCCGCCGTCAAGCGGGAATGCCGAAACGGCGCCTTGCTTTTGGAGTATGACGAATAAGCCCAAGTGTTCTGATTCCAAATCACGGCCGCCATTTTCGATCTTGTTCATCAATCAGCTTGGCCACCTTCTCGTCCGGCTGGATTTTTTTGTGGTCCATAGGAATCATCTCATAAGTGTACTTGGCGACTT
>JAPLSP010000310.1 GCA_026398575.1 Candidatus Sumerlaeota bacterium | reverse complement strand
GATCTGGCCTGGGAGATGCAGGGCGAACTGGGGACCTCGCACGCCTACGAAATGGGCGGCGACTACCGGCTCAAGCCGCAATACAACCAGGGATATCTCGGCGCGGATTTTTCCTATGACCCGGAGAGCGGCGCTTGGCGCATTGAGCGCATTGTCCCGGGCGACACGTGGGACCCGAAAAACGCGCCGCCGCTGCTGCGTCCGGGCGTCAATGTGTCGGAAGGGATGCTGCTGTTGGCGGTGGGCGGCGAAAAGCTGGACCGTGAAACGCTGCCGCAAAAGCCGCTGGTCAACCTGGCGGGAGAAGAGATCGCCTTGACCGTGGCGCAGAACGATAAATCAGGTCCGCGTCAGGTCCGCGTCAAAACTCTCGAGAGTGAAACGGGTCTGCGCTATCGGGCATGGGTCGAGAAAAATCGTGGCGCCGTTCATGAAAAATCCGGCGGCGCGGCAGGGTATATTCATATCCCCGATATGGCGCCGCCGGGATACGCCGAGTTCCATCGCGGCTTTCTGGCCGAACTCGATTACGACGGCCTGGTTGTGGACGTGCGGTTCAACGGCGGCGGACATTTTTCGCAACTGCTGCTCGAAAAGCTCGCGCGCCGGCGCGTCGGCTATGAGATCAGCCGCTGGATGAGCGAACGCCCGTATCCGACCGAGGCGCCCAAAGGTCCGATGGTCTGCCTCACGAATGAATTCGCCGGATCGGACGGCGACATCGTCTGCCAGGCGTTCAAACTGATGAAACTTGGGCTGGTGATCGGGCGGCGCACCTGGGGCGGCGTCATCGGCATCTGGCCGCGCAATGCCCTTGTGGACGGCACGCTCACCACGCAGCCGGAGTTTTCCCATTGGTTCCAGACCGTGGGGTGGGGCGTCGAGAACTACGGCGTCGAGCCTGACATCGAAGTGGACATCCGCCCGCAGGATTGGGCCGCCGAGCGCGACCCGCAACTCGACCGCGCCATCGCCGAAGTCCTCGAAGCCATCAAAGCCAATCCCCCGCACACCCCCGACTTCAGCCAGAGGCCGGATTTGGGATTAAGGCTATGAATTGTGACGCGCTGCGTCACGAATTGAGCTGGAGTTTTCATATTCATTAAGAATAATTTTTTTGCGCTTGTGCACCGAAATCTGAACGCTATATATCTAGTCGAAATGCAATACCAAATAAAATTGAAGCCCAAAGCGATTAAGGATCTATCCCGCATTCCGGCAAAGGATCGAGAGCGTGTCTGGCTTGCTCTTGAGACAATCGAGGACAACCTGCGCGGAGATGTAAAACGCTTGACCAACTTCACTCCCGAATTTCGCCTTCGTGTCGGAAATTATCGGGTTTTGTTTGAGATCGAGGCGCCTGTGGTGACTGTATATCGCGTGCGCCCGCGCGGTGACGCGTACAAATAGCGAGGAGATATGTTTCAATGATTGCTCTACATCCGAACTATCTGAAAAAAAACGGCAAGCGTGAGTTTGTGATATTACCTGTCGAGGAATATGACGCTCTACGCTCGCTTCTGGAAGACGCCGAGGATTTGCGGGAATTGCGCAAAGCAAAAAAGCAAGAGCACGGCGCTCCATCCTTTTCCTTGAGTGAAGCCAAAGCTATGGTGGCGAAGACGGGAGTAGCGTCTGCCAGGCATTCAAGATGATGTTTATTCGTTACATCAGGAACGGCGTCGGCGATTGTTCTTTCATTTCGTTCATGGCTTCACGTGTTCCTTGAAAAACTTCACGATCAGCGCGGGGGCTTCGGGCACGAATTGGTGGGCGCCGGGATGAATAAAGGTTACTACGGGCGCGCCGGCTTTTGAGGGATAGAGCGTGCATCCCTTATCCCATGGCTGGCTTTCGCCGCATTGGTTGAATTTTTGCAGCGCTTCGATCATTCGCTTCTGCCACTCGTATTTGACAAGCGGATCCTTCTCGCCCGCCAGGTGCATTACCGGCTTGGGCTTGAGCAGGCCTGTTGTTCCGATTCCGGTTTCGGCTGCGGCTGCGGCGCCTGGAGCGAAGACTGCCGCGGATGGAGCAAAGGCCGCAAACTTATCGCCGCGCGCCGCCCACAGCAGATACGTGAAGCCGCCGCCGTTGGAGTGGCCGGTGGCATAGATGCGCTTCTCATCCACGCGGTAGTCCTTCTTCAGGCTCTCCAGCATTGCGTCGAAAAACTTCAGATCGCGGTCGCCCTGATCGCCGATCCTGCTCTGCCAGCCGGGTTTCTTCCCCTCCGGATCGGTCAATCGCCCCGGGGTGTTCAGCCCCTGCGGATAAACGACAATCGCCTCCGGCCACTGCTTATGATAACCAAACATGCGCGCGGCATTGGCCATGCTGCCGCCATGTCCATGAAACGCAAAGACAACCGGCGCCCCTTCCGTTGTGGCTTTGGACGGCGCACAGACCAGCGCCTCGCGGACAACGCCGTCCACCTTCCATTCCCGCCGCGTCGGCGTTTCATCGGCGCGGACGTTCGCCGCGAAGAGAAGCGCCATAGCCAATGCTGGCCCAATCGCTCTCAATGTTCTTGGCATCATAATTGAATATCCTGAGGAGACTGAATTTGGCTATGATCCTTTTTGAATCAGCAGCACCGGCCGCAAAATGCCCCCTAAAAATAGCTCTGTGATCTTCGAATGATCTACACGCACGGAAACAACATTGCGACCGGGATGGATGGCTTGCGTGATATCCACCTCGAATGACAGACGGGGTTTGGCCTGGCCTTCGCGCGAGGGTTGGGCTGTCTGTGTGGTGGATAAGGCGGCTTCTTTTGTTTCGGTCGCAGGGGCGCCATCCACTGTCGGCGCTGCTGCTGCCACTGCAGCAGCAGTTTTTTTTGCTCCGCCGCGAGCGCCGACGGGCGACGGAGGCGCGGCGATGCGTTTGCCGTTGACATACACTTCGCTCCAGCCGTCAACCTCGCTGAAGAAAAGGGACATCTTTCCTGATTGTGGCGATTGTGGCAAATCAAAAGAGCTTCGATACCACAGGATCGTTGTTTGGTCGAGTCCCTGCGCATTGAGGGTTTTGCGATACGTGGAAGCCAGTGTCCACTGGGAATCGTCGAATTTTTCGTCCTGGTAATGATTGCCGACGCCCTGGTCTTGCGGGTCGTGCGTGAAGCGCCATTGCTCGGGGAGGACGGCCAGGACCTTATTCGGCGCAGCCGTGGCCGCGACACCCGCCGTCAGGATTTTGCCGAGGAACCGTTCGAGATACGACGTAGCATATTCGCGGTTGGCGTACCCCTTGCCAGCGAGCGCCTGAAGGCGGGCGATGGCGCCGTCAAAGACCGTCTTGGCCTTTGCGAAATCGCCGTGCGCCATTGCTTCGCATATTTCCTGATATTCTGCGGCGCTGCGATAGCCTTCGGCGTGCAGGGCGACGCGCTCGGAGTATGTCTTGTCAGTCTTGGCAGCCTCAGTCGCGCGCATCAGCGCTGTTTCGCATTCCTTCAGAAATTCGGGCGTGTATATCTGCTGCAACCCATGGAAACCGCCGGAGTGGCATTTCAATCGTTCCTGGGCCGCGTCAATTCCCATCCAGTAGGTCTTCATGTGCGGCGCGGCGGGTCCATAGAACTTTGTCCAATAATCCTCCATGATCGCGCCGGCGTCGGCCTTCGGATCGTAGGCCAGCCGCAAACTCAGATAGATTTGAGGCCCGTAGATATGCCAGTTCGATAGAACCTCGATGGTCATCGCCGCCAGCCCGCGCTCATACAGATATGGGAACTCCTTCTTGCACGCGGTGAACTTGAAGAAGGGCAGCGTGCCGTCCGCGAGGTTATACATATAGTTATAATATCCCAGGTGGCTCGCCAGTTTCCCCCAGCCATCAACCATCCCGACCTGCTGGAGGCGGCTGGGGCAATCGGGATTTCCGATCTCATGCGTGCGGCAGTATCGGATGGGCGCGATGAAGGCGCACAGGTTGGGCGAGAGGCGCCGTCCCAGCGCGGGCGGCTGCGTATAGTCGGCGTAGCAGTAAAAACTCAGGATGGACTTCGGATACTCCTTCGCCACCTGCCGCGCGACGTCGTCAAAGAAATCGGCATATCGCTTCGAGACCGACATCAAGCCGCTGGAGGGTTCGATCACGTTCGGATCGTCCTGCGCTTTGCACACGGGGCATTGGCAATAGCCCGTTCCATCCGTGGGCGAGAGCGAGGGATTCGTCTGTCCGCTGCGAATAGTCTCGATCACGCGCGCGGCGAAGTATTTGCGCAACTCCGGGTTCGACGTGCACAGCCACCCGCTTGGCTTGCGCGCTCCATCCTTGCCTAATGCGAAGAATTCCGGATGCTGGCTGAAGAGGTCCGGCGAGACATAACGTCCCCAGGCATGCGCGTGACCCATGACGTCGCCGCCGGCGCCGTTCCACGCCTTCCATAAAGCGACGTTCCAGGATGGCCCTTTTGGATTGCGATAAAGCAGGCCTGGCTTCTCGGTGATATTCATTACGGGCGCCGAAAGATTGGGTGTTCGCGGATAGACCTCGCCCAGCGGCCCATCCATGAAGTACCGGCAGCCAAGCGCTTCGAGGAAGCGGCATACGGCCTTCAGCGTCGCCGCCTCGTTTTGTCCGGCGATGAGCGCGCGATTCCCCTCGACGATAATGCGCACGCCTTCGTGGCTGGGACTTTCGATGTCGTCCAACTTGAGCCCCGCTTTGACGGCGGCTTTGCCCACATAAATGACGGGAACTGCGGTGGGCGCATCGGCGGGCGCTTGCGCCGCAATGGTAAGGCGCGCGCTGGTGATCTTCTCGATCCAGTCCACGAGCAGGTTGGCGGCCGATTCCTCGGCGCTCAATTGTCGGCGGGCGGGTTCACGGCGGACGGGCTGTTTCCTTGCGGCGCGACCTTTCGCCCCCGCAGCCTCGGCAGGCGCATCCGCTGCTGCATTCGCCTCACCTGCAGCAGATTGACCTTCAACCACCACAACGGCCACCGGCTTGCCGTCCTTGACGATCTCGATCGCCGGCAATGGGGCTGCCAGCGCGAGGATCAGCGCTGCCGGCAGAAAACAACCGAATAGCATCTTCCAAAGAGCGACCATTCACAAATCTCCTTGCTGAAAATAAATGCGAAGCCAATCTAGTGCCGCTGATAAATCCGCTTCCCACCGAGCCATGTCTCGCGCACCTGAATATCCTTCACTTCATCTTCAGGACAGGCCAGGATATCCCGGTCCAGGATGATGAAGTCCGCCAGTTTTCCCGCTTCAAGCGAGCCTTTCTCGCGCTCCTCGAACGTCAGGTAGGCGCAGTTGATTGTATAGAGCCGGATGGCTTCCTGTCGCGTGATGCGCTGCTCGGTGTGCAGGGGCTTGTCCGTCCAGCGTGGCTGGCGCGCGATCACGGTCCACATCCCAAGGAACGGATTATAGGGGTTGATCGAGCGCAGGCTGCCGAGTTTCTGCATGTGATCCGATCCGCCCCCGACGATGACGCCCCGGTCGAACAGCGTCCGATACGGCTGAAAATATTCCAGGCGCTTTTCGCCGAATTGCCTGGTCAGAACGGCGCCATCCAAATACAGCCACGCCGGCTGCAAATCGGCGACGATGCCCAATGCGCGCATCTTCTCGATGGCCTCGGCGCTTATGAAGTTCGAGTGGCAGATGCAGGGCCGCCGCTCGCGCACGGGCAAGTCCCGGTTGACCGTCTCGTATGCGTCAATCAAGGCATGAACGGCGCCGTCTCCAACGGTGTGGGCCGTTGGCTGCAAGTCGTTCTCCAACGCCAGCCGCGCGATTTTCTGCAGGCGATCCGGCTGAATGAAAAGAAGTCCCCGGTACGTGGGATCGGTGATCGCGTAAATCTTGCTCACGCCCCACGGCTCGCGCATGTAAGCGCTGCCGGTCAGCATGCCACCGTCGAGATAAACCTTCAGCCCGCGCAGCCAGAGCATGTTGTCATACTTGTGCAGCGGATGCCGCGCCGCCTTCAGGATGCCGGCCTCGATTTTCTCGAAAGGCGCCTCGGCGTTCACATAGTAGGTGAGGAAGACGCGGCAGGTCAGCTCGCCCTTATCTTTGAGGCGGCTGTAGGTGGCGATGGACTGGTCGGAGGCGCCGCGATCCGTAACGCCCGTGATACCGGCTTCGTTATAAGCCGCCAACAGCGCTTTCAGGCAGTCGTAGCGGTCGGCGTCGGTCGGGGTCTTGCCGCTGGACTTATACTTGACATATTGGCTGCAATTGCGCAGGACGCCTGTCGGCTCGCTCGTTGCGGAATCGCGTTCGATGTAGCCGGGATGTCCCTCCGGAACTATGAAGTCCCTGTCAATGCCGCTGAGCTTCATCGCGAGCGAATTCAGCGCCGCGTCAGGGCCCGTCCGGAAGAACACGGGATTGTTCGGCGCCGCTTCGTCGAGTTCCTGCCGCGTCGGGAAACGCGGTTCGCGCAGGCGCGTGATAAACACCTGCTGAATGCCGATCCATTCGCCGGGCTTGAGGACCTTCGCACGAGACTTGATATACTCCAGAATATCGGCAACCGTCTCCATCTGCGGAATCGGATGATCGAATTCATAAGTGGCTGCGTTGGGCGGATGGGCATGAGAGTCAATCAGACCCGGCAGGACCATACGCCCTTCCAAAGCGGTTTGCTCCGTCTTCGGTCCGGCCAGTTTGAGAATTTCGTCGTTCGGGCCGACGGCCAGAATGCGGTCGCCTTTAACGGCCATCGCTTCGGCGATTCGGAATTGAGGATCAACCGTCACGATCTTGCCGTGATGCAGGATGAGATCAGGCGGTTGCGCTGCGGCGGAGAGCGCCCCCAAGGCGAGAACAGGTATCATGAGAAGAAGCGGGACCATAGGCTGACTTCCTTTTACTATATTCTTATCAATGTAAAATGTAAAATGAGAAATGAGAAATTGAAAATGGAATCGCGCGCGACAGGCAGATGAAACAACGCTGTGAAAGGCCGCTGCCGGGATGGGTTATCATTTTACATTTCTCATTTCTCATTTTCCATTTTACATTATGATTTATGCGTTTTGCAACCAATCCCTCAATTGGGCCTTGATGTCCTTGGGGTCTTTGCGGTCCTTGATGTCCTTGACATCTTTCTCCCGTATGAGTTGGCGAATCAAGCGGCTAAATGACGAATTCAATGGTCCGGCTCGATTCAGAGTTTGCGCTAATCAGGTGGACGACCGCCGTGGCGGTGTGTTTGCCCGGCACTGGATTGGGGAGATTGAGTTCGTGATAATAATCCTGAAATGCGGCGCCGCGCGGCTGCTTTTTGGCGACAAGTTTCGGAGAGACCTCCGCGCCGTCAATAGTCAGTTTCTTGAGTTCGGCGATGGGATTCTTGGGAAGGCCTTGCGCAGTGTTTTCCCAGGCGCAGCGCACGCGGATTGTAACGCCCTGTGATGGACGCGCCGCTTCGAATTCATCCCCTGGCTTCACCGCTACGATGGATACCATGGGACGCTGGATTTCGGGATTCTCCCACCATCGCCAGTCGCGCTCGTGTTGGCGGATGAAGTCCACGACGCTATCGGAGCCGCTGTGCATCCAGGTTTTGTTAGCGCTTGCGGCGTCATGGCGAATGGCGGCGACGCGGTTTTGCCGGAGCGCATCGAGCCAGCCGTCCCACGTCGGCTCGGCGGCAAGAAACACGGTGCGGAAACCGGACGTCATGTCCGAGAACCACCACGGCTCTTCGCCGTGCGCGTCCTGCAATGCGATGAAGGGAATCCGTCCGCGATAGCGTTGCAGGAACGGCTCGCTGTTCGTGAAGTCCGGATTGCCGAAGTGGAACGTGCTGATGGCCGTGTAGCCGCCGCGTTCCAGCGAGTCATCGAGATACATGCGCACGAGTTCCTCGTTCTCTCCGAATTGCCAGATCAATCGCCCGCCTGCTTTTTGCAGCGGCGCCAGGCGGCGCTCGCGAAACTCCGGCCACGATACGACGCCCGCGTTCGACAGCGGAGCGCCGAAATTCCCGCCCGCCGGCGCAATGACATCGCTGGTGTGGCTATAGACGCCGAGACCGGGAACGCCGACCCATGTTCCGTATTCTTCGTCTGCGACGAAAAATTTCACGGGAACCTTCCGCTCGTCGGCGATGGCCTGGGCGCGCTTGATCCATTCCGGCTTCGCGTTCTTTGCGCCCCAGAGATGAATGCGCAGCGCGCCCGCCAAATCAACCGCCTCTGCCGGACTGCCCTTGCCGTGGGCCTCGATCTGGATGGTGAAGACTTTCAGATTCGAAGGCAGCGGCGCGCTTGGCGGTGGCGCAGTCTTTTTGATAATGGAAAAAGCCTTCTGCGCTCCCTGTTCCCCCTGAATTCCCATTCCTCCCATCCCTCCCATCCCTCCCATCACCCCCATCGCCTCCAAGGCATCCAGCGCGCAATATGTCGCTGTCGCGTTGCTCGCCCAACCGGGCTGATCTCCAAATCCGCCGTCGGCGTTGGCGAGGGAGCGCAAATACTCGAGGCATGCATCGCGGTTCGTTGGCGCGGCGCCGAGCAGATGAAGCGCGCGCGCCGCCGCCCGCGTAAATGCCACGTCATCCACGCCGCCAAATTCCGGCTTGGGCTGATACGTGAAGCCGCCGTTCGGCAGTTGGCAGGCGCGCAGCCAGGCGATGGTTTCCTCTTTCTTTTCTCCGGCGCGGCCCAGCGCGCGCAACGCCTGCATACCCCACCAGGTGTTCATTATGTGGCCGTCGTCGCCGTCTGAGGCGGGCGTGTTGTTGAAGCTGCCGTTCGCGCGGCGGCGCGAATCCAGATAGCCGGTAAAGCCCGGCGTGAGATCATCCAGCGAAAGCCCGAGCAACGCGCGGCAGGCAAAGACGCTCGCTTCGGACTGAAAGATGGGATAGCCGTGCTGCTCGTATTGCTTCAGATACGCCAGCGGCTGCTTCCATGCGCGGATTTTCTCGCGCAGTTCTGCCGGCGCCTCTTCGCCCAGCCAGACCAGGCTCTGGACCTGCTGGAATTCGAACACCCGCCGCTCCTGCTCCAGCTTCTTCAAGCGCGCCGGATGATGCGAGCGGACAAACTCCGCCAGTTCTTTTTTCCGCGGCGGAGTTTGCTTTAGAATCTGGTAACAGCCGATCACTGCAAAGGTCGGCGTCAGGTGCGAATCCTGCTGATCCCCCCACGCGTATCCGCCATCCGGACGGGCAAGCGTTTCGAGATAAGCGATCACCTCGGACTTCCAGTCGGATTGCGTGGCGCCTTGGCTGAATAGTATCTTTGGCGCTGCGGCCCCAATTCCCGCCGCCGCCATAGCTTTTAATATCGCGCGACGATTCATGCCGGAATGATGCGGCGCCGGCGAAGCCAATGGCGCTGCCGCTGAGGCAAGTTCCTGAGCCAGCGTTTTCATTTTCATTTTATATCCTTTTCTTTAGGCTATCGCGGCACAAGCCAGGTTTTTGCCAGCCGGTCCGGCAGACTGCGTTCGGGCAGCCACGCGGAGAATATGGTCATGGCAAGGAGCAACGCCACGTATGCCATCGCGAGTCGGAACGGCGATTGCGTTCCAAGCGCGGCGGCCAAGGCTGTAATGATCGGAACCGCCAATACAAAAGGCGCCCAAGCGATCAGGTTTCGCAGGAAAACGCGCCAGCGGGAGGCCGGTTTGCCATCCCGCGTCACAACGGCGATTCCCAGTAATCGCACGAACACTCCGCCTCGGAAAAGCAATGACGTCAAGAAGCAGGGAACAGTAACCCAAAAAAGCATGGAAATCCACGCGGTGAGCAAGCCAATCATCAGAAAGCGCTCGAGCAATTCGAATAGCCTGCCAAAGCTCCTGAACGCCATCGCCCATGAAGACGGCTTAGCGGGCATGACGCCGGTCGCGCGGCTTGCGCCGGAGGCAATCGTTGGCGTTGTCTCCATTGCATCGGTTCTTGCCTGCATGGCGCTGGTTGCGTGATCAACGTCAGGGGCGGCTTCCGTCTTCCTCGGTTTAATATTGAGCCTGGCTTGCGGGACAATGAGCGTGAATCCCGGCCCGAACGAAGCCTTGTTCGTTTGCCCTTCCACAATGACTTTGGCCGCCTCGAAGTCCTTGGGCGGGACCAGCGTTCGTTCGGCGATGATTTTTTCCGCGCACAGCCGCCGCTGCGGCGAGATATGGTTCATCACTTTGGGATTGGACCAGGTTGCCGCGTCACTGATGAATAGACGGAAGCGGCCGGCGATGTAAATTTCCAATGCTTCGCGTTCTCTGGCTTTTTCAGTTTGGCCTGCGCTGATCTTGCTGTTTGTTTCCTCAAGCGCGGATAAACATGCATTCAAATCCATTGAATCCGGACTCGGGATGAAAAGGGAATTGGTTATTGCCATGCCTGCCAGCAGCATTAGCAAAGACAGGATTGGAACCGCCATGCAGCACGTGAGCAAACCCAGCCGGCGTGCGCGTGAAATCGCTGGAGTTTTGCCAAGCAGGGATTGGAGCTGCGCAATCGCTTCGGCGATACTGGGAGCGGTCTTGAGCGCATCCATGAAACTGCGCGCGTGCAGCGCTATGGGCGTGTAGATCGCCGCGTTGCGCGCTTCTTCGTTTCCGCCCGCCCGCCCCTCCAAGGCTGACTTGGCCACTAGATAAAGGAACGCGCGCGCTGTCCCAAGCCTCTTCGCCTCGTCCGACGCGTCTGACCGGTCCGACGCGTCTGACGCGTCCGATGCTTGTGTTGCGCCTGCCATAGCTGTTGCGCCCGGCGCTGCAAAATCCAGCAACTTAGCCCGTCCCTCGGCTGCAATCCAAACACGATCCAATCTCAGCGCCTCCGGCATTGAACCATCTCGAAAAGCCGCCTCAAACTCCTCGGCCATATCCAGAAGCCAATAGCGCACATCGCGCCAGCTCTGCGGCTTTGCGATCAAGCGCAACAGCGGTTGTCCGGACGTCGCTTCGTAAGCGTCCCATGCCTCGACGTCCGAGCGTTTGCCATTCAGCCATCGCAACCGTCCGGGGCGGCCAAGATTGCGTAGCGCCGGAGCAAGCGGGGGCGCTCCCGGCGCGAGTTTGCGAATCCAAACCTTCCGCAACAGCCGCTGGTCGAAACCGAGCAGCAATTCGGCGCCGTGGAATTCGGACAATTTGCCGAGAATGCCATAAGGGCCAATTTGGAGCGCAGGGACAATCTCCGGCGCTGCTTCTTGCCCGGCTTGCCAAATGGGGCGCGCAAGGTATGCGGACTTCAGGATCACACGCGTCCGAGTCGCCAGGTCATGCGCGGCAGCGAATCCGTTTCGCCGGCGCATGGTGCAGAAAATCAGCGCGGAAATAATCCAAGGCGCCAAGCCAATATACATCACCGCGCTGAGATGTTGAACCGTCCATTCCGTCCCGAGGAGCGATATCGCGTACCCGGGCGCCTGAGGCAGGCAGAAGTAAATCAATGCGCGCAGCGTTGCGCGCGGCATCCCCGGCATGCCACGGTCGGATGAAACAACACGCAAGCCGCAGATCGCTTTGCCGACCGACGCTCCCCAAAGACCTTCGAGGATCGCAAAATAGAGAAGTACGATCGCAAGGTAGATGAGCGAGAAAAGCATTGGCTTCAGCCCGCTATACTCCTTGGGATCGGCCAGCTTGCCCATTCCGCCGTAACCGCAAAAAATAATGATATACGGCGATGAGATGAGCAGCAAGTTATCGAGGCATCCTGCGATAAATCGAAGGCCCAAGGTGGCCGGCGTTGGCGCGACAGATGTATAGGGCAGCAGGGCCTTGCGCAGTTCGGCGTAACTCCCGAAGCGCTGATCGGGATTCTTTTCCAGGCAGCGCAACACGGCGCGGCACAGGCCCCGGGGAATGCCGGGGCGCAACTGGGCCGGAGAGTCCGGACGGCGCTCCAGCACGGCGGCCACCAGTTGGACCATGTGCGCCGCCTCGAACGGCATCCTGCCCGTGAGCAGATAGTAGAGCGTTACGCCCACCGAGTAGAGGTCTGACCGTACGGTCAACTCATCGCCGCGCAATTGCTCCGGCGGGGCGCAGGAAGGCGTCCCCAGAAACGATCCGGCCACAGTCAGGTTGGATTCGGCGCGCTCGGAGGTGGAGATGGAAAGCCCGAAGTCGCCGATCTTGATCGCGCCATTGCTGTCTATAAAACAGTTGGTGGGCTTGACGTCGCGGTGCAGGATTCCGATTTGCTGCGCCGCCTCCAGACCGGCAATGATCTGAAGGATGCCGTCCACGGCTTGCGGAACCGGCGCCGGCCCTTGCGCCTCGACGCGGTCGCGCAACGTGCCGCCCGGGGCCAGTTCCATGGCGATGGCGGGAATCCCGCCGATTTCCTCCGTGCCAAAGACGTAAATGCTGTTGGGATGATTGATCGAAGCCGCCAGCCGCCCTTCCCGGAAGAATCGCTTGCGGGTATCTTCGGAATCCAACGCGCGGCTCAAGACCTTGAGCGCGATGCGCCGTCCACTCTCCAAGTCCTCGGCTTCATAAACCGCTCCCATCCCGCCCTGGCCCAGCATCCGAATGATTTGGTAATGGCCGAACTGTTCGCCGGGCTGCGGAAACGCCACCGGGCGCGCGATCAAGCCTGCGGCTGACGACGCGGTTGACGGCGCGGATGGACGATGCATTGCCAACGTCTCAGCCGTTCCGCCCCCTGGCTGAACGAGCCTGAGCTGGCATTGGGGACACAGGCCGGACACCGAGAGGCCGGCGATCTCAGCGCCGCAGCCGGAGCATTTGCTTCCCGATGGAAATGCTTTATCTTGTGAGGCCATGATCCGTTTGGCTTCCGCCCAGTTAGACTGAGATTAAAGATTAATAATCATGATCGCGGATTGAGCGCAAGCCCATTATAAGAACCCAATGAATTTTCCCTCTTGAATCCGGCCTGATTCAGCCGTCACACTCCACTGCTTTCAACGGACAGGCATTTTTCCGCCTTCATTGGCTTTTATTTTTGTGACTTCCAAAGATCATCCTATTCCCGACGCCGACCTGAAGCGCGCATGGCGTGTTGTAACCATCGCCGGAACGCTGGGCAGCATCTACGGTATCATCTGTTTCGGCGGCGCCCTGCGCGTCAAGTACCTGAGTGAACTGAACGCGACGGCTTCGGACTTCGGGCTGATGAGCGGCTTGGGCATGTTCGTCATCGCCTTCCAGATCGTCAGCGGATTTATTTCCAATCGCCTGCCGCGGCGCCGCACTTATTGGCTGGCCATAGCCCTGACGCATCGCGCGATATTCACGGTCGTGCTGATGGCGCCGCTTCTCTTCGCTTCGGATCGCGCGCGCATCTGGTGGATCATCTTCATCCTGTTTTTCCATGATACGCTGGCGCAAATGTCTGTGCCGCCGTGGTCCGCATGGATGGCCGATCTGCTGCCACGCGATTCGATGAACCGCTATTGGGCCGGGCGCCAGCGGTTCATCATGGTGGCCCAGATTGTGATCCTGCTGGCAGCGGCCCTTATCTTCCGATGGTTCGAGGTCCGCCATCAGGTCATCCTGGGATATACGGTCATGTCCATCATCGGCATTGTGGCGGGCCTGACCGATTTGCTCCTGTTCCTGAAAGTGCCCGAGCCGCCCATCGAACATGCGATGCAGGACCACTGGCTCGAAACGATTCTGCAGCCTTTGCGCGACCGCGAATTCCGTCCCTTCATTATCTACCTCGGTTACTGGCACTTCGCCGTGTTCATCGCGGCGCCATTCTTTGGCGTCTGCATGATCGAGCAATACAAGATGAGCGCCATGACCGTGATGCTGCTCTGGCTGGCTTCGATCTTTGGCACGGCGGTCACGTCGCGCTTCTGGGGGCTGCTGTGCGACACCTACGGCTACCGTCCGGTCCTACGGATTATTTCGGCGGGCGTCATCATCCTGCCGGCGTTTTTCCTGCTGACGCCCCCCGCGCGCGTGGTCGCGTTCCCGGCCATCGCCATTTTGTTTTTCATAGACGGCGTCGTCAATTCAGGCATGATGCTCGCCGTACAGGGCATCCAACTCAAGATGACGCCGCGCCGCAACCGGACGATGTATATCGCCAGCGCGAATTTTCTGTCTATCGGCCTGCCGGCGGGTTTGGCCTCGATCTTGTCCGGCTATCTGATTGATTATTTAAATCCGCGTTTCAGCCTTCAATCCGGCCCTTGGCATTTCACCGGCTATCATTGCATCTTTGCCTTGAGCGCGCTTATGCGGCTGGGCGCCTTGCGGTTCGCCT
>JAPLSP010000541.1 GCA_026398575.1 Candidatus Sumerlaeota bacterium | reverse complement strand
TATAGAACACGGATGACGCGGATGTCACGGATTTGCACGGATTTATTGATCCGTGAAAATCCGTGACATCCGTGGCATCCGTGTTCTATAAACCAAAAAAAGGAGGATTGCTTCATAATGACTACACATTCGTTTCGCGTTCGCTGGTTCCTTCCATTTGTCAGGGCGGTTGCTCTTTCGGGTCTGCTTTATGGTTTGAATCCTGCTTTCTTGAACGCCGCTGATGCCGGCGGCGGTTTTTATGTTGCTCCCTCTGGCGCCGATTCCAATCCCGGCACGCGCGACAAGCCGTTCCGGACTGTTGAAAAGGCGCGCGATGCCGTTCGGGCGATAAACAAAAACATGAAGGACGATAGTGTGGTCGAGCTGGCGGCGGGAAGCTATCCGCTCAGCCGCACGCTCGCGTTTGGCGCCGAGGATTCCGGCTTCGGCGGGCGCCGCGTTATCTATCGCGCCGCGCCCGGAACAACGGTCACGCTTTCCGGCGGGCAGCGCATCGAAGGCTGGACGCCGGACGCGGGCGGGCGCTTCAAGGCGCCGGCGCCCTTGGACAATTTCCGCCAACTCTACGTCAATGGCCGCCGCGCCATCCGCGCGCGCGGTCCAGTTCCGTCAGGCCTTAAGCCCTGGGGAAAACATGAAGCCATCATTCGTCCTCCCGCGTCCACTCAGTCCACCCCGTCCACCCCGTCCACTCCGTCCACCACCACCTCCAAAATTATCATCGGATCGCTCGAAGTGACCGCTCCGGCTGGATACACGGCGCCCGACGCCCGTATGGCTGATTGGAAAAATCCATCCGACATCGAGTTCGGCTATTTCAATTCATGGACGCACATGATCTGCCGCGTCCAAAGCATCGCGCGCGATGGCGCGGGCGTTGTCATCACGATGGCCCAGCCCGGGTTTTACCTCTCGCATCGCAAAGAGGGCACGCAAGCCGGCATGCCTGCATACATCGAGAACGCCCTCGAACTGCTGGACGAACCCGGCGAATGGTATTTCGACCGGGCGGGGCATGTCCTGTATTATCTCCCTCGTCCGGGTGAAAACATGGCGACCGCCGAAGTGATCGCTCCGGCGCTGACAACGCTTCTGGAAGTTAAAGGCAGCCTCGATAATCCGGTTCACGATCTGCGCTTTGAAGGCATCACATTCGCCCATGCAACGTGGCTTCGTCCGAGCGAATTCGGCCATCCCGATGTGCAGGTGAATTTCATTGTGAACGGCGAGAACATGATGCAGCGTCCCGGACGCGAACGCCAATGCACATCCGTAAATGAAGAGTGTTCCAAGAGTCCGGCGAACATCGTCGTGGACGCCGCGCGGGCGATCCAGTTTGAAGGATGTGTTTTCACCGCTCTGGGCGGCGCGGGAATAGATCTTCAACATGGCGCATCCGACAATGTTATCTCAGGCTGCCAATTCCGCGATATCTCCGGCAGCGCGATTCAGGTCGGCGACGTCATGCGCGAGGACCATCATCCCACGGATGAGCGCCGGATCGTGAAAGGCAATCAGATCGCCAACAACGTCATCACCCGCGCCGGCGTGGAGTATCAGGACAGCGTCGGCATATTCTGCGGATACACTGAGGGCACGGTCATCGCCCACAACGAAATCTTCGATCTGCCCTATACGGGCGTTTCCGTGGGGTGGGGATGGGGCGAAACGGACGCCGGCGGGGGGAATTATGTCACTCCCATCATTTATAAAACGCCCACGGTCTGCCGCAACAACCGCATCGAATATAACCATATCCATCACGTCATGCTCCTGCGTAATGACGGCGGCGGCGTCTATACGCTGGGACGCCAGCCAGGCACAATCATTCGCGGCAATCACATCCACGACAACGGCCCCGGCAGTCCGGGTGGCATTTACCTCGACGAAGGAAGCGCCGACATCGAAGTGACGGGCAACTTGGTCTATGGCGTTGCGCGCGCGATGAACTACAACAATCGCGCGCAGAATCGCATCGCCACCTGTCGCGAACATGACAATCAATTCGGCAAGCTTCGCCTTACCGAGGGAGTGATCGGAAAGGCGCTTCGATGCGGCGCCGGTTCGATGATCGAAATCCCCCATGCGCCGGAACTGGACCCGCCGCAGCTGACGGTTGAGGCGTGGATTCGGATCGGCAAAATTCCCTCCGGCAAGGACGCGCGGCGCTGGGCGGTCTGCAAGGCGGCGAATGAATGGGCCGACGGCAATTACTCGCTCTTCATTGACGGCGCCAACGTGGCCGCGTATCTGAATATCGGCGGCGGCAATAATCCAAAGAATTGGTTTACGGCAACGGGCACGGATAATCCCCTTAAATTAAATAGCTGGCAGCACATCGCGCTGACATACAACGGCGCGGACCTGCGCGTCTATTGCGATGGCAAGGAATCCGCCGCAACGCACATCGGACGTCCACGAAAGCCGGGCAATACGCCGCTGACGCTGGGCGCGCGTTCGGATCGCTTTGGCTTTTTCGAGGGCGATTTGGATGAAGTTCATCTCTATCAGCGCGCGCTGACGCCGGAGGAATTGCGGCGCAACATCGAGGCCGTTCGTAATGCGCCGTCCGGAAAAGCAGCGGATATTGTCAAAGACGGTCTGGTGGGCAGCTGGGGATTTGAAGATCAAGGCGGTCAAGGCGCCGATGCGGATCGGATTGCCTCACAGGCCGGATTGGCTCCGGATTTTCGCCGCCTGCTTCCTTAATATTCATATTCGAAATTGCTATCACATATTTATCACAAATTCCCGTGCAGGAAAGGTAGATTCATGCGGCCAGGAGCGGCGCCAGCTTTTGGAGTAAGGTGGCTCGCCGCCTTCTTTTTGGCGATTCAATGGCCCTGGCGCTAAAAAGAAGGCGG
>JAPLSP010000629.1 GCA_026398575.1 Candidatus Sumerlaeota bacterium | reverse complement strand
CAAAATCATTGCTCCACCGGCAAAAGGCCCGGTGGTGGCGGAGGATGAAGCGCGCATACATTACTAGCGCAAAAACATCGCACCACCGGCACAAGGCCCGGTGGTGGCAGTGAGCATCGGAATTCCAGATTGCGCCCTGATGAAGGAGACAGGCTATTCTACTCTTGACAACCCGGCGCTCTCCTGTGAATGCTCCATGACATCATGTCTGGATTTGCACGAGTCGTTGTTCCAGAAATCCCGTATCATATCACACATCGCGCCAACCGTCGCGAGCCGGTGTTTTTCAATGACGATCACCACAAAGCATATCTGCGATGGCTGGCGCACTACTATAAAGCATGCGATAGATCACACGCACAGGCCATCCATCCAGCAACGCATCCTTCGTCGAACGCTTGGTTGTCTTGCTGCAACAGATATTGCGTCCGCTCAAATGAGGCCCGAAACCGGAAAAATTGAAGGAATAAAATTACCTGTCCCTTTAATGTCCCTTTAATGCAAACGCCAACATCTACCGCGGAACACGAAGCGACGAAGGAATAGGCCAAGAGGAAGAGAAGCATGGCGATAACAAAGCCGACAATCCACGAAGTTGATTTCTGCTCGCAAATAGCGGGTGCGGTCAATCAATTGGTCGCCTCGGACCCTGCGGCCTATCCGTTTTGCGAAGCGCGCGTCGAGGGCTTCGGCATCGGCGGGAGTCAAAAGAAACGAAAAGACCTTCGATTTTATGATGCTCGAGGTAAGATAGTCCTTTGTGGTGAAGTGAAGCTGCCGGGTACCCGTGAAGGCCGATCTGCCATGGATCATGATCTAATGACGGATGCCGCAACGAAAGCCGACAATGCAGGCGTTCAATACTTCTTCACTTGGAACGTCAACGAGTTCGTTCTGTGGGACCGAAGTCGTTGGGATCGCTCGTGGTTCGAGCGTCGCGTTCGCCCTTGGGCGCTGCAGCGAACGCTTAGAACGCCGCAGGAGGTTGCACGCGAGGAAAACCTGATCTTTATCAAGACGCATTTCTTGCCCAATCTCTTGCGGGATCTTGGAGAGATCATTTCCGGCCGGCGCCGCGATTGGGGTATTTCCCCAGACGATTTCTTTATCCACTCGCTCGAAAGCCATCTTGAATGGCCAGTCCTATTGACGGCAGCCCATATTTTAGACGAAACAGATAAGAGCAAAAGATTTGAGAACAACGTAGAGCGCTGGATGACGGCACAGGACTGGACGTTCACAAGGAAACCGCACGAAGTTTGGTCTGATCTTGTGGATAACATGGCCAAGACACTGGCCTATATTTGGGCCAACAGGCTTATTTTCTATAAGGCCCTTCGCGCTCGTTTTCCGGACCTTCCAAGGCTAGAAATACGGAAGTCTATCACAAAGCCAGAAGACGCCCTTGCAGCGCTCAACCGCCTATTTGAGAAGGCAGTGAATAGAAGTGGCGACTATGAGCCTTTGCTGATGCCGGATGCCAAGGATTGGGCGACGGAACTGGTCTTTGACCCGCCCGGCGCCATTGACGCTTGGCGCGGTTTACTGCGAGGAATCGAATCCGTTGACTTCCGAGAAGTTCCATCTGACGTCGTTGGGCGAATATTTCAAAAGATTATTGGCCCTGATGAGCGACACCGTTACGGGCAGCACTTCACAGGCGATGATGTCGTAGACCTTATCAATGTTTTCTGCGTAAGAAGTGGCGCCGATGTAATCCTTGATCCGGCTTGCGGCTCGGGGAGTTTTCTAGTTCGCGCTTATTATCGCAAGCGCCATCTCGATCCTGCCCGTCCACACTTGGACTTGATAGGCGAACTGTTCGGCTGCGATATCGCCCTTTACCCCGCACACTTGGCGACGCTCAATCTTGCGGCCCGCGAAATCAATGACGAGGCTAACTATCCTCGAATCTCCCGCCGCAACTTTTTCGACTTCAAGAGCGAGCAACCCTTTTGCCAGATACCGGACGGCGAGGGCAACCATACTGATGTCAGACTGCCTTACTTGGACGCCGTGGTCGGCAACCCGCCTTATGTTCGCCAAGAAAGCGTCGAGAAAAAAGACAAAGCGCGATATATGCAGATATGCGCCGCCGCATGGCCTGGCCTGCAGCTAACTGGCCGAAGCGATCTTCATTGCTATTTCTGGCCAGCGGCAGCGCGCCTCCTTAAACCGAACGGATATTTCGGATTTCTGACAAGCTCTTCATGGATGGACGTTGAGTATGGTTTCGCCCTGCAAGGCTGGATACTGCGCCATTTCAAAATTCTGGCGGTGATGGAAAGCGCCGCAGAGCCGTGGTTTGAGGATGCCCGCGTCAAGACATGCGTGGCGATTCTGCAGAGATGTGACGACGAAGCGGCCCGAATGGCGAATCGCGTTCGCTTTGTCCGTTTTGCACACAGACTCTCGGAGATTATCGGGGTTAAGCCGTCAGCAGAGGAAGAGAGCGCGCGTCAAGAGGCTTTAGAAAGGCTGCGCAAGCGCATCCTGAGCGCGAACGCCGATTTTGAGAATAAAGACTTGCGCATTATTGTGAAAACTCAGGCTGATCTTTGGGCGGATGGCGTACGAGCGGGAGCAGTACTGGGCAGTGGCGTTATAGAGGAAGGCCCTGAAGAATCGGAGGAAGAGGATGAGTCAAACGAAGCGGCGGCAAAGGTCACTGTGACACTGGCGCCAGGCGACAAAGCGGACAAAGCCAAGGATTATCGTGCAGGCAAATGGGGGCGGTATGTTCGTGCTCCGGATATCTACTTCGATATCATGCGTCGTTTCGCTTCGCGATTCGCGGCTCTGGGGGAAATCGCATCGATCCGGCGGGGCATCACCAGTGGTTGCGACGCCTTCTTCATGCCCAAGGACATTACTGCTCAAATGCTGCAAGAATATTCGAGCGATCATGCCTTCAGAGAACACTGTGGCGGCGCGCCCCGTAAGGACGTGGAATCGAGCAAACTACGGATCATCGAGGCCGGGGACGGGAGCATTCATCCGATAGAGGCGAAGTATCTCGCTCCTGAGGTTCATAGCCTTATGAATATAGACCGACCTGTCGTTCATGCCACAGACTTCGACAAGGTTGTTCTTCTCGTGAATGAACCCCTGGACAAGTTAAAAGCGAAATCCCCATGGGTTTGGCGATACCTGCGATATGGAATGGACGCAACGTTTCCATCCAACAAATCGAAACCTGGTCCCATGCCCAAACGTGCTACTTGTGCTGCGCGCGATCCATGGTACGATTTAACCGGACTAGTGAAACCTGGCTTCGCATTATGGCCCAAGTCCCAGCAGTATCGGCATATAATCCCCGCTAATACAGAACGCGTCATCTGCAACTGTAACCTCTATGACGTGGCCTCTGGCCAACTAAACGCGGTTGAGCAGACTGCATTCGTCGCTATCCTGAATTCAACGCTTGTCGGTCTGTTCAAAACCTTCTATGGCCGTTTTGCCGGTACCGAAGGCAACCTGAAGACTGAAGTGGTGGACGTGAACTTGCTGGAAGTGCCAGACCCGCGGGGCGTGTCTGCGCCCCTGGCCAAACGATTGGCCAATGCGCTGGCGAGCATGTCAGAACGTCCAGTTGGCCGTTTGGTTGAGGAACAGCTGATGGATTGCCATACGCCGGAGCGCGCACGCCGGATTGCGCTAGGACCGCCAGTCTACTCCGAAGAGCTCCAGCAATCTGATCGCCGCGACTTGGATGACGCTATCTTTGAGCTTTTGGGTGTCTCGAATAAAACCGAGCGGACGAAGCTGATTCACCGTCTGTACGAAGCAACGGCCCTCCATTTTCGTGACATTCGCGTGGTTGAAATTGAAAAAATGGAGCAACGCTCAAAGTCGGCGGGCAAGCGGTTCAGCGTTCATGATCTAGCCGCCGACATTTGGGATGCCGCAGAACTCGACGACGCCCTTCCTCTCGCTGAGTGGACGTCGCAACGCCCGGAATCGGATTCGTTAGTGAACATTCCCGAAGATCGTCCCGTCACGCTCGTGGATTCCCCCCTGTTTCCCGACCACACTATCTATTTCGGAAAGCAGAGAACGGCCGTGGTGGAATGCAAGTCGCGCGGTCAAGCCGAACTAGTCGCCCGTATAGCCACACTTGGCGTCTTCGATGACGTGAAAGTCCCGGCTGAAGATGCAGCATGCCTGAGAGCGCTGGCCGATCTTAATGCGCGGCTACAGAAGGCTCTCACTCGTTTCAAGACGCTCGCTGAGAGCCGCACAAGCGATGAGCGCACTCGTGGTCAACTAATGGAAGTGTTGCAGCAATGGTTTGTCTTGGGTCGCGGCGGAAAAAACTCACATTCAATTCTTTGACCGTCAGATGAAAGGCAAACTATGAGATTACACGTTGACAGAGAAGCCGATGCGCTTTACCTGTGGCTGGATGATTCCAAGATCATCGAGTCGGAAGAAGTGTCGCCGGGCGTCGTGCTGGATTTCAACGAGCGCAATCAAGTCGTGGGCATTGAAATGCTGAACCTTTCCAAGCGC
>JAPLSP010000756.1 GCA_026398575.1 Candidatus Sumerlaeota bacterium | reverse complement strand
CCTTCAGGTTGGAGTCAAATCCCAAAATTCCAATAGCCTCATTTCCGCAATGCCCTTCATCAGCAACTACATCCTGAATCTATTCTCCGTCGCCGCCGGCCGCCAACCATCGCGGCCATTGCTCTTCTCCTATTACTTCACTCACCGCTGCAACCTGAACTGCGCGTATTGCTGCGACGGTACAGGCTCTCCATTCAAACAAGACGCCGTCGCCGAACTCACAACTGATCAAGCGCAGCGCATGATCTCGCTTCTCAGCCGCAGCGCCGATACGCTTGACGTGACGGGCGGCGAACCGATGCTGCGTCCCGACCTTGAAGACGTCCTCGCCCACGCCAAACAATGCGGAATGCGAACTGTGCTCAATACCAAAGGCATCGGCTTGCCCGAGCGCGGCGATCTCATGCGCTATTCCGATGTGCTTGTTATCAGTATGGATTCGCTGAAGGCGCCGGCTCTGGCCAAACTATTCGGCAGCCCATTGCGCGCGGCGGAGCAGGTTCTGGAAGCGATTGACTTTGCGCTCGCCCATCGCTCCCGCACGAAAACAGCGCTCGTTCTCAGCGTCGTGGCGACGCCCGCAAACCTGAGCGACGCGGATGAAGTCTTGGAATTCGCCTGCCGCAACCGGATCGGCTTTCATGTTTCGCCACAGATTGACGGCGTGCATCCGCATCCGGCCTTGCGCAACAACGCGGCCTACACGCAATTCATTCAGAAGGTTCTCGACCGCAAAGCAAAGGGCGCGGGCATCCTCGGCGTTCCTGAATACCTCAAAGGCATTCGGGATTTCGGGCGATTCCGTTGCCATCCGCTGCTGATGCCGGTGATTCGTCCCGACGGCAAGATCGTTTATCCCTGCCTGGAGCGCAAGGACGCGCAGATCAGCGTCCTCGATGCAGGCGGCTATGAGCAAGCGTTGCGGCAGGCGCGCGCAAAGCACGGCGATATCCCTGACTGTGGCGACTGCTGCCATATTTTTTGCCACATGGCGCTGTCGCTGCTGCAGCGGCGCCCGCTGTCGGCGCTGCGCGAAGGGCGGTATTGGAAGGCGATTCAGGAATAGCGGCGGTTATGAGAGTTATGGGAATTATGGGACTTATGGGAATTATGGGAGCCGGCGCCAAATAGGAAAACCAATAGCGAAGGGAGCGGCGCATGCTGGAGGGACTTAGAAAAGAAGCGCACTATCAATATCGCTGTCTGCGTCTGGCGCGCGGATTTCTGACCAGCCGGTTCATCCACTGCAATCTGCAAGTTACGTATCGCTGCAACTTCCGCTGCCAGATTTGCGACTTCTGGAAGACCGAGCACAACGCCGCCGAGGAACTCACTCTGGATGATATTCGCCTGATCGGAAGGAAACTGAACCGTCTGGGCACGTTCATTGTCTCGCTAGCCGGCGGCGAGCCGCTCATGCGCGAGGACCTTTATGACATCATTCGCATCCTGAATGCGGCGAATCACTTCCCGATCCTGATCACGAACGGGTGGTTTGTGGATGAAGCGCTCGCGAAGGACATTCTGCGCGCCGGCTTGCAGGAAATTTCCGTTTCTGTGGATTACGCCGATCCGAAAAAGCATGACGAGCAGCGCGGCATGGAAGGCTCATGGGAACGGGCCATGCGCGCGCTCGAACTGCTGCACAAGCATCGCCCGGACCGCCGGAATCGCGTTCACCTTATCAGCGTCCTCATGGACGACAACCTCGAAGACGTCGAGCCGCTGATCCGCCTTGCGAAAGAGATCGGCGTGACTTATATGATCAATCTTTATTCCTGGAATCGCGGCGCGAAAAAGACCCGTCTCCCCAGCGAGAAAGTCACGCAATACCTGCTATCGCTGAAAAAGAAATATCCGGAGTTTGTGACGCTGACCACCTATATCGAGCATCTCGATCAGGCGATTGCCGAAGGCGGCATCGGCAATTGTCAGGCGGGCAAGCTCCTGCTCAACATTGATGATAAAGGCGCCGTGGCGCGCTGCACCGAACCGCTCGACGAACCGGTGGGCAATATTCTGACGGATGATATTTACGCGATACGGGACCGACTGCATCAAGTTCAACGCGAACGCGTCTGCGCGCAATGCTGGACGTCGTGCCGGGGATTTGCCGAAAGCATGACGATGCGTCCGCGCATGAGGCAGTTTCGGGAATTTCTGAATTCGGTCAAGCGGGTCTGAGCGCTCTGACTATGAATTACGATCACGCATTTTTTCTATGGGGAGGAAAGCAATGCGGTCGGGAGCGGCGCCAGCTTTTGGAGTGCGGTTGCTTGCTGCCGCTTTTGCTTCGATGATCTACAAGGTTGGCGTAGCT
>JAPLSP010000748.1 GCA_026398575.1 Candidatus Sumerlaeota bacterium | reverse complement strand
CCCATACATTTCCGTGCATGTCATATAATCCCCAGGCGTTTGGTTTCTTTTGCTTCACCGGATGTGTCTGTTGATTGGAATTGACGCGATACCACGCATAATCGCCCAGCTGGCTTTCCGAATCGCCGAAGCAATACTTCCCACTCGAACCCGCGCGGCAGGCGTATTCCCACTGCGCCTCAGTGGGCAGCGTATAGGTCTTGCCGGTTTTCGCCGAAAGCTTATTGCAGAAATCCATCGCGTCATCCCATGAAACCATCTCGACGGGTTTGTCCGCGCCTTTGAATTGCGAGGGATTCTTTCCCATAATCGCCTCATACTGCGCCTGCGTCACTTCCGTATCGCCCATCCAAAAGGAGTCGAGTGTCACCGTGTGAACTGGTTTTTCATCGGCGCCGCAGTCATTGCTTCCCATCATGAATGAGCCGGGCCTGATAGGAATCAAGTCCATCGTCACGCTACTGCCCAAATCCACACTGATTTTTTTCTCCTTCGTTTTCGCGGCGGTGGCGGCTTCGGCGCCTGCCTTGCTGGCGTCCTGCAAGGTGGCCGGGCCGGGTTGGGGTTGGGGTTGGGGTTGCGTGTGGCTGGCGGCGACAAAGCAACCGGCAGCGATGAGAATTAAAACGGCGCGGATCAAGACGGCGATCGGACGATGGCTCATAAGGCTCCTCCTCTTTCCATTTTAATCCCAGGATGCGGATACCATCTTCCTCTCCGCCAAGTCAAATCCAAACCGACGGCTTGCAGAGCGACGGACGCAATCCAGAATTCCGATCAAATTCCCTACTGAGAGTCAGCACGCCACTACCGGGCCTTGTGCCGGTAGAGCGATGGTTCTGCTCTAGATTCGCGCCCCCACCTCATTCTTTCGCCACCACCGGCCTTGCGCCGGTGGAGCGATGATTTTTCGCGATTCAGCGCATTCATTCCGCTATTTCTCCGCAAGACTGAGCTGCTTTGCTCGCATTATAGATTACCCCCAAATCATATTCGCCAAATGTTCCTGCAAAGAAGCCCATTTGAAAAACAGGCTCTCTATCCAATGCAAACGCCAAATTATTCAAGAAACATAGTGCGACATCCGCCGGAGATTTTTCGCTCCCGCATCCCAGCGCCAAATGAATATGATCGGGCAGAATTGCGGCCCGGGATAATTGATAATCTCTCACGCGGGCGATTTTCAGGATCGTGTCATGAATAGTTTGCAGCCGGCTTTCCCGGATTTCACACTCTCGCTTGTCGTTGACAAGCACGATATGAAGATTATACCAGTAAATAGAATGGCTGGTACGGCGAGGCTGGGAGAGATCACATGATGAATTGAAAATCTGGAATCGCTGGAGAGCATTTGGATTGAAGGGCGCCGTGTCAGAATACGGTCCTAGCTGACGCCCGATATATTGTTCAACAACATTGCGCTTGGAAGACCCAATACTGCGAAAGCAATAATTTCGCATAATATAATACTCCCCAAAAACTGGAGGGGTGCTTAAGGTAGCTTCGCCGCCCTATGATTCGACCCGCGAGGGGAGGCGACGCACACCATGTCAGTACGCAAGAAACACGCGGCGGAGTTCAAGGCCAAAGTGGCGCTTGAGGC
>JAPLSP010000673.1 GCA_026398575.1 Candidatus Sumerlaeota bacterium | reverse complement strand
GGGCTTGCATCTGATTCGCAAAAGGCCATTGAGCAACCAGATTGATGAAAGATCAGGGTATTACTGCCAATACGGCTTTGCGGCTTGAGCGATACTTTGGCGTGAGCGCGCAATTTTGGATGAATCTTCAAACGCATTATGACTTGGAAATTGAATCCGACCGATTGGATGAAAGAGCAATGAGCGAAATTCTGCCGCTCATTAATCAAGGCAAGACTTTGGCGGCCATTGGTTGATCTCATGGGGAGAAATGCGCTAATTCCTGCGATGATTTCAAGAGCGCGCATGGACGCCTTCAGCGGCCGATGCGGTGAAAGCGAACCCTGATAACCGCTTGCATTCGTTCACCGGATATATGATAAATTGCTTTTGCGTTGTTAATCCGAGGCGGGAGGCCGCCGGATGTTCTCGCATCGAAGATCGGGAGCAGCGCGGTTTCGGACTCTGGCGTTGATGGCGGCTTTGGCCGCCGCAGCCGCCACGGTCATTGTTTTTGTTTGGATCAAAAGTTTTGGCTCGGCCGCCTGGCTTTCACACTCAGGCGGTTCTTCAGGCGCCGGCGCCGTCTCAACCTCCGGAACGGCGCAGGACGCCAGCCTCTCCGGCAAATCCCCATCCGGCGCGCAGAACGGCGACAAATCAAAGAGCAAGGGCGCCGGCGGCCTGGCGAAAAAAGACGCCGCCACAACCTCGGCGGCCATTCTCGCGGGCAATCTCAAACAGCTGAAGGTGCGGGTGGTCTGGAAAAAGACGGGAGAAGGCGTCGCCGGAACCTCCGTCACCATTGTGCAGTGCCACAGTGCGACCAGGGAAATTGGCGGCGCCGGCAGGACCGATGCGAACGGCGTGGCGCTCGTCACGTTTCCAGCAGCCTGGGCTAACGTCCATGCGCGCGTCCGCCATCCGCTGATTATTCCGGATGAGAAGCATGTCGACTGCCCACCGCAGACAGAATTCGTCCTGAAAGTTGATCGAGGCGCTTCCATCTTTGGGAAAATCATCTTTGAAGACAAGCGCCCCGCCTCCGGCGCTCTGGCGCGCATCGTGGACAAAGACGAAATGGAAACGACGGCGGACGAAGCCGGCGCTTATGAAATCGGGGGATTGAAGGAAGGCTACCATCAAGTGGTCGCCTCGCTGGGCGCCGCGATCTCCGACAGCGACGGCCGCGAACCGCAGCACGTCAAGGTGAACGAAGCCGAGCGTTGCGGTCCGCATGATTTGATCCTCAGGCCCGGCCTTACCCTGCGCGGCTTCGCGCGCAACCGGGATACCGGCCAGCCTATCGCCAACGCCGAGATTCAGCGCTTCCTCGGCGCCGGCATTGCGGCGGACAGCCGGCGCGCGGCCACAAGCGGAGCGGACGGCGCCTTTCAGCTGGCGGGACTGCCCGTCGGACGCCTGTCGGTTCTGGCGGCGGCCAAAGGATACGTCGAACAGATCACGACGCTGCAAATCATCGGCGGCGCGAAGAATGCGTGCGATCTGTCCCTCGAACCCGGCGCCGCCATTTTGCTCAACGTCAAAACGCAGGAAGGCGCTCCGGCGCCGGATGCGGATGTGTCCATGGAGATGGCCCATGATTATACTCCCGATCGCCTGCAGAAGATAAAAACCGACGCGCACGGACAGGCCAGGATCGAATCGGTCAGCGCTGCCAATCCTCCCAGGATCACGGTGATCAAGACCGGCTATCGGATGAAGGAGGAATCCGTCACACCCGCGTTTGTCGCCGGATCGCGCGTCGCGGAACTCACCGTCACGCTGCAAGCCGTGAAACCGGGCGCCCCGGACGAGCCAACGAGCAAATCGGAAGTTACCATCGCTTTCCAGGGACGCGTCACCAACGCCGAAGGCGCGCCAATCGCCGGCGCCAAGGTGTACTGGAGCAGATTGTTTGACCTTAAGTCGGAGGCGCCGGCTCTGACCAATGAAGATGGGAACTACCGTCTGGAATTGAAGAGGGAGCTTCAAGGTTCGCAAAGCCTCCAATCCCTCAGCGCGA
This sequence comes from Candidatus Sumerlaeota bacterium, assembly GCA_026398575.1. Next base: position 7,746 of record JAPLSP010000673.1, on the reverse strand, counting down.
ACAAAGTCCTTGTGGCATTCGCGCAAGGATATGCGCCCGCCGTCAATAATCACCCCGGCCTCGGCGCCGCTCCGACGCCCAGGGAAGTGAACCTGACGATGGAGAAAGGGCATTGGGTGGGCGGCGTCGTGGTCAACGCCAAGAACGAGCCGCTGGTGGATATGGAGGTTCGCCTGGATCATAGCCAAAGAGCCGCCGATGAGAGCTATGCTCTCTGGAGGTATCTGGATGCGAAATCCGTCCGTACCGGCGACGACGGCGCCTTCCGGCTGGAGGATTTGCCGGGCGTCAAACTCCCGGCAAAAATATCGGGCAAGGGCTGGACAACGCAGTCAATGAAAGAGCTGACGCTGGATCAAGAGACGCGCATTGTCATGCGCGAAGCGGGCGTCATCAAGGGGCGCGTTGTGGAAGAGGGCGCCGCGACGCCCGTCAAATCCTATTCCATTAAATGGGACTCGGCAGATGGCAGACCGGAACGCGAACCCACGGAGTCGCTGGTCAACACGGACGATGGCTGTTTTACGATCTACGACTTGCAGCAAGACATGAAATATGCCGTCACGGTTCGCGCTTCAGGCTTTGTGCCCGCGGTGAAAAAAGACATCCTGGGCGCAGCCGAAGCGCAGGCTAAGCCGGTGGAGTTCAAACTATCGAAAGGCGTCGAAACCAAGGGAACGATCTTCGCCGCCGCCGATCAAACGCCGATCGCCGGAGCGCAGGTGGCGCTGTATCCGGCGGAAGGGGACAGCAGGCATGGCTACCGGTACAGAGACGAAGCGATCCGGACCCAGACCGACAAAGACGGCGTCTTTTCGTTGCGTGAATCGGATGATCCCGGAATTCTGATCATCAAGGCGAACGCCTTTGGTCCTCTTCTGATTCCGGCGGAAGACCGTGAGCGATACGGCGGCGTACATGCGCTGCGGATTGGCCTCAGGCATAGCGGCGCCATCAAGGGAACCGTTACCGTCAAGGGGAAGCCGGTCTCCGGAGCGCGTATCTCGCATTACGGAGCCAATGACAGTTTAGGCGGGGATTTTGAGGAAATTTCGGATCGCTCAAGCGACACCGATGAGGATGGCTTCTACCGGATCGCCGATTTGGTCCCCGGGTCTTATGGACTCAATGTGGACTATAGTCCGAGCGGCGAAACCGGTTTCAGTCAACATGTCAGCGTCAGTCTGGGTGAGGCGGAAGAAAAAACGGTGGATATCAAGATTGATAGCGGCGCGGGGATTCTTTTTGGCCGCGTCCTTAAAAACGGGACGCCCAGTCCGGACATCGGCCTCACACTCCGATCCGGCAAATCATACGAATCTCCAACGTTCGCAGCCCGAAGCAATCCGAACGGCGAATATCGAATAGAGAATCTGCCGGAAGGCAGATATACCGTAGAACTCTACGGTCACAATGAGTATCGGAGCGGCAGATATACTGAGGAAGTCGAGGTCAAAGGCGAGACGCAGCATGATTTCATCCTGGCTGAGAAACATAAACTCTTATGCCGAATCGTTTTCGATGGCATTGCGGATCCCTCGCAAACGCCCACGATCAGCGGCGCCGGTTTGCGAAGCCCTCGGCCATCGAGCGGGGAGATGGAGAAAGGCATTGATTACAACACCTACAACAGTGAGATGCAAGGCGGCCAGATTGTTTTCCGGGGGCGCTTCAAAGGCCAGTATTTCCTGTTTCCGAACGCAGAGCTTCCCGGAGGGAAGAATATTCAGCTGCGCCCCAAAGAAGCGCTGCAGCTCGACAATCTGGCCGCCGATCAGGACGTGGGAGAAATCCATGTTTCGTTGTCCGAAGGCGCTTCTCTCAAAGGCCATGTCTATGGCGCCGGCGGCAGGCCGGCGAAGGAAATGCGAATCATTCTTGAGCCGGAGAAAAGAGATGACGCGCTCGATTCTTTTTGTTCCTGCCAGACAGACGAGGAAGGCGCCTATCAGATGTATAACCTGAAAGAGGGCGTCTATACCGCAGCGATTTACCCGTCCAATTCCGGAGATGGTAAACTCACGGAAAAAGTCGAGATCAAGGGGGCAACGACGCACGACTTCATTTTTATGAAAGAATTCAAGCTCAAGGCGCGCCTGATTCTTCCGGAAAAAGATACGCGCTATCGGCTCTCGAATTTCACGAATGCCGTGATCTCGCTCATCGGCGCCGGCGCGGAGGACCCCCAGAGCCAGCAGCTCCAAATCCGCTCGGGTGGCGAAACCCCTATCTCCAACGGGGAGATGACGTTCATTGGCCGTTTCATGGGCCAATATTATCTGACGCTCAGCAACGGAGATCAGAGCAAATCCACTCAAATCCCACGCGTCTTCACGCTCGATAATATGGACCACGACCAGGATTTGGGCGAGATCGTCCTGCCGACGATGGGCGCCGTTCGCGTTCGCCTGTCGTTTGTTTCCGCTTCGATTCCTCGTCCGGACCATTGCGGCGTGCTGCTTCTCATGGAGAATCCCGGATCCGGCGTGGGCGCGATGGATGAACAGACAGGATCGTCCGTCTTCCAGTTGGACGTGGATAAGTCCGAACAGGAAATCGGTCCGCTCGCCGAAGGAACCCACCGCCTGTATTTCTTTGCAGCGAAGTGGAAGGCCGATCCGGCAATGGCGGTGGCAGTCGTGAAAGCGGGCGAGACGTACGGCGTTTCGCTCTCGCTGGCGCCGCAAGGCGTCTTGGGCGGAATGGTAAGGATGCCGAATGGCTCGCCGAAGCATGCAATGCCGAGCCGCATCACTCTCGAAGGGCCCGGCGGGACGCGGAGCGTAGTCCCGCATAAAGCCACTCCCCGGGATTATCCGACCTTTGTCGGACAGCGCGAATACGCCTCGGAGGATCAGTTCGTCTTCCATGACCTTCAGGAAGGAACCTGGAGACTGACGATAGAAGCAGAAGGCTGCGTTACCTATGTCAAGGATTTCGCCGTGAAAATTGGCGAGACAAGGGATGAGTCCATAGAAATTTTTCTCAAGCGGCGATAAGTGGCGCCCTTGGCTCGTCGCAGAGGAGTGTTCCGCTCAGCGCAGCAGAACACTCTGCGCGAGTCAGCACACTAATGCATCGCGAAAGCAATTTTACACTTCTCCCTCTCGCTATCTCAGGACGCAGGAGATCAAACCCAGAAATGCGCCTGCCTTTGATTTCGGATAGAACCATTGAAGACAGAGCTACTATGAATAGTTCTGTCCTAAATGGTCCTGCCCTAAATAGTCCTATCCTAAATAGTCCTGCCTGCAATCCCCATAACTCCCATATCTCCCATAACTTCCATAATTCCCATAATTCCCATAGTTCCCATCCCAAGCTCATCATCCCCATGCTGGCAATATTCGTTGCCGCTTGTCTCACCCCTGCAGCCTTGGAATCGAGTTCCGCGTCATCTTCGACTGGCGCTCCACCTCATGCGGCCTCGCTCTCGCCCTCGACTGCGACCTTGAAAGCCAAACCGCACGCCGACCTCATGGTTTATCGCGATACCGACGGCCGTGTCCGGCCAGTGGAATCTGTCGCCGATTGGCAGAAGCGCCGCGCGGAAATTTTACGCGCAATGCAGGATGTCATGGGGGCGATGCCGGGCAAGGAGAAGCTCTGCCCGCTCGACGTGAAGGTGGAAGAGGAAACCGACTGCGGCAGCTACGTGCGGCGCCTCATCAGCTATGTCTCGGAACCAGGCTGCCGAACGCCTGCCTACCTTCTGATTCCGCAATCCGCAATCCGCAATCCGCAACTGACTCTGCCCGCCGTGCTATGCCTGCACCCTACCGACAATACGCTGGGCTTCAAAGTCGCCGTCGGTCTCGGCGGCAAACCGAACCGCGACTACGCGCGCGAACTCGCCGAGCGTGGCTTCGTTGCCATCGCGCCATCATATCCGTTGCTGGCGAATTACCAGCCCGATCTCAAGGCGCTCGGTTACGCGAGCGGCACGATGAAGGCGATCTGGGACAATCGCCGCGCGCTGGACCTGCTCGACTCGCTGCCGTTCGTGCGGCGCGGGCGATATGGCGCCATCGGCCACTCGCTCGGCGGCCACAACGCCATCTTCACCGCCGTCTTCGATGAGCGCATTGAAGTCATCGTGTCGAGCTGCGGATTCGATTCGTTCTCCGACTACTATGGCGGCGATCCCGCCAACTGGCAGCCGGAACGCGGATGGTGTCAGACGCGCTACATGTCGCGATTGGCGGCCTGGCGCGAACGGCTGGCGGAAATCCCGTTCGATTTCCACGAACTGATCGGTGCGCTCGCGCCCCGCGTCTGTTTCATCAACGCGCCGCTGGGCGACGCGAATTTTCGCTGGCGCAGCGTGGATGAAATCGTCGCCGCCGCGTCACAGGTTTATCGGCTTCATGGCGCGCCGCTAAATCTCCGCGTCGAGCATCCCGATTGCGAGCACGATTTCCCCGATAAGATGCGCGCGACCGCGTATCAGTTGATCGAGGATGGTTTGCGATAGCCGGGCGCAACGAGCGTGTATCCGGCAGCGCAATGATTCCGTATCCCGACCCGCGCGCTTTAGATCAGAGAAAGAAAGTCGGCTGCGGAAAAATCATGAAAACCGCCACCCGCGTTTTCAGCGCTTCTTCTGTTCCACAATATGAATCTGCACATCCAGGAAGATTCCGGTTGTCTGATTGTCCTCAACCTTCAGCGTCGCGCTGCCGACCGGCTTGATAGCGTAGCGCAATTCTCCGGTAATGCGATTATCCGTATAGCGAACAAGGCGGGAGAGTGTTTGCGTTCTTGATGTGTCATCTGCCTCCGGGATGACCTTCACAAGCTTGCCAATCCATTGTTCCAGCGGCCCACTCACCATATTCGCATCAACGGGAGCGTTGTTGTCCTGGAGAACCGTGCAGTCGAACGACCGCTCGAATCGCCCATTGGCGGAATCATGGTTCCATCGCTCGCTTCGAACGAGGAAGCGATAACGAGGCGGCAACATCGGGGCCAAAACAGCGCCCAAATTCCTCGGCAGGTCGCGGTCGGCAATCAGCGCGCTTGGCTTCGCGCTCTTGGTGAAATACTTGCACGCGACCGTGGCGCCGCAAAGAACGAGCAGGAAGAATCCAAGGCAAAGAACCCCGGCGAAGCCCGTAATCTTGCCAGCAGAATCAGACATTGCCTTCCCCTTTCGTTTCGGGAACTAAATGATCTTCATATTCCTGGGTCTTCATCGCCATCCGCGTCCACGCGGTTCACCCACGTCCATTTGGTCCATCCTGGTCCACCCTGGTCCACTCAGTCCACACGCCTTCATGAACGTTTCCACAATCATTTCGATTTCGCCAGTTCAGCCAGCATTGCGAGCAGTTGATCGGTGATGATGACGGAGGCGTCTTCCTGAACTTTGTTCGTACCCAGCCAGGTTTCATAGCCGCCGAGCTTGTGCTGCTCGGGCGTGGGCAGGTAGCCGTTGTAGCCGTTCGCGTTGCCAATGACCATGGTCTGCGGGAAGGGGCTGCGCCGCTTCAGGTCCAGGCCGATCTCGACGAAGGTCTCAAACGGAATCGCGCATATCGCGAGGTCTCCGATGCGCAGCGCCTGCAAAGGGACGGTCGTTGTCTCCTGCGGCGTCTCGGCGATGGAAAGAACACGTCGGGCATAGTGATCCGCCAGGCGCGGCAGTTTGGCGCGCTCGGTTTCGTCCTTAAGGGCGAGGATGGCCTTGGCTTCTGCGATCTGCTCGGCGGTGGGACGGCGCAGGCGCAGCGTGATTTCGCGCTGGATCATGCCAAGGCGCGTGTCCGTGCGGTGCGTCTCTATCTTGCCGCGCGCGAACCATGCCGCGTCCGCCGCTTTCTGGGCGACAATGCGGATTTGCTCGAACGGCTCGCGCGGCGGACGCGTGACGCCGAAGGGAATGTTGTTGATGTCGCCGGAAGTCCCGTTGGCCATCATGGCGACGAAGCCTTCGCCCGCGCGCAGGCGCGAAGGCATGAGCCGCGCAAACTCGCCGTAGTAGTCCGCCGAGACCATCGCCCTGAGCGAGCCGCCGACGTAATGCAGGGAATAGCTGGCCAGCAGCGCGAGCGGCTTCTTCGATTTGGCCTCCTGCACCGAGAGGATGGTGATGTCGGGGTCCGTCGGGCCGGCAGGGCGGTCGAGAACGTCGGGACTCGTGCTGGGATTCATCTTGACCTGATCCATCTTGCCGAAAGGATTCAGCGGCATCGCGCCGGGCTTGAGGAACCAGCGGCGGTTGAAGACTTCCTCGGGCAGCGGATGCGCAGCGGCGCCGGCCGCGGCGGGACGCATCGCCCTCTGCGCGCTGACGATCGCCGATGTGATGCCTTCGACGAGAACTTTTCGATAGGCCACCTCCGGCGCCGGGCCGGTTTTGCTGTTGGACTGTGGCGCAGTATGAGAGTGTGTTGACGCGACCATGATTTTCTCCGGCGGAACACCGCATTGCCTGAACGCGAGCGCTCTGGCCTCGTCCGCCGTTTCGCGCGCCACGCCGAGATTATCCACCACGACCAGAACGAGCGTGGTGCCGCCGTCGCTGAGCGCAAGCGCGCGCGCATGGAGCGGATCGTTCGCGCTCTGCGCCATATTCTCGCTGAACCCGCCCGGCATGTTCAGCGGAAACTCCCGCGGCGTGATGTCCACAGCCGCAGCCCCGGCGCGGAGCAGGGGAACCTCCTGCGCGGCGACGGCGACGCTTAGACCACACATCAGAACTCGGAGAATAGCGAATATCACAATGGCTCGAGCCAGGGTGATCTGGGATGGAATCTTCATAGTCAAAACCTCGCGCATGTATTCCTGCAAACCGATATCCAAGCCGGACAAGTCCGTGAAATGAGGATTGACGAATTGTGAGAAACTGATTTTATGCTGCTGATTTCTCAATTTTTCACCTGTCGTCTTAATTCTTATCCCTTAACTTGCCCATGGATGACATCTCCTTTTATCAATTCCAAACTGGTCGAATTCGACCAGTTTCCAAACCTCTCGAATTCGAGAGGTTCATAATCCGGGTTGCTCACTTGTTCTCGACCTAATCCCATCGAATTCGATGGGATTAGAATCCGAATTGTTCAATTGCTCCCATATTCCCAGGAACTCAATCGTATTACGGTTCCTCAGCCAGTTTCTGATCAGATCATCGGTTTGATAGGAGTTTTTGTAACGGGCAATATCGGTGAGGCTGATATAGTCCTCTTAGTGCCGCGTCTGGATTGTGATCTCTTTGCTCAGAACCTTGATCTTTGCCATTTCACTTTCCTGGACTATCCTGAATTCGGCCCAACAGCGTTGGCGATTTCAAACCTTTCGAAAACGAGCAGCGCAGGGATGCCTCCTTCGCCACTTCGCAGGATCATCTGGCCAATCAGGAACATGTCGGAGACAGCGGTTGTCAAGGTGTCGCCCTCTGAAAAGCGTCGGCGCCTGGACGTTTTCGGAGCGGCGACACACGGCTCTCCGTCAGCCTTCTGGTCGCCAAAGCGCGAGCCGATATCCAAGCCGGGCAGACTCCACGAAATGGGGATTGACGAATTGTGAGAGACTGATTTCCCGCCGCTGATTTCTCTATTTTTTTCACCTGCATTTATTCACCTATCCACTTAATCAAATGATCCTCTTCAAAATTTATCCTGTGGCCACGGCCAAGTGTCGGCCTTTACTGCCTGATAATTGGCGTCGAGATCGGGTTGGAGCAGGATCAGCGCGGCGATGCGTCGGACCATTTCTGTGATGTATTCTGCCTCTTCCAACTTGAGC
>JAPLSP010000172.1 GCA_026398575.1 Candidatus Sumerlaeota bacterium | reverse complement strand
CGATGATGCCGACGATGTCGCCCGTATAGGCCTCTTCGATCTGCTCGCGGTCGTTGGCGTGCATGAGCATGATGCGCTGGACGCGCTCATGGCGGTCGGCCGTGGCGTTATAGATGTGCGCGCCGGATTTCAGCGATCCGGAATAGACGCGGATATAGGTCAGCTTGCCGACGTGCGGGTCGGCCTGAATTTTGAAAGCGAGCGCGGAGAAAGGCTCGTCGTCGTCCGGATTGCGCGACAGCATTTCTTCAGGATTGTCCTGCGCGTGGCCGATGACGGTCTGCACGTCGAGCGGCGAAGGCAGGTAGGCGACGACGGCGTTGAGCAGCTTGCGGACGCCCTTGTTGCGGAAGGCCGAGCCGCACAATACCGGTGTGATGTGCGCCTTCAGCGTCGCCTCGCGGATGTAATCATCCAGTTCATGGGTCTTGAATTCCGAGCCGTCAAGATAGCGCTCGGCAAAGTGGTCGTCGTATTCGGCCAGGCTTTCGAGCATCTTCTCGCGCCACTTTTCCGCGATCTCCAGCATGTCATCGGGAATGGGAACTTCCTCGAATGGCGTATCGGCATCGCTGTTTTCAGGCCAGATGCGCGCGATCATGTGAACTAAATCCACCAGACCGCGGAACTTGTCTTCGGCGCCGATGGGGATGTGGATGGGAACCGGATGGCAATTCAGGCGCTTGCGCATCATTTCCACACAGCCATAGAAGTCCGCTCCGACGCGGTCCATCTTGTTGACGAATGCCAGGCGCGGGACGTGGTATTTGTCGGCCTGCCGCCAGACGGTTTCGGACTGCGGCTGGACGCCGCCGACGGCGCAGAACAGCGCCACCGCGCCGTCGAGGACGCGGATCGAGCGCTCGACCTCGGCCGTGAAATCCACATGGCCGGGCGTGTCTATGATGTTGATGCAATGCTTGTTCCATTCGCACTGCGTGGCGGCAGACGTGATCGTGATGCCGCGTTCGCGTTCCTGATCCATCCAGTCCATTTCCGTGGTTCCGGCGTCCACCTCGCCGATTTTGTGGGTCCGCCCGGCGTAGTAAAGAATGCGCTCGGTCGTGGTGGTCTTGCCCGCGTCAATATGGGCCATGATGCCGATGTTGCGGACGCGATCGAGGGGGTATTTGCGTGCCATGGGAATGTTCCTCACAAAAAAACTGGCTGGCCCTTTGCTCCGGCGCCAGCCAGTTCGTATTTGGTTCGCGTTGTTACCAACGATAATGCGCAAAGGCCTTGTTGGCCTCGGCCATCTTGTGCACGTCTTCGCGCTTGCGATAGGCGCCGCCTTGCTTGTTCGAGGCGTCCAGCAGCTCGGCGGCCAGTTTTTCTTTCATGGTCCGTTCGCCGCGGGTGCGCGCGTTGAGAATGATCCAGCGCATCGAAAGAGCGGTACGGCGGTCCGGCCGCACCTCGACGGGCACCTGGTAGTTGGCGCCGCCGACGCGCCGGGATTTGACTTCCAGCAGCGGCTTGCAGTTTTCGACCGCCTGCTTGAAGACGTTGAGCGGCTCTTCATTGGGCATCTTTTCGCGGACGCGTTCGAAGGCGCCATACACGATGCCCTCGGCCGTGCTGCGTTTGCCGCGCGTCATGATGCAATTGATAAACCGCGTCAAAAGCGGTTCCAGGTATCGCGAATCGGGAATCAGTTCCCTCTTGATGGCCTTGGCTCTGCGAGACATGTACGCGTTTCCTTTTCGTACTCAATGAGATTTTTTGATTCAATGCCGGCCCTGAAAAATTCCGGCTAGGGGGATTGGCTCAACGAAAACTATTTGGGACGCTTGGTACCGTATTTCGAGCGGCTTTTCTTGCGATCGGGAACGCCTTGCGCATCCAGTACGCCGCGCAGGATGTGATAACGGACGCCCGGCAGGTCCTTGACGCGGCCGCCGCGGATCAGAACGATCGAGTGTTCCTGGAGGTTATGCCCCTCGCCCGGGATGTAGGCGGTGACTTCGATGCCGTTGGTCAGACGGACGCGCGCGATCTTGCGCAACGCCGAATTCGGTTTTTTCGGCGTGGCGGTATAGACGCGCGTGCAAACGCCGCGCTTCTGGGCGCATCCGCCCATGGCGGGCGCCTTGCTTTTCTTTTTTGAAAGTACCCGCGGTTTGCGGACCAGCTGATTGATCGTGGGCATACCTTGACTCCGGTGCGAATTCCCTTTGCACAAATAAGATTTACGCCTGCAGGAACAAATTCTCCCGCACGAAACGGCCCAATAGTTTGGCCTGACCCGCAGAGTTTGTCAACCCTAAAAGTCCGTACGGGTGGATATTTATTTCATTAAACATTCATCTGATATCAGGTACAAATGCCGTAACACTCCAACTGCAAAAATGCGGAATAAGTGGCAGATGGTGAATCGCCAAAAAGCCATTCGACGCAGCTAAGTACTCATATTAATAAATGCAATAGCACAGAATTATCGCGAATACTTGTGCCTGAAGAAAAACTTATGCGGATCGGAGCAGCGCCAGCATTTGGAGTGCGGTTGCTTGCTGCCGCTTTTGCTACGATTTTTTATAAGATTGGCCATGCAAAAGCAGCAGGGCGAGTAGATGGATTTCTCCCGCGGCTGATAGGCCGGTATGCCATGACGCGGTTGATCTCCACCCCTCTCAGAACCGTGCTTGCGCTATTCACGCATCTTATGTGTTCGAACACATAATGTGCGTTATGTGTTCTTCCCAGAAATGTGGTGTTCAGCCTGTTTGCGCAATGTTAATCGCCGAATACCGTGGCCGAACACCACATAATTTTTCGTCACAACCCGTGAAGAAAGGCCATAAGGTCCTGGCCTTTGTCCTGA
>JAPLSP010000495.1 GCA_026398575.1 Candidatus Sumerlaeota bacterium | reverse complement strand
CTCCTTTGAAAATAGTGTGGAACTACCAACTGCATTTACGATAGATGAAGGGCGCTCGATATGCAACTGTTTTTTCGACTATTTGCATGGAAAATTCATCATTTTCTTAAGTCAACAGCATTGGCCTTTAGGCGGGGTGAAGGCATGGGCGCTTATTCACAAGCGCGCTTCAGCGCGGCTTCTCGACATGCTTCAGCAGCAAACCTCCGGCCTATATTTTTTTGCTAAAGCAGGTCGAGAAGCCGCGCTAAAGCGCGCTTGATCAAAGTGTGGCTTGCAGACACCCCTGCTGAAGCAGGGTGCAAAGAAGAGCCGGCTGAAGCCGGCTAATAGGGCCGCTGTTTTGCCTTAATCACCGCTGTCTTTTCATTTTGGGCAGCAATGAAAAGTAGGGCTATTTTCGGCTGACGCAATAGCGGTAGCTCGTCCAGTCAGGGCCGGCTTCGGCGTTTGGGGTGACGTCGAGAATTGAAGCGCCGTTTTCTTCCAGGAATTTCGTGACTTCCTCGCGTTTGATCCCGTGCATTTCCACCACAATCCGCGTTTCATCCGGCTCGCGATATTCCACGATTTCTTTTTGTTCGATTGCGGAATCTTGGGCGTGTGGAGGCAAATTGAGTTTTTGCCGGATGCCGCGAAGATACGGGAGTAAAAATTGCGGGGTGATAGCTTTGAGCCAACGATGAAGCCCGCCTTTATTATGTGAAGCAGCCTGAACATGCGAAGCCGCTTGAGTATTTGCTAACGCGGAATGCGCAGGACTTCCCCCAGCGCGCAACCTCTCGGATGGCAATTGGAAAAGCAGCAGTCCGCCGGGCGCCAGAATTCTGATGAATTCCCGCAGGTATCTTAGCGTATAGACAGGCTCTAGGTGCTGCAGGGTGATGTTGGAGTAGATGAACTGAAAAGCGGAGTCGGGGAAGGCGCGCAGATCATCGCTTTCGTTGAGCACGTAGCGGCAGCGCTCGCCGTGCCGGTTGTATTTCCGCGCCAGTTCGATCATCGAGGGCGCGATATCAATTCCGATCACTTCATCGAAGTATTCCGCGAGCGCCTGCGTCAGCCGCCCGACGCCGCAGCCGAAATCCAGCGCCTTATCACGCTTCAACGGCACGCCAAGCGATTCCACATATTGCATGGTGTCCTGGATTTCTCGCGCGCCGGTCTGGAAAAACTCCTCGGGATTCCAGAGATTGCCCTTCTTCTCCGGCCACGACGCAATGGCGAAAAGCGGGTCCTTGCGCCCGAACGCGTCCCAGTTTTCTTTGGTTTTATCAAGGTCCATATTGCGCGCGCCTATGCCGCAAGTTCGCGACTCGATTGCGTCGCGCCTGAAGCCAATCTATGGCGCGGACGGGAACGGCTTCAATGCGAAAATAAAAATTTGCTTTTCCTGCGATCCAGTGGCATTTATCTCCTGCTTCTTATGTGAACGAATAGGATGCGCCAACAACATTCAAGGAGGGCGGACATGAACAAGATGATGGCGGTGTTGATAATGAGCATGATGGCGATGGCGTGCGCCGGGCTTTATGCGGCGGAAGGCGGAGTCACGGCGCCGGGAGCGAAACTTGAAAAACTCGCGGGTGGTTTTTCCTTCACGGAAGGACCGGCCTGCGATGCCGAGGGAAATGTGTATTTCACCGACCAGCCGAACGACAGCATCTTGAAATGGAGTGTGGATGGCAAGCTCTCGACCTTCATGAAGCCGTGCGGGCGCTCGAACGGCCTCTGTTTCGACGCCAAGGGAAACATGATCGCCTGCGCCGATGAAACGAATCAGCTTTGGACGATTGACGTCAAGTCCGGCACGACCACGACGCTCGTCAAGGACTACAATGGCAAATTGCTCAATGGACCGAATGACGTCTGGGTCCGTCCCGACGGCGGGATGTATTTTTCCGATCCGTACTATGCGCGCCCCAAGTACTGGAAGCGCGGCCCCATGGAGCAGGAAGGGCAGTACGTCTATTATCTTGCGCCCGATCGCAAAACGCTCACGCGCGTCATCACCGACTTCAAGCAGCCGAACGGCCTCATCGGAACACCCGATGGCAAGACGCTCTACGTGACGGACATCGCCGCAAAAAAAACCTGGTCTTATGAGATCCAGCCCGATGGCTCGCTCATCAACAAGAAACCATTTTGCGAGATGGGTTCCGATGGCCTGACGATTGACAGCGAGGGAAATGTTTATCTAACGAACAAAGGCGTGACCGTGTTCGATAAGACGGGGAAGAAAATTGATTATATCGCTAACGACGAAGGATGGACGGGAAATGTTTGCTTCGGCGGTAAAGACATGCAAACCCTCTTCATCACCGCCAGCAAAGGGCTTTATTCGATCAAGATGCGGGTCAAAGGCGCCGGGAGCCAGTGATCAATGAAGCTCGAAGCCAGGATAATGAAATCATTATCCCTGTGAAATTAGCCCTTTTTGCCTCGCTCCATCTTCTTCATTGTTTTGTCACACATTATTCTGTCACAAAAATCGGGAAACTACTATGAAACTCAATTCGTTGAATCGCCGTCGTTTCATCCAATCTCTTGCCGCCGCGCTGCCGGCCTCAAGCGCGCTTTCGATCATGCTTTCAGATATGTCGCTTCATGCCGCCGAAGAAAAGCTGCCGCCCATCCGCCCGATCACGCGGGGACCCAAGTTCCATTGGCGCGGATACTATGACAAGCTGCTCTTCGATCCGACGAACCGCTATGTTCTGGCGAATGAAGTGGATTTCGAGGGACGCTCGCCCAAGGCGGACGACGTGATCCGCGTCGGGATGATTGACACGGAAGACGGCGACAAGTGGACGGAACTCGGGAGCACACGCGCCTGGAACTGGCAGCAAGGCTGCATGCTTCAGTGGATTCCCGGCACGCAAAGCGAAGTGGCGTGGAACGACCGCGAAGGCGACCACTTCATTTGTCGCATCATGGACGTCAAGACCGGCAAACAGCGCAAGCAAACGCTGCTGATCTCGTTCGCGGACGCGGCGAAAATTCCGTATCCCGGCGGCTTCTCAAACGGCGCGAAGCATTGGTTCAATCATCTGCTCTACAACACCGACGGCTCGCGCTTCCTTTTTCTGCATCGCTGGCGTGGCGACAAGGAAGGCAAAAGCTGGTCCACGCGCATGTTCACGGCCAATCCGGATGGCAAGGAGCTTTATATCCTCGATCCGCATGGCAAGACTTCGCACTTTGTATGGCGCGACGAAAAACACGTGATGGCATGGGCGTGGCATCCATCGCGCGGCGAAAAATTTTATCTCTACCGCGACCGCACTGATGAGGTCGAAGTCGTCGGACCGGACGTGATGACGAAAAATGGGCACAATACCTATGTCCCCGGCACGAAGGACCAATGGGTCCTCAACGATTGCTATCCGGACAAAGACCGCCTGCAGCATCCCTATCTCTATCACATCGGCGCCAACCGCTCGGCGCCGCTCGGGCATTTATTATCGCCGAAGGAATACAACGGCGAATGGCGTTGCGATTTGCACCCGTGCGCCAGCCGCGACGGCAAAAAAGTCATCCTCGATTCCACCCACGGCGGCAATGGCCGGCAGGTTTACCTGATAGATATCAGCGGGATCATTGAGCAATCTCATTCATAGTACAAAACCTTATACGCCTGCAGCGCCACGCCTGAGACAGACAGCGCGAGTTCTTCGAGCGGAGGCAATGCCGATTCACCGAGAATATCCCGCACGGTTTGCGTAATGAGAATCTCGCCCGATGTGGCCACGTCCTCGGCCAGTTTGTAGGCGATGTTCACCGGATCGCCGAAGCAATCCGTATCGGGAATGGAAAGCAGCCTGCCATAATCAATGCCAATGGCAACCGTGATCAGGCGGCCATCGCCGTGCAATAGATGGACGGCCGACACAGCTCGATTGATGCCGATGGCCGCGTGAACTGCCTTCGCCGGGTCGTCGAAAATCGCGAGCAGATTGTCGGCCTCAAATTTGACCACGTCACCGCCCGAGGCTTTCACCACGGGCGCCGTCAGCAACTGCATCTTGCGTATCTTTGCCAAGTGCGAGACGATGCCTTCGCGCCGGACCGACAGCGTGAACTGGCTCATATCAAGCGCCAGAACGGCCTTCTGGCGCTCGTAGGCGTCCCAGATCAGCCGTTCGAGCGCCGGATACTGGTCCGGCGCCGCCTCGTTCATGCTATCAAGCAATGCCCAAAATGCTTTCATGATGTTTCCTCCCCTTCCATCCAGCCGCGGATTGCCACAGAATCTCAGATTTGTTCGGGATTTGGAAGATGTGAGAGGGAAAGTGGCTATGCCCATTCACGGCATATACTATCCATTGCCAAAATTTGCATAATGGCCAATGGCGGTCAAGATTTTTTCCGCCGGCTTCAGCACAGCCGGAATCAAGGAGGCGCAAGCCGATTGACGGCGGCTGAATTGATGTGCCACCATGTATTTCAGCGGCGCAAAGGCCCGGCTGCCTCAATGTCGCCTGCACACAAGAGGCAATAGAAAGGTTCCATGCTATGAGCCGGATTAATCGCAGAATATTCCTGCAATGCGCCGCTGCAACGGCCGGATGCGCGGCGGTTGGTGGGCTTTTGCCCGCCGCCGAAAGCCAGGCGCCGCAGAAGCCGCTGGAGTTTCCCGCGGACGTTAAGATCACCGCCATCACGACCGCGAAATTCGCCGTGCGCCATCCGCGCAAAATCGGGCGCAACTCCTTCAAGGACCACGGCGCGGGCGGCAGCGAGCCGCTCGTGCGCGTCGAGACTAGCGCCGGGATCGAAGGTCTTGGCAGCGCGATGCCGGCCGAGGCGCTGGGCAAAAAACTCGGCGATCTCTTGGAGGCGCGCGATGGCAGGCTTTATCTCCGCCCTGAAGCGCGCAAGCTGATTCCCGTTTCGGCCGAGTCGGCGCTGCTGGACATCGTCGGGAAGCTGACAAAGCGCCCGGCCGCCGAACTGCTCGGCCCGATTGCGCGCCGGCAGATTCCCTGTTATGACGGCAGCATCTACATGCGCGATCTGGACGATGGCGACCCGGCGATCGCCGCCGATACCACCGCCGGAATGAGAGCCGGACATTCGGCGTTCAAGATTAAAATCGGGCGTGGCAATTGGCTGAAAGACCGCGATCGCGGCTACCAGCGCGACCTATGGGCGATCCAGACCGTGCGCGCCACGGCGGGAGCGCGCGCCAAACTGCTGGTGGACGCCAATAATTATTATACGCCCGATGAAGCGATGCGCCTGGTAAGCGATACCGCCTCAACGCCGCTTTACTGGATGGAGGAAATGTTTTCAGAAGAGCGCGCCAATCATGACAAGTATCGCGCGTTGCGCAATGCGATCAAGGAGCGAAAACTCGATACGCTGCTGGCCGACGGCGAAAGCGGACGCGGCGAAGGGGACTTGCTCGACTTGCTTAAGGAAGGCGTCGTGCAGGTTTCGCAGCCCGACATCCGCGCACTGGGCATTTTTGGCTATCTCGACTATGCCGAAAAAATCCGGCCGTTCGGCGCTACGGTCGGTCCGCACACATGGGCCAAGATGATCGGCGTGCTGGAGGCCTGCATCCTCGGGATGGTGGCGCCCAACTTTGCGATGGTGGAGGATTGCCACCTGAGCTCCGAGGTCGTGAAATTGCCGGGCCTGCGCATTCAGGACGGCTTCATATCCCTCGAAGGGGCGCCAGGTTTGGGCATCGAGATCGTCAAAGACGCCTATGAGAAGGAATGCGCGCCGCAGGCAAAAACCATTCGCCTTAGCTGACGCAAGCGCGGCAATGCGAGAATAAGCGCAATTTCCATGTCAGAATTATTCTGACTCAATAATTATCCTGACTAAAATAATTCATGGATTTCCGCTTCCATTGGCGCCCCTGCCTCATTTATTACCCTGTCTCAATCGCTGCGTGAGCGTGGCTTGTCAATGCGGCAATGTAGTTTTAATTAAGTTTTTCGGGGATCCACAAAACAGAAATATGACACCTGAGTTGGAATCCATCATAGCTGAAACCGACCGCATCATCGGCCGATGCGGGAGCGGTCCGGAGGCGGCGATCCCGATCCTGCAGGAGATGCAGGGGCGCTGGAAATATCTGCCGCGCGAGGCGCTGGAGCGCGTCTGCGAGAAAACCCGCATCACTCCGGCGCAACTCACGGGCGTCTCCACTTTTTATCGCCAGTTCCGCCATCACGGCGGCGGCAAGCATCTCATCCAGGTTTGCCACGGCACGGCGTGTCACGTTGCGGGCGCTGAGCGCGTAACGGAAACGCTGCTGCATCATCTGAAAGTCGCGCCAGGGAAAGACACCTCTCCCGACGGCGCGTTCACCGTCGAGCGCGTGGCCTGCCTGGGTTGCTGTTCGCTGGCGCCGGTCATGCTGATTGACGAACTGACGTTCGGGCGGCTGGACGCGACCAAGATAACGGCGGCGGTCGAGAAGTTTCTCAAAGACGAAGCCGCCGGATTGCATCGCCCCGCTGCCGCCGCGGCGCAGGCGGCAAAAAAGAAGGAATCGGCGGCGCCGGAATCTCTGCCTGGATATGAAATTCGGATCGGCCTGAACTCATGTTGCATGGCCAGCGGCAGCCAGGAAGTGCGCGCCGCGCTCGAACGCGTGGCGCGCGAGACCGGCGCGCGTGTCGTCATCAAAGCGGTCGGCTGCACGGGGATGTGCCATCGCGTGCCGCTGGTCGAGGTGGTCACGCCGTCGGGCCAATCCACGCTCTATGGCGACGGCAATGCCCGCAGCGCCGAGCGGATCGTTCGCCGCCACGTGCCCGTGGTGGGAATCTGGCGCAAGGCGCGACGGGTGATCGGAGCGGCAGTTGAATTTCTTGCCGCGCCGGAAAATGGAGACGGAGGCAAACTTCCCTATAGCGAGATTGATCCGAAGCACGGCGCCGCCTGCCAGTTCCTGGGGCCGCAGGCGCGCATCGTCACGGCCAATTGCGGGGCGCTCGATCCTCTGGACGTGAACGGCTATATGGCGGCAGGCGGTTACGAAGCGCTGCGGCGCAGCGCGCTCGAGCGCACACCGGACCAAATTATTGAAACCGCGCGGCAGTCGGGATTGCGTGGACGCGGCGGCGCCGGATTCCCGACGGCGGACAAGTGGATGCTGACGCGCAATGCGCCCGGCGAACGTAAATTCGTCATCTGCAACGGCGACGAAGGCGATCCGGGCGCCTTCATGGACCGGATGCTGCTCGAGGCTTATCCGCACCGCGTCTTGGAAGGTCTGGCCATTGCCGCGCGCGCCGTGGGCGCCAGCGAAGGCTACTTCTACATTCGCGCTGAATATCGCCTCGCCGTCCAGCGCATTGAAAAGGCCATCCAGCAGGCCGAAGAACGCGGCTTGCTGGGCGAGCGAATCTTCGGATCGGATTTCAGCCTGCGGTTGCGGGTCATGCGCGGAGCGGGCGCGTTCGTCTGTGGCGAAGAAACCGCGCTGATGGCCTCGATCGAAGGGCGGCGCGGCATGCCGCGATTCCGTCCGCCCTATCCCGCCGAAAAAGGCTTGTGGGGTTGCCCGACCAACGTCAACAACGTCGAGACGCTGTGCGCCATGCCCTGGATCATCCGCAACGGCCCGGAGGCCTTCGCCGCCATCGGCACGCAGGGGAGCAAGGGAACGAAAGTTTTTGCGCTGGCGGGGCGCGTGGCGCGCGGCGGATTGATCGAAGTGCCAATGGGGACGACGATCCGCGAGATCGTCGAGGAGATCGGCGGCGGCGTGCGCGATGCGGACAAAGGGCGGCGCTTCAAAGCCGTGCAGATCGGCGGCCCATCGGGCGGCTGCGTTCCAGCGCGGCTGTCGGACACGGCGATTGACTATGACGCGCTGCGCGAAACGGGCGCGATCATGGGCTCGGGCGGGTTGGTCGTGCTGGATGACGCGGCGTGCATGGTGGACGTGGCGCGCTTCTTCCTCGACTTCACGCAGAAGGAATCCTGTGGGCGCTGCACGTTCTGCCGCATCGGCACCAAGCGCATGCTGGAAATCCTCCAGCGCCTCTGCGCCGGCCAGGGCCAGGCCAAGGACGTTGAGGAACTCGAAACCCTGGGACATCAGATCAAGCGCTCCAGTCTGTGCGGCCTCGGCAAGAGCGCGCCCAATCCCGTCCTGACGACGATCCGGTTTTTCCGCGATGAATACGACGCGCACGTTCAAGGGCGCTGTCCGGCTGGCAAGTGCGCCGCGCTGATTCGCTACATGGTTGGCGAGCGTTGCATCGGCTGTACGCTCTGCGCGCAAATCTGCCCGGTCAATGCCATCGCGCCAAAGCCTTACAAGCGCCAGGTGGTGGATGACGCGATCTGCATTCGCTGTGGCGCCTGCAAAACCGTCTGCCCCGTTGAAGCAATCAGTATCCAGGCAAAAAATCCATGAATCGCTCTCTTCTAAATCCAATAATTTTTGCCGTAATAGCTATAATATTAATCTCATTTATATTTAACAGCATCTATACGAGCTTCATGAGCTCGCCGCGAGTCTCTTCCGCCGATATTTTCGGCTTATGGAAATTATCTCCCGAGTGCAGAAAAAAATTCGATTTTCCTGCCGAGCATGAGATTGTCGTTCATTTCAAAGATGATCATACTTTTGAAGCCCGATTGCCAATGAATATGGATATCGCTTCGAAAGATAAACTGTCTGTTACACTTGATCATGTCAAGGGCAAATGGAAACTGGATAATATTGATAATTTAATTGCATTTAGAGAGTGCGACAAGTCCGCTGAGATGCCGAAGGCTGCCGTGAAGAATACCGAAGAAGGATATTCATTGACATTATTCGATCCCGATGAGGATATCGGTGGTTTTGAGTTGGTTCTGATTTCCAAAAAGCCTGCCGTAAAGCCAACCTTCGACCCTACAAGCACGACTATCCTGTTAACCTCCAATAAAAAAGACGACGAGTAATCGGAAATTCGCGCCGCCCTGAAGTTTGACAATTATTTTACAATACTCCTATGGATCGTGAAGGACGCGTGTGCTTATGTAGCCAAGCGCTTGCCGATCAGTTTGGGATAACACGCTTGTGACGGCAAGCGTGGCCATGAGCCATCCTGGAGGCGTCAAATCATGCGTCGTTCCGCTGTCATCCTGCTTTCGCTGATCGTCGCGTCTGGCTTTGCCGCGCTGCTTCATAGCTGCTCTCGAACCAATCGCGATCTGTCGGGTATGGAAACGGTTTGGGTGGCGCCCCGCGCCAAAGGCACGCTTTCGAATATCGTGGATATGAATGAGACGGTGTTTTTCGTGGCCGATGAAATCAAGAAGAAAGGCGCCCCCGCGGAGGAGTTCACGCGGAAAGGATGGCTATGGAAAATTGGCGCGCAAGCTAGGCGCGTTAAGAAAGTTACGCGCGTCGCCTCCAACTATTCCAACCAATATGGCGCGCCCTTCTTGTATTTCTTAACGAGCCTGAATGGTTCCCTCTTCTTCTCCGCGACAGACAAGTATGGCGACGGACTATGGCGAAGCGATGGAACGGAGAGCGGGACGCGCCGGATCAAAAGCATTCCCTTCCCCGGTTATCTCACGAAGGTGAACGATCAGTTTTTCTTTGCCTCGGGAAATACCCTGTGGAAATGCGATGGCGTATCGGACCGCGCGACAATCGTCAAATCGTTCCCTGACGGCCGGAACAAGCCCTATGCGCTGACGAATGCGGGCGGCGCGTGCTTCTTTCTGAAAGAGGGAAGGGAATTGTGGAAGAGCGACGGGACGGAGCCGGGAACGACGATGGCCGCGGCCCTGGCGCCGATCTGTTTCAGCCGTCTTCTCTGCACGGGTATGGCCGCCTGCGGAAGGAGCATATATTATTTCACTCTGACTCCGGCATCAAAAACAAATCTCTGGAGGAGCGACGGAAGCTCTTCGGGAACAGTATTGCTGAAAAGCAACTGGCCGGAACAGGGACTGGACGCCAATGATTGCGCCGCGTCCGGAGAAAGCTTGTACTTTTTCGCGAATGACGGCGTTCACGGGCGTGAGCTCTGGAAAAGCAACGGCTCGCTGGATGGGACCCTGCTCGTCAAGGACATCTTCGCCGGAACGAGCGGCTCGATTGCCGCCGCCCTGCGCGCCGCCATCGTCACGCTTGACGGCATCGCGTATTTCTCCGCGGATGACGGCCTTCACGGCCAGGAACTATGGCGAAGCGACGGAACGCCCGACGGCACGCGCATGGTCAAGGATTTATGTCCCGGCTCGATAGGCTCGCGTCCGAGTCTTTTCGCGGCAGCGAAAGAGCGGCTGTATTTCGTCGCCGGCGATGGGGTTGCGGCGCCCGGCGTCTGGGAGAGCGACGGCACGCCCGAAAACACGCGCCGTCTCTGTCCCCCGCGCTCTGATTTTGCCATCTTCGATCTCTACCCGCTTACAATCTCCGGCCCGCGAGTCTATTGCGTGGGAATAGACGCCGCCACTTCATCGCAAATCGCAATCCTGGCTGCGCCGCTCCTATCGAGTGGCAGGTAATTCTGCATGCACATTTTTGCGTTTGGATTTTTCTGCTTGGCGCCCGACGCGGCGACGATTAGTGTTCATGCGTTCACATCTCTGCCGGTGCGTGGGAGCATGGAAGCCGTTTTCTCTTTCCCGAAATGAGGACAATTATGTCATGTCCAATAAAGCGATGCGGTGGATTGCCTGCCCTGGAACCTCATTCATACGTGTTGTTCCTGGCCGTGGCGGCAATTCTTGTTTTTCAGGCTTCCTCGGGCCAGCGCGCCGCCTTGGCGCAAAATAATGAAGTTACAAGCGGCGTCCCCGTTTTCATACCTGTGCCCAATCTAAAAGGGCGAGTAGTCCTGGATCATCCCCCTGCGTCATGGACGGACCTGGATGCGAATACGGTATATTTGTGGAAGTTTCATGGACCGTCGCCCAGCGGTGAACACCCAAGGGATTTGAGCGGTATAGGAGGCATAGGGTGTGAATTAAAAAAGGACGGGACCTTTCTCTTTGACGACGGAAGGGTGTTTTACGGCGACTATTGGATGACGCTTCTCAAAGCGCGGTATCTGGAGCATTCGAGTTTCGTCATCGGCAAAGCAGTGTCCCTCGATTCCCGAAGGGGCTTACAGGATTTGGGCGACATTCATTTCGATTTGTCACACGCATTGCTGGGGAGGCTGAAGACGACCGAAGGTCAACCTCTATCGGGAAAACCCATATCTCTGAACAAAAAGTTGGACGGCAAATGGTCGCCGGCTTTTTGCAGAGAAATCATGACGGACTCACAGGGGCGGTTCGCTTATTTCGGTTTGGACCAAGAGGAATATCGTATTACATTTGAGTTCAGCCCTGAGCTGAGCGAATCCTATGCTTCTATGGAGACACTGCGCGTCGCGGGAATCCTGCAACGGGATTTCTTTCTTTGGGAGAAACATTTTGTATCGCTAAACTTCTCGCCTAATGACTTCGTAGACGCCAAAGATGCGACGGCTACGATAACGCTGCAAGAGTTATTCCCGGGAGAGCCGGCGGGGATTTGCATTACAACCCAGGCCATCTCACTGAAAGACTCCGATCGCTCTTCGGACCGCTTGGTGTTTGACGGGCGATTCCGTGGGCGATACGCCTTGGATGTCAGCGCCTACGGGCGGTCATGGCATGTCAGCGACGTGGGGCTCGACAACGCGAAGTACGACCACAACAAAGTCGTTTCCTTGCAGGAAGCAAAA
The DNA here is from genome assembly GCA_026398575.1 of Candidatus Sumerlaeota bacterium. The sequence goes on along the minus strand of JAPLSP010000495.1, from coordinate 10,114 downwards.
GTTTCGGCGCCGGCCGACGGCACAGGTCCGGGCGTCATCAAGGGACGGCTCATTGACGTGGACACAAGCGCTCCGCTGGCGAACTACACCGTCCACTACAAGGAGTATGGCGATCCTGAAATGGATGAGCACGTAACCTACAAAGATTCCGATGGGAGATTTGCGTTTCGCAACCTGACGAAAGGTGTGCGATATGCTCTTCTCTTTCAAGCCAAGGGTTACCCCATGCGGGAGGAAAGAGATGTCATTGCGCGGCCCAAGGACAAAGCCACCGAGCTGACGTTTCTTATGTATCCCGAAATGCCGCTGGAAGGCATGGTCTATGATTTGGCAACCAGCAAGCCAATAGAAGGGGCGCTTGTATTGACTTTTATTGAGACGCCAAGTCATGGCGCCAGGAATGATGCGTTTGAGGATATCTTCTACAGGGGTATCAGAGCAACTACAAACCCGAATGGGCGGTTTGTTCTGAATGAGCGTCTTGGTTCCAGTAGTGTAATAGCAAAAGGATATCTGGAAAGCAGCATCCCTTATGGATCGTGGGAGTCAAGGAGATGGGGCTTCGGCGGATACTGGAGAGGATTAGTGAACAAGGAGACGTCCTCAGACACCGCCATTCTCATTGGCTTGGCAAAGCATTCCAGAATCCGGCTAAATATAACCTTGGATGGCAAGCCGGCAAGAGACGCCAAAGTGGAATTTGACCGCTATTCCAAACGTAGAGATTTTGAATTCAGGTGGGAGGAATCGAGCCAATGTTATGTATGCGACGACTTGCCGCAAGGCAGATATGGTATCAGAGTGGAATTGCCTGATCATGATTACAGTGCGGAAGCGCTTCTATCGCCTGGTCAGGAATGTGTGCTCCATTTTAGCATAGATTCAACTGGAACATGCGCGCTAAGCGGCCCACTCCTGGGCGCCATAGATGAACCAACTTCCCGCATCAGAATTACTTTGGAGGATCCCGTCTGGCGGGACACGGAGACGCATCAACACAGGGCGATTGGCGCTGCGCGCATAAACGAGCAACGCTCTTATCGCATACCGGGAATTCCGGCAGGCGCCTATCTTTTGAGAACATCGGGCGAATACTTGCGCGAAAGCAGTGAGGAGGCAACTGTTCAGGGTGAAACAATGCATCCCGTGCGCATTTTCAAATACTACGTCCTTATGGGGAAACTTTTCTTCGATAACAAACCCGAGTCATGGCCGGCGCCTTTCCTGACTCGCGTCTGGATTCCTTACTTGGGCGATGATCGCATTGCATATTTGCCGGATCATATTATGACCGGAGGCAATGAATACAAATGTCCTGCCAATACAATCTTTCTTTGTGCCCGCCTGCGGGGCGAATATTGTCTTTGTCTGGAGAACGCCCGCGGAACACCGAATGATTATCTTATCCGGTTGCCTTACAAGCTGGATACCTCAAACGGAGATCAGGATCTGGGAGATATTCACATTGATCTTTCGAGGAAGTGTGCGCTGCTTGGCAGCGTCAGGAATGCGCTCGGTCTTCCGGCTCGTGAAACACGGGTATTTGTTCAGCGAGTAGAGGACATCCCCAATCGCCACTATGATGGTTATTTTTTGCCGATGGATGCGCAAGGGCGATTCGGCCTCTGCGGGCTTGATGAAGGGGAGTATCGTATCCGGATATTCGGGGAACGCCTGAAGAGAGATTCCGATAGCTGCAAATTGACCGAATATATTCGGCTGAAAGGAACGATGGAACGGAATTTTGTCATAGGTGAAGAGCATCTGGTTTTCGCGCATCTGGCACCCACTCCCGACGATGTGCCGAAGACATGGCGCCAGCCCGACAAGGCGAGGCTTAAAGCCGTAAAACTGCCGCCAATGCGTGACAACGTTTCGGAGTATTCGTCGGAGTTCGAATGCAATAATATTAGCGGGCAGATGGTTTTTTGTGGGCGGCTCAAAGGCGAATATGCCATAGAGCTTATAGACGGCGACCGCGTGACGCGCGCGCCGGGAGTGTTCCGGATTGACAACACGAAAGGCGATCAGGATATTGGAGTTGTCAATCTTTCGAATGCCAAATAAGAAACGCTGTTGGTATCGAGAACTACCTTATCCATGGGATGCGGCGCCTCCTCCAATTATTTGAGATGCCCGCAATTCCTCTATCCATTCCTCAAAACCATCGTCATCTTCTCCCGGCCATGTTCCTTGCAGGAGCTTCAAATCCGTGACCGGATTGACTCGCTGCTTTGCGGCCAATTCCTCTATTGTTTGGTGGCGCCAGAATGACGCTTCCGCCGGCTCTTTTTGGCCTTCAGGGGCGCCTTGTGAATCGCTCTGCATACCAACGTGTTCATTTTTTGATACTTTATGTGTTGTTCCAATGCTCATGATCGCGCTTCCTTTATGGGCCTTTTCTTAGACATCCTTATCGGACGAGAGATTCCCGCGCTGAAGGGAAGGAGGTCAAGGGAGTTCCTTTCGATATGAGACAGCCAGGGGTCTGCATTCTTTTCTTTGGATTTTTCCTGCTTGGCGCCGGAAGCAACGGTGATTAGGCTTGTGGCGTTTGTATTCCCGCCAAGGCGCGCATGGAATGACGCTTCCGTTTGCCACATTGAAGGCGCATGGGTTTTCCGATCGCTTGATCGAGCGGTGGATCGCGGCTTATGGTCCTGCGATGCTGCCGTTGCAGGCGCAGGCGGTGCAGGCGACTGGCTTTTTGCGGGGGCATAATCTGATTATTTTCGCGCCGACTTCCTCGGGCAAGACGCTCGTGGCCGAGATGGCTGCGCTCAAGCATCTCGAAAACCGGCGGCGCGTCATTTACCTCGTTCCGACCAAGGCGTTGGCCGAGGAAAAATTCCGCGAATTCAGCGAGCGCTATGGCGATCTCGGGTTTGACGTGCGCGTGGCCACGCGCGAGCGGCGCGAGACGGACCGGCGCGTCGTCGAGGGGCGGTTCGATCTGCTGATCGCCATTTACGAGAAGATGAAATCCTATCTGGTCGTCCATCCCGAATTGCTCAGCCAGGTGGGGCTGGTGGTGATGGATGAGGTGCAGATGCTGGGCGAGCCGGGACGCGGCGAAGTGGTGGACGTGATTCTGACGAAGATGGCGCGCTCGCCCTTTGGCACGCAGTTCATCGGCCTGTCGGCGGTGTTGGGCGACGCGCCGAAGATCGCCAACTGGCTGCGCAGCGAACTGCTGGTCTTCCGCGAACGGCCCATCGAGTTGCGCGAGGGCGTTTTCAGCTGCGAGGACCGCCTCTTCCGCTATCGCTGCTTCAACTCCGGGCGCGAGGACGAAGAACCGCTGTATCCGAAAGACGCCACGCTGGGCTCGGCCGATGACAACTATGGCCGCGACGTGGTGATTTCGCTGGCGCTGGAATTGGCGCGGGAGCACGGCGAACAGGTTTTGATCTTCGTGCCGACAAGGGCGCTGACGCGCGCCTGGGCGCATGAGGCAGCGCTGCGGTCGGGCCTGCCGCCTGCCGCAACGGCGCTGGAGGAGTTGGCCGCCGCCGAGGATTCGCATTCGCGCGAACTGCTGGACGGCTGCTTGCGCGGGGCGGTGGCGTTCCATAATGCCGATCTGCCGCCCGAATTGCGCCGGCTGATCGAGGAGCAGTTCAACCAGGGCGCCATCCGCGCGCTGTTTTCCACCTCGACGCTGGCGCAAGGCGTCAACCTGACGGCCCACAGCGTCATTCAGGTTCCGCACATGATCGCCACCGAGCAGTGGACCGGCGGGACGCACATTGTGCCGCTGAGTCTTCAGCGCTTCAAGAATCAGGGTGGCCGCGCAGCGAGATATGGGAAGATTTACGATTTACGATTGACGAATGACGATTCTGGCGCCAGGGATCAGGGGTCAGGGGGCGGCGAGCAGGGATCAGGGGTCAGGGGTCAGGGATCAGGGGGCGGAGGTCGGGATGCCGCAAGCGGAAGGTTGAACACAGATGGTAGCGCTGGGAGCTCAAAACTCGAAAAGAAGCACGATCTCTTGAGCCCCGCCGGCCATTGGTCCCTGCCCTTTGACTCTCAATACGCCACTGAAAAATCGCCCATTGCCTATCGTCAATCCTCAAGCGCCAATCGCCAATCCGCAATCCGCAATCCGCAATCCGCAATTGAAGAAGTGTTCGGCCGTTCGATCCTGGTGGCGCGGGGAAAGGCGGAGTCCGAACGGCTAAGGGCGGAATATCTGCGCGAGGAGTTCGAGGCTCTGGCGCCGCCGTTGTTGACGTCGGAGCTGAGCGCGATCGTGACGGACCTGGCGGCCTCCCGTATATGCCAGACGCGCGATGAACTGGCGGCGTTCCTGACCTTCACGTATTCGGGTTTGACGGCCTGGTCGCCGCGCCTGGATGAATTCGCCATGCGCGTGGATGAGGCGCTGGCCGAGGCGATCGAGGATCATTTCATGGAGCGCGACGCGCGCGGGAGGCTGACGGCCACCGGGCTGGGTACGGTGATGGCCGCGACGGGAACGCGTCCGCAAACCGCCGTGCGATTGGCCGAGTGGGTTCGCAGCGTGGCGCGCCGCGATTTTTCGCCCATGGAGCCGCTCGTCATCGCCGCGTTCACGCCCGACGCGCGCGACTATCCGATCTGGCTCACGGACACCGAGCGGCGTTCCTCGGCGTTTCTCATGGCCGTTCGCGAAGCGGTCGCTCAGCCAAACGAAGAAATCAATCCCGTCTTGAAGCCGCTGCTCGAGCGTCCCGGCGGGTTCACGCCCGAGGACCTGGTCTCGCTCAAAATGGCCGTCGTGATGCATGAGTGGATCGGTCCGCGCGAAACCCGGGAGTTGGAAGAGGCCTTTACGATGTTCTCGGGTTCGATCGCCGGCTTGGGCGCGCAATTCAATTGGCTGATTCAGACGGCGGCGGCGATGATTCCCGTTTATGGCCTCCCTGAAAGCGTCGGGCGGCGTCTGACGGCTTTGGCGGATCGGCTGGCGGCGGGCGTGGAGGAATCCGGCCTGGCCTTGGCGCGGCTGCGCGTCGAAAATCTGAGCCGCGGCGCCATCCGGGCGCTGGTGGCGGCCGGATTCGATTCGATGGAGGCCCTGGCGCAAGCGCAGGAGGAGACTTTGATCCCAATCATTCCCCAGCGTCTGGCCAAAGCGGCGATCAGCGAAGCGCGGAAGCGGTTGCAGGACAGGGGTCAGGGGGCGGAAGGCAGGGAGCAGGGGTCAGGGGGCGGAGAGCAGGGGTCAGGGGTCGGGGGTCAGGGGTCAGGAAGCGGGGGGCAGGAGGAGGAAGACAGGGGTCAGTGGCCAGGGGTCGGGGATCAGGAATCAGTGGGCGGAGAGCAGGGATCACAGAGCGGAGAGCAGGATGAGCGCGAAGAGGAAGATGGGGGCGAGTTGCGCGGGAGTTATCCGGAGACGCGGCTGGTGATGGATTTGCGCGGCGCGGGGTTGGCGCTGTTCGAGGGGCGGCAGATGAATTTGCCGCCGCTGGCGTATCAATTACTGGCGACGCTGGCTCGCGCAGGGCGACGCGGCGTGGCGAAAGACGATATCATGGACCAAGTCTGGCAGGGAACCATTGTGCAGCAGCAGCAGATTACATTGCATAAAAAAAGCATCATCAACGGCTTCAGCAAAATTATAGGGCGCAAGGCGGCCATGGGACTGATCGAAACGCGCAAGGGATTCGGATTGGCGTTGAATCTGCCGGCGGAAGATATCCACATTATCGAAAAAGAATCCTGAGATGATCCGGCTCTTTCTATCATTCATGCTGTTTCTCTCCGCCTCGGGCTTGGCGGCGGCTTCCTCTGAATCCGTTGCGATTCCCACGTCCGCGACGACCGCAATTCCCACGTCTATAACCTCCGCAATTGCCGCGTCCGCGATGGCTATAGATACCACGTCTGAAACCGTTCAGAATTCCACCTCCGAAACCGCCTCGATTCCCACCTCTGCGACCGCTGCGATTTCCACGCCCACCATGATGGCGATCTCTTCGTCATCGCCCGTCGCGATGATTACGCCTGCGCCGGCCAGCAGCGACTTCGCCGGCGCCACGACGGGCGCCCTCCGCGCCGCCGTCACGACCGATATGCTTTCCTTTGTGCCGCCGCTGTGTCTGGAGGACGCCATCGAGCTGACGACGCGCAGCGCCCAGTTGCTGAGCGCCTCGGCCGACAGCCTGTTCGGCCAGCGTCAGACGCAGGCGCGGCGGATGATCGCTCTGGCGCGGGAGTATTGCGAATTTCTCGACAACCGGCATTCGGCGTTGGGCGCCTATCAATGGATTCGGATCGGAACGCAAAAAGTTCCGGCGCGCGGCATTGCCGAAAATATCGCCAAGGCGGCCAGCCCCATTCCCGATGTCTCGGCGATTACCTTTGAAGCGGCGCAGAGCGACGTTTGGGTTTGGGGGGTCGCGTGCAAAGAAGTCAAAGGGGGAATCATACCCCTTCCCGTTGAAAGCGCCATCCTCCGCAATATGCCGTGGTCGGAAGTCTGTTATCTGCCGGCGCCGATCACGCTGCAGGAGGCGACGATTCGCAGCCAGACGTGGGGTGCGACGGCGGAATTGACGATTTTCGCAGGGATATCAAAAAAGCGGGAATTTGCCCGGCGCGCCGTGCTTCAATTGCAGTCGGCGGAAAAGGCATTGAACGAAGATCAGACGGCCGAGGCGCTCGCCAGTCTGGAAAAAGCGCGCGGAAACATGGAACGCTTCCGGAAGGAGAAAAAAAATGACTGAGAAACCATGCCGTGAACCGGTTCAGGCGGGGCGCTTTTATCCCGCCGACTCTCTGGAACTGCGCGAAATGGCGGAGGGATTCATGCGCGCCGCCCGGCTCGAGGCGATGGAGCGTCCCGCGATGGGGCTGGTCAGCCCTCATGCCGGCTATGTGTTTTCCGGCTCGACGGCGGGATGGTCCTACCGGCAGATTCAAGGCAGGCCTTACCGCCGCGTCGTTGTCGTTGCGCCCAGCCATTATGCCATTGTGAATGGCGCCTCGATTTTTTCGGGGAACGCTTATCGCACGCCATTGGGGCGAATCCCCATGGACGAGGCCGTTGTGGGCGCCTTGCGCAAACGGACGGATGTGTTTCAATGCGTGCCGGAGGCGCATCGGCAGGAGCATTCGCTCGAAGTGCAGCTGCCGTTCCTGCAAACGGCCTTGGGGGAGTGGGCGCTGGTTCCGATTATCGTCAGCGGCTCGACGGATGACGATTGGCGCAAAGTGGCGGATGCGATATCCGAGGCTTTGGCGAAAGCGGGCGCGCGGCTGGGCGAAGACACGCTGATCGTGGCCAGCTCGGATTTATATCATGGCCCTTCGGCGCAAGCATGCGAACGCTCGGATACGGTCATCGCCGCGGAGTTGGAGCAATTCGATCCCGAGCGGCTGGCGCGGCGCGCGCGCGATCGGGAAATCCAGGCTTGTGGCGCCGGCCCGATTGCGATTATGATGAAAGTTGTTCGAAGCGCCGGGGCGCAACAAGTTCGCGTATTGCATCGCACCAATTCCGCCAAAGAGCGCGGCGGCGAGGCGGATTATGTCGTCGGATATCTGTCGGCGGCGGCGTTTTAGCGGAAGCTGAGGCTTAATTGAGCGCGCGAAAGAGCAAGGACAACAAGGACCGCAAGGACAACAATGGCAGCGGATTGCATAGTGAGTTGATTAATAAGATTTGTTGTCCCTGATATCCCTGTGGTCCTTTGCCCGAAAAAAAATTATCTGAGACAGCCCTTAAGCGCGATCAGGAAAACGCGTGAAATGCTGTAGCGACGTATGATTGACCTAAAGACATTGCTGCGGCGCATCGGGATAGGGATTGCCGTCTTCCTGGCGTTTTTCTTGATCCTGTCCGCGGGGTTCCGGATTCAAGCGGCCAAGGCGCATGCCGCGGCGATGGAAGCGGAAAAAGCCGGCGATTGGTCGCTGGCGCTCGGGTTTTATGATCGCGCGATCCGCGCCTACTATCCTTTCAGCGGGATCGCAGGCGATTCGCGCGATCGCATGATGGGGATTGCGCGCAATCTGGAAAAGGACGGCAAGCCCAACGAGGCGCGACGCGCTTATCAGACGCTGCTGTCGGCGCTCTGCGCGGTGGAAACGGGGCTTTCGGGCAATCGCGCCCTGATGGACGATCTGGAGAAGAAGGTCAAAAGCCTGCTTCCGCCGGATGCGGAAACAACCAGCGCGCTGACGAATAAGTAAGGCTATAAACAACTTCCGAAAGAAGGCTTATGTACAATCTGAAACGCATCGTCGTGACAGGCATGGGCGCGATCACGCCCATCGGGCAAAACGTCGCCGAGTATTGGAGCAATCTGGCCGCCGGGAAAAGCGGCGCGCGCCTGGTGGACCGCTTCGACACGAGTCAGATCAAATGCAAAGTCGCCGCCGAGGTTAAGGGCTTCGATCCCTTGCGGCACTTTGACGCCAAAGAGGTCAAGCGCATCGAGCGCTTTGTGCAATTCGCCATCGTCACCGCGCGCGAGGCGTTTCAGGACGCCGGGCTAAAACCGGGCGCCTTTGACCCGGAGCGGTTCGGCTGTGTGATCGGTTCGGGCATCGGCGGCTTCGAGCTCATGGAAGAGACCGTGCGCGCCTTCGACCAGAAAGGCGCGCGCCGCGTCTCTCCGCTCTTTATCCCGGCGATGATCAGCAACCAGGCGGCCGGCATGGCTTCGATAGACCTGGGACTGCAGGGGCCGAATTTCTGCACGGTGACGGCGTGCGCCGCCAGCGCCCATGCGATCGGCGAGTCGGCGGCCATCATCGCGCGCGGCGACGCCGACGCGATGCTGTGCGGCGGGACGGAATCGGCCATCACGCCGATCGTGATGGCGGGATTCGCCAACATGGGCGCGCTGACGAACGAGGTGGAAAATCCGGAAGCTTCCAGCCGCCCGTTTGACAAGCGCCGGACCGGCTTCCTGATCGCGGAAGGGGCGGGAATGCTGATCCTGGAATCGTTCGAACATGCCCAACAGCGCGGCGCCCGCATCTACGCCGAGCTGGCGGGCTATGGCCTGAGCGGCGATGCTTATCATATCACGGCGCCCGATCCCAATGGCGCGGGCGGCGCGCGCGCCGGGCGCATGGCGCTACGGACCGCGGGCATGAATCCTAAAGAGGTGGACTACATCAATGCCCACGGCACCGCGACGCCGCTGAACGACAAACTCGAGACGCAGAGTATCAAGACGATCTTCGGCGAGCGCGCCTATCGGATTCCGATCTCTTCCAACAAATCCATGATCGGTCATCTGCTCGGCGCAGCGGGCGCGGTCGAAGCGGTCGCTTCCATTAAAACCATCACGGATGGCGTCATCCCGCCAACAATTAATTATCAGGAGAAAGATCCGGAGTGCGATCTGGATTATGTTCCTAACGTGGCCCGCAAAGCCGAAGTCAGAGCGGTGTTGAGTTTCTCGTTGGGCTTTGGAGGCCACAACGCGGCGCTGCTGTTTAGAAAGATGTGAACGGATGAGGAGTTCGCCGCTTTGAGGTCGCAATTCGCGACCTCAAACGCAGCTCGCGATTGAATTTCCCACCGTCGTGAAAAAACTCCGCCTCCTGACCCCCGACCCCTGATCCCTGACCCCTCATCACTCCCATGCCTCTTCCTCTCATCGAAAGCCCCCACAATCCGCGCATCATGGCGGCGGCCAAGTTGCTTGACCGCAAGGCGCGCGCGCGGACGGAGCTTTATCTGATCGAAGGCTGGCGGTTTGTGCGCACGGCGCTGGAGATGCAGGCGCCGGTCGAGGAGCTTTACCTCACGCGGTCCGCGCTCGAACGCGAAGGCGCCGGCCTGATGATGGCCGGCTTGATGGCCTCCAAGGTCCCCGTCTTCGAGGTGAGCGAAGCGGCCATCAAGCGCCTGAGCGACACGGTCTCGCCTCAAGGCGTTGTGGCGGTGGTCCGGCGGCTGGAACTGTCTCTTGATCAGTTGCGGCTATCCCGGCGCCCGCTGGTCTTGATCGCCGACGCCGTCAGCGATCCGGGCAATCTGGGCGCGATGATCCGCATCGCCGGCGCTGCGGCGGCCGACGCCCTCCTGCTCATTTCCGGCTGCTGCGACTGGACCTCGCCGAAGGTTCTGCGCGCCTCGATGGGCAGCGTCTTCCAGGTTCCACTA
>JAPLSP010000062.1 GCA_026398575.1 Candidatus Sumerlaeota bacterium | reverse complement strand
TTCCACGACGCTGGAAAAAGAAGGCCGGCGCTGGCTGCGCACAACGGTCGAAGATCACGGCGCGGGAATCCCCGACGAGGCGCGCGACCACATTTTCGATCCGTTCTTTACGACCAAGTCCCGCTCGGAAGCCGCCGGCCTTGGGTTGTCTATCAGTTATGGGATCGCCCAGGAACACGAGGGCGACCTGACCGTTGAAACGCAAGCGGGCCGGTTTACCCGCTTTCATTTGGATTTGCCGATAGAGGAGGCCTGCGATGGGACGCATCCTGGTGGTGGATGACGAAAAAGGCATCCGCTTTACGCTGAGCGAATTCCTGCGCGCCGCAGGGCATCAAGCGGAAATGGCGTGCGACGCGCAGGAAGCCTTGAAACAGCTCGAACAGGGCGAGTTTGACCTGGTCGTGACCGACATTGTGATGCCGGGGATGAACGGCGTCGAGCTCATGCACGCGATCCGCAAAACGTTTCCCCGAATCCTCGTGATTGTCCTCACGGGCGAGCCGACGATTGACACTGCGATGGAAGCCGTCCGGGCGGGCGCGTTCGACTATCTGACTAAACCCGTGTCGAAAGAGGCCATCTGTAAAGCAGCACAAAGCGCCTTGCGCGTCAAGGCGCTCGAAAAGGAACAGCAGCGTCTGGAGGAGGAGAACCGGAAATACCAGGAGAACCTCGAGCGGCTGGTGGAAGAGCGCACCGCCAAGCTGCAAAAAATGGCGACCGCCATCCATGCGGCCGCGGAGGGGGTGGTTGTCGCCCTTCCAGACGGAACCATTGAATATGTCAACCCCGCGTTTGAGCGCATGACAGGCTACGCGGCTTCGGAAATGCTCGGTCAAAATCCGCGCATCCTGAAAAGTGGCAAACAGGATTTGAAATTTTACCAGAATCTTTGGGCCACGATCCTGCGCGGAGAAACCTGGAACGGGCGATTCATCAACAAACGCAAGGACGGAACGTTGTATGAAGAGGAAGCGACGATATCCTCCGTCCGCGACGCCGCGGGCGCGATCGTCAACTATGTCGCGCTCAAGCGCGATATCACGGAGAAAATCAACCTGGAAAAGCAACTGCGCCAGGCGCAAAAGATGGAATCTCTGGGCCTGCTGGCCGGCGGCGTGGCGCATGACTTCAACAACCTGCTGCAAGGCATCCTGGGATATGGGAAGATCGCGCGCAAGTCGCTGCCGCCCGACGCGCCCGCATACTCGGACCTGGAGCAGGTCATCAAGGCCGGAGAATCCGCCGCCGCCCTCGTCCGGCAATTGCTCCTGTTCAGCCGCCGCCAGAGCTCGGAGCCCAGGAACGTGTCTTTGAACAAGCTCATCGCGGATATGGCCAAGATGCTCCGCCGCGTCATTGGGGAGCATCTTGATCTGGAAATCATCCCGGACGAAGGCCTCCGGCATGTCTGGGCCGATCCGGGGCAGATCGAACAGGTGCTGATGAACCTGTGCGTCAACGCCCGCGACGCCATGCCGCAAGGCGGCCGGATCACGATTGAAACGCGGGCCATTGTCCTCACGCCATCCTTTTGCCAGCGCTGTCCGGAGGCAAAGGAGGGAGATTATATCTGCCTATCCGTAAAGGATAACGGGATGGGAATGACGCCGGAGGTCAAGGAAAGAATCTTCGAACCCTTTTTTACCACGAAAGAACTGGGCAAGGGAACGGGCCTGGGCCTGTCCATGGTTTATGGAATTGTCAAGCAGCATGAAGGACTGATCAACGTGGAAAGCGCTCCGGGCCAGGGCGCCCAGTTCCATATCTATCTGCCGGTTTCCACACATTCGGACAACGCCAGTCTCAGCGTCCAAGCGGTCAAAGCCAAAGGCGGCCATGAGACGATCCTGATCGCGGAGGATGATGATTTGGTGCGCGAAATGGCAGTGCGTATTCTCACGGAGACGGGCTACCGGACGCTCGTTGCCCGCGATGGAGAAGAAGCCCTTCAGATGCTCGAAAGCCACGCCGGCCAGTTTCAACTGCTGTTCCTGGACATCGTGATGCCCAAAGCCAACGCCAAAGAGATATACCATCGCGCCCGGCAGCTATGCCCGCAAATTCCCGTCCTGTTTTGCAGCGGTTATAGCATGGGAATTTTGGATTCCAGTTTGCGCCCGGAAGGCGTTTTTCTAATGATCGCCAAACCGTATGAGGCGGAGGCGTTGCTTTCGCGCATTCGCGAATTATTGGACAAAGGAGCGCGGCAATGACCCAGCGCATTTTATGCGTGGATGACGAGCAGGCCATCCTGGATTTTTTCGCGCGCCTGGCCCGACAGGAAAGCCTCGAATTAGAAGGCGCGCTCGGACCGATGGAAGGCTTGCGCCGCGTCAGGGAAAACAAACCCTATGCGGTGATCGTCTCGGATTTGCGAATGCCGGAGATGAACGGGATTGAGTTCCTGGAAAAGACCCGCGAAATGGACCCCGAAGCCATCCGGATGATCCTGACGGGCGCCGCGGATATGCAGGCCGCCCTGGAGGCCATCAACCGGGATCAGGTCTTCCGCTTCATCACCAAGCCCTGCGATCCGGATCACCTGCTGGCGAACTTGAATGCGGCCCGGGAACAGTATCGTTTGGTTCATGCGGAAAAAATTCTGCTCGAAAAAACCCTGGCGGGAAGCATTAAAATTCTGATTGATCTGCTGGCCATGATGGACGAGGAAATCTTTGGGCAGGCGGTGGCTTTGCGCAAGATGGTCCGGTCCTTGAGGCAGTCGTGGGACATCAAAGACGGCTGGCGCCTTGAAATCGCCGCCATGCTGCTGAAAATGGGATACGTGACGCTTCCGCCTGAAACCCGGTTGAAACTCAAGCAAGGCGTTCACTTGGATACCATGGAGAGTGAGTTGGTCAGGCGAACTCCCCAGATCGGCTATGACTTTGTCGCGAATATCCCGCGGTTGGAAGCCGTTGCCGAGATTATCCTCTACCAATGCAAATGGCACAATGGCGGGGGATTTCCGTACGATTCCATTTCCCGCGACGCGATTCCATCGGGCGCCCAGATTCTGCAAATCCTGAATGACTACCTTCAGAGGCAAACCGCAGGCCAATCGCCCTCGTCCGCTTTTTCGACGATGAAGGCGCAGAAGGGGCGCTACGATCCGCAAATCCTGGAAGCGATCCGCTGCATTTTTGCCAAACCCGATATCGCCTCTCCTGTCCCGCCGCCTCCGGGCGCGCCGGGGCATCGGATCAGCCAAGTGTCTCTGGCGAATCTGCGGATCGGAGACGTGGCGGCGCAAGACATTCGCGTTCAGGACGGACGGCTGTTGATTTCCGCCGGCATTGAGATCACATCGCCGTTGCTTGCCAAAATCCGCAACTATGCCGCCTGCTTCAAGATTATCGAGCCTATTCGGATATTCACGATCGAGCCATCACCGGAGGTTTTTTCAAACTTCGTTTGAAAAAAGCAATCCTTAGTCCGCATATCGCGCCTGAATCGCAAGAATCCGATCCCTGGCGGAAAAAAAGGCGTCGGCGGCTTCCGGATCATAATGACGCCCCCGCCCGATGCGCAGGATATCCAAAACCTGCTCTGCGGGGAGGGGCGCCTTATAGGGCCGTCGCGAACAGAGGGCGTCATAGGCGTCGGCAATGGTCGCAATGCGTCCGCTGAGCGGGATCGCCTCGCCGGCGAGGCCGGCGGGATAGCCGCTGCCGTCCCACTTCTCATGATGCGCCAGCGCGATCTCGCGGGCCAGTTGGATCACGGGCGCATTCGATCCCTCCAAAATTTTAGCGCCGATCGCCGCATGTTGCTTCATGATCTCCCATTCGTCCGGGTCCAGTTTTCCCGGCTTGAGGAGAATGCGGTCCGGAATGCCGATCTTGCCGATGTCATGCATGGGAGCGGCGTATAAGAGCGCTTTGACGAAGGACTCGTCTTGCCCCATCTGGCGCGCGACGGCCGCCGCGTAATGGCTCATGCGCTGAAGATGCGCGCCGGTGTGCTTATCCCGGTATTCGGCCGCCTTCGAGAGGCGATAAATCGTCTCGAGCGAAGCGGACTCCACCTGCCGGAGCGCCTCGGCCAACTCCTCCGTGCGCTTGCTCACCTCGGCTTCCAGCGTCATCCGGTAATCGCGCGCATGGTCGTTATAAGCCTTGACCTTGACCAGCGAACGCACCCGCGCCTTCAGTTCGCTTTCATCCACGGGCTTGGTCAGAAAATCGTCGGCGCCCGCCTCGAATGCCCTGACGCGGTCGGAGACTTCCTGAAGCCCCGAGACGATGACAACGGGAGTTTGCCGGGTGTCCTCGCTTTCCCGTAAAACCTTGAGCGCCTCGAACCCATTGAGCACGGGCATCATGGCGTCCATCAAAATCACGTCGGGATTGCCGGCGCGCGCTTGTTCCAGCGCTTCTTTCCCGTTATGCGCCGAAATCACCTCATAATTCAGAGGCGCCAAAATCGCCGTATAGAGCCGCAAGTTGATCTCTTCATCGTCCACCGCCAGAATCCTGGCCTGCCGATCCATCTCATGCTCTCCTTGTCTCAGAGCGTGTGCGAAAAGCCATTTTTTCAAACACGCTCTAATGGTCTTTCAAAATTGAACCGGCACTAATGGGCCGCAAATATCTTGATGGGTTCAATGACGCCGTAGCCGGCGGAATAATTCCGGATTTTGGCAAGCTGTGTCCCGCTGATTTCGCTGCCGGAGGTAACGACAGAGCGTCCGTCCTGCGTGCGAATATCATCCGCCAGGACATGGCCGATCTTTAAATCCACGAGGGGGATTTCCATGATCAGCTGCTTGGGTGGCGGGGGTGCTTGCGTAGGCGGCGTCAAGGAGCCCGGCATGCCAAAGCCCTTGTAGATGAAATCCAGAATTTGGGGGTCGAAGCGTCCCTCATTTCGCATCATGCCATGGAACGTGGAAATGGGATTCGTTTTGTCCACGCGCTGCTCCAAAAATTCACTCAGGGCATGCAAGATCCGGGCGCCGATCGGAATCTGCTCTCCCAAGATGGCGTCAGTGGGGAACCCCGTGCCGTTGAACCATTTGGATTGATAAAGAATGTTGTCCGCCACGCGCGCCATGCGCGGAATATTGTCCACAAGATCATGTCCGATCTGGGGAATTCTCTGGGCAAGCTCGCTCTCGGCCGCGTCCAACGGCACGCCTTTCTTCAATTTCAATTGGAGTTCGGGAGGCAGCGTTATCATGCCGATTTTCATCAGCATGGCGGAGATTTCCAACTCCCAGGAATCCTTGATGTTCCATCGTTTGGCCAGCGACCGGACCATCGCGCGCAAGGCGACGGATTGGCCGAAGATTTCCTCGTCCATCATGGCCAGCAGGTCCATCAAGACTTGCACGCAGCCCGTCAGCGTCTTTTCGAGCAGCGCCTTTTCGGCGTGCTCCAGCCGGTATTGCTCCAACGCAGCGCGAAGAACCAGGATTAAATCTTCCGGATCGCAGGGCTTGGTCAAAAAGCGGAACACGCGGCCTTTATTGATCGCCTCGACGGCGGTGGATATTTCCGCATGGCCCGTCAGCATGATCCGGATGGACTCGGGCGAGAGTTCGCGGGCTTTTGCCAGAAACTCGATCCCGTCCATTTCCGGCATTTGCAGATCGGAAATAATCACCGCGAACGGCCCGCTGTCCTGAATTTGTTTCAACCCCTCCGCGCCGTTCTGAGCGCAAGTAACTTCCATTTTTTCCTGCTGAGCCATTCGCTTTAAGAAAGTCAGGATGGATTGCTCGTCATCCACGCATAAAATTCGCCCGCTCATAAAGCTCCTCCTTCATTAATTATTTCCAACCGGCCGATTGCCTGCTTCAACGGCGTCGGGCGCATCCCGACCTGTAACTTGGCGCAAAGCTTCAGGAATGACTAGAGCGTGTCCATCAAAGCTGGCGCCGAATGGTAGGCCGTCCCGCTCCGTCGGGCAGCCTTGGCGCGCTGTGGCC
>JAPLSP010000750.1 GCA_026398575.1 Candidatus Sumerlaeota bacterium | reverse complement strand
GTCGCCAACCTGTCCGCCGCCAACCTGTGCGCGATGTTTGTAAATGCCTCCCCGCATTAGGAGGGCGGGGGCTTTAAGTTCGGCTGCTGCGTTGTGCATGTCGATGACGGCAGAGCAATCATCCAATGCACTCCGCCAGTCCCCTTCCGGCTCGCGCAGGAAGTAGATGTCCGCACGCAGATATCGCGCATAGGCAGCGCTGGCCCACGCCTCTGGCATGTTGATGATCGTCGAATAATCATCCACCGCACCTTGCCAGTCGCCTTCCAGTCTGCGCTTGCGGTAGCAGTGTGCGCGACTTAGAAGAGCTTCGATCTTAAAGAAGTCCGGCACGTTTGGCATGTTGATGATAGCAGAGAAATCATCCATCGCTCGCTGCCAGTAGCCTTCCGGTTCCCCAAAGTGGCAGGGGCCGATAATGCGGCGGTTCGGGGTGGAGTGGGGGTTCTGGTTCTCATTCATTGCACAGCCCTTTCACTGCTTCGAATTTCCGAAGTCCTCTCGGGCCGGCGGGCGGCTCTGCCGGCCCTTGGGGCTCCTGACGGAGGGGGCGGGAGGGGTTTCAGGGCTTTTCGAACTCACCGTCGGAGTAAAACCCCTCACGACACCAGTTATTTGGGGGGTAGATAGAGGACTTGTCGATTCTCCCTCTGGCTTTTTTCATAGCACCATCGACAATCCATGCGAGCCATACGGGGAAAGCTCTCCATCGTTCGGGCTCGAAGCAAGGGAGCGCTGGGGGCTCTGTGAAGCATTCCCATAGCTTGAACTCATCTGCAAGAAAGTGACACAGGCAGTATCGGATATACTTGCATTGCCTGTCACACCACCCATCATTGAACCCGCCCCTCACCCCGCCCTTCAGCTCGCCATGTCGCCCGCCCCCGTACCCCTTCACTCCTGAAACCGGACAAACATGTGGCATGTACACCGACCTTTCACAGTAAATTGTTGCCTGGTACAACGCAAAGTCCTGGATCTTTATCATTGTTGCTTTGAAAAACATGTTCCTTTTCCCTTCATAATGACTCAATGGCTTCTATCTTGCCTCGGTGGGTGGGCTATCGCTGGCCCGTTTACCACGATCCGCAGCCCCAACACGTCCGCCAAGGCGTCAAGGCCCGTGGTCGTCAGGCCGGTCTTGCCGGCCATGAAGCGGCTCATTGCCGCTTGGTCGATAAACTGATAGATAATTTAATTTTGCGGCTACCCCTCGGGCTGGCGGGCGGCTTTGCCGGGGGGGGCGTCGGCTTCTCCGTCCGAGTCTTGTCCTTGGCGTCGCGCCATCGTGCGAATTGTTCGCCCTTGCGGGTGAATGTTTCCGCGTCGGCCGGCACGGGCTTGGTAAAGGTCTTCTTGAACACGGTTGCCATAGGTCACCGTCCTTTCTTCTCGGGTCTCGGCCTCTGTCTCTGCATCCACCGAATCATTTCTTTCCCCTTTCGAGGGCGCCCAGGACACCGAGGGTCTTCACGATGTAGTCCAGAGGGTCGGCCCCCGAAGGCCTTTGATGCACCGCCACATTGCCGTCACGCTGCACCTTGTGGGCGTCATGGCATTCTTCAGGGTTAAGCCTTCCCTTGTATTCTGCGGCATCTATTCGTCCTCCCAAATTGTGGGGCGTTTGCTCACGCCTATCTTTCTTGCCATTCGGGGTGCTCTTGTACCATTTCCACCAGACTTCAACGTCATCTCCGGCAATCTCCGCTGAAAACTCCTGGTCAAGAACCGCCCGGCACATAACGATGCATTCGGAATCAAATCCAAACAGATAGCACCTCGCGACTCGCTGCAGGAAGTCTCTCGCGCGATCGCTTGGCGATAAATCCCATACGCGCAACATCAATCCAAGGAACCGCTCGCGAGCTGTGTTCAGCATACCCATCACTTCCCAACCGAAAGTGATGCAAACATGTTCCGTGACCAGATCCAAGCGTTTGTCCGCCAAGCCGCCGGTCATCTTACCCATTTCAATCAGAATCTTCAGGGAATCTGTTCCGGCGAGTTCGAAAACGTTTTTGACCAGAGCGTCGGCGGCCTTGTTGAATCGGTCCAACTGCTGCTGGCCATCGGGTCCAAGTTTCGCAGCTTCCCTTTGAAGATCGACTTCCATGTCTTGCTCGTAGGAGTCTAAGGCATCCTCCATGGCAGCCTCCATCAATCGCCATGCAGCGTATTGGTCGTGGCCTTTGTCGCTCATTCTCATTTCGCCTTTCTCTCCCGGACCAAACGGCTTTCGATTCCGAAGTGCTCCGCCAGCTTGTCGGCCAGGTCCAGGCGAAGCGATTGACTGATGGTAAATTTGATTTTACGGCTACCCCTGGGGCTGGCGGGCGGCTTTGCCGGGGGGCGGGGGATTTGGGGGGAGGGGGCCTAAATTTGGTCATTTTGATGCTCCTGTACGGCGAAGATTGGAGATCCCATCGCCATTTTGCGCCCTTTCCTGAGCGTTCTCCTGAGCGTTCTCGGCCGGGCTGGCGCTCGCGTACTCGAATCCCGACCCGATGTGCGCATTATACCCCGGTTCCCGGCGGTGTCGAGCGCCGAAAGGACAAGGATTTGGGCAATAATCAGGGCTCCCAGGTCGGCAGTGCGTTCGTAGTGGCCCCGATGTACATCGGGGCTATCTTCGTTTGTAGTGGCGTTCCCGGCGCGCCGGGACTATCCCGGGATATGCCCTTACCCCTTGGGGGCAGGCGGGCACACTACGAACGGGATATGCCCTCACCCCTTGGGGGCAGGCGGGCATGAGCCTTCCCCGGCGCGCCGGGGTAAACTCTGCTCACTCGAAAAGGGGAAAAGGCGAAAAGCCGAGGACCCTGCTTCGCTGGAGCTACGCAGGGCTTCGCGAGGACGAGAACGAGGACGAGGGCTGTCGCCTGGCGGTCCGGCGCGGGGTTATGACACTGGCTGGCCCAGGTGTGCGGGAAGATCTCCTGGCAACGTATAAGTTTCTCAATAACAGCATGTTGAATCATGCAGAGAGTAGAAAGTAGAGAGTAGACCGCGGGAGAAGACACCGCAATTGGGCAAGAAGGATTGTCCGATCAGGCGTCAGCCGCATTTTCTACTTTCTCCTCACTACTTTCTCCCGCTCTGTGTGCGAGAAGATTTCCTGCCAGGAAATCTTCTCGCACACCCGGCCCAGGCGGGCCAAGATGGAGGCTTGACAGATGTGCGCAGCAGGCGCACAATTGTGCG
>JAPLSP010000615.1 GCA_026398575.1 Candidatus Sumerlaeota bacterium | reverse complement strand
CTCCAAAAGCTGGCGCCGCTCCTATCCGCATGAATCTTTTCTTCCGGCATGAGCTTTCGCGATGATTTCATGCTATCCTATTTACGAATATGCGTCCGGCGGGAATGGATTGACGAAGGAGGCCAAATAGCTTATTTCCATCGGGCGTGTGCTTCTGGCAATGCGCCGGCGCTTCGGCACGATTTATAATCTATGGACTCTTCCAAACAGGATTGGCTGACGCAGGCGCTGAGCGACGCTGGCCTGGCGCCTTCCGCTGCGGCGCAGGCAGCCGCCGAGCGCCTGCTTGTTTTTGCCGGCATGCTTTCGGACGCCAATCAAAAATTCAATCTGATCGGTCCCTGCGCTTTCGACGATCTGCTGCAACGTCATATCCTCGATTGCGCGCTCGGATATTTTTTCCTGCAACGCCTGGGATTGGCGCGCGGCCGCGCCGTGGACGTGGGCAGCGGCGCCGGATTGCCGGGAGTCGTATGGGCGATTGTGGGAGGATTCGATCGCGTGGCTTGCTGCGAATCGAATGCCAAGAAGGCGCGCTTTATCCAGGAGGCGGCCGCAAAACTTGGGGCTTCGCATCTGGAGGTGGATCCGCGCCGGGCCGAAATCGCGGCGCATGACTTGGGAAAGCGCGAATCCTTCGACGTCGTAACGGCGCGCGCGCTTGCGCCGCTGAACGCATTGATGGAGCTGACGGCGCCTTTGGCCCGGGTGGGAGGCGTTTGCCTGTATTTCAAAGGCCGCAGCGTCGAAGAAGAAATCGCCGCCGCCGCCGCCGCCGCCGCGCGGTTTCAGTTGACGCTGGCAGCCCGCGAGCGCTATGGGGAACTTCAGAACGCCTGTGGCGGAGAATGGCTGCTTTATCAAAAGAATGGCCCTGTTCCTCAAAGTTATCCGCGCCGCCCCGGCATCCCGGCCAAGCGCCCCCTTAAAAACAATTGACAAACCGCGCGGATGCCAGACACTGGAGTCCGAGGCCGTCAAGGGAATTTCCGTGAAATCGAAAAATCGCGAGAAGAAGGAACGTGAACGAGCTCACACTTGACATATCCGCCCGCGTCTTGATCGTGGATGACGATGAGATTATCCTGGAATATCTGCGCCAGGGGTTGGAGACGTTTGGCTGCCAATGCGACACGGTCACCAGCGTCGCCAAAGCCAGAGGCCGGCTGGCCCGCGAACTCTTTGATCTGATCCTGCTGGATATTTCCATGCCCGACGAGAGGGGCGACGCGCTGCTCAAGGAAATGGCGCCGCGGGCGCCGGAGACCATCGTCGTCATGATGACGGCCGAAACGGACATCGAGCAGGCCATCAGCTATCTGCGCGCCGGCGCTTATGATTATCTGTGCAAGCCTTTCGACCTGACGCATTTGCGCCAGGTGCTCGACCATTCGCTCAAACAGCAAAAACTGGAAATCGAAAACCGGCGCTATCGGCAGAATCTCGAACGCATGGTTGAGAAGCAAACAGCGGTATTCCGCGCCACAATGGAAGACCTGCTGCACACGCGCCAGGGTCTGGTTCAGGGGCTTTGCCGCCTGGCCGAATTTCGCGATGACGAAACCGGCCGGCATCTCGAACGCATGTCCGAATACGCGCGGCTCCTGGCGATCGCGCTTTCCCAGCGGCCGGAATTCGAAAACAGCCTGACGCCGCCGGTGATAGACCAAGTGTATGAAGCCGCCCCCCTGCATGACATCGGCAAGGTGGGCATTCCCGACCGCATCCTGCTCAAAGCCGGCAAGTTGACGCCCGAGGAATTCGAGGAGATGAAACGGCATACCGACATCGGCGCCGGGACCATCCGCATGGTCATTGACCGGGTCGGCCCTGCTTCGGCCAAATACCTCAACATCGCCGCCGATATCTGCAAATACCATCACGAACGATGGGACGGCGCCGGCTATCCCTGCCAGCTGAAGGAACACGGCATTCCCATTCCCGCCCAGATCATTACGCTGGTGGATTTTTATGACGCGACGACCTTTCCACGCGTCTATCGCCCTTATGCCCTGCCGCATGACGAAGTGATTGCGATGATGATTCAGGGACGCGCCAAGCAGTTCCGCCCGGAGATCGTGGATGCGTTTGTCGAAATCCAGGATCAGATCCTGGCCATAAAATCCACCATGGGAAACAAGAGCAGGAAATAAAGCTGCTCTTTGGCCAAGCGCTCTG
>JAPLSP010000572.1 GCA_026398575.1 Candidatus Sumerlaeota bacterium | reverse complement strand
GCCTCTTCGCGAGCATGAAAGTTTCGCCAACAGAAATTGATGAGCATTTTAGTCATCTATTTCGCCGTCCGAAAATCATCGTCGATGGGGGGCTGACGGATTGGGGCAAAGTTCGATATTTCATTTTTGCCCTTGACACCGGAATCGTTCGCATCTAGCTCTTGAAATCGTTTATCAGTTGGAAGGCCGATACGCCGATTCCAATCAGGTTCCATTAGACGCGGCGACCGCCACTGCGCGCATGGTTGCGTCTGAGGAGATGGTACAATGGTTGAAAGCGCAATTATAAACGTGACCCTAAAATACCTGGCCGCATTGCCCCAATATGGCATCCATGCCCGGCGCGCGATTCTATTTGGCTCTTATGCCCGAGGAGCGGCGCATGAGAACAGCGATATTGATCTCATCGTGATTGCGCCCGAATTCGACGGCGACCGAACGGTTGCCATGGTGGAAAACCTTTGGCTGGCCACAGGCCAGAGCGACACCCGCATCGAGCCTATCCCCTGCGGCGAACGGGAGTGGGAGACGGATGATTCACGCCTCATTCTGGAAGTTGCGCGCCAGGAAGGCATCCTGATTGCGGCATAATGTAGTCGCGGCTGAGACCCCGACAACCACCTCGGCGCCGATCTACCGCGCCGCATTGGCGCGTTTGTCCTCGCGCCGGCCAAAGGCGCGCCCCGGATGTTTGCGTTGTCGAAGTATTTCCACTACCGTTCGACCGCCTTCGCCTGATCGGCCTGTAGCGCCTGTGAATGGGATTTTACGTTTCATGGTTTCCTCCACATACCTTCTTCATCGTCTTTTCATCCTTCGAACTAAACATGTTCGCTAAAAAATTTATATTCATGTTTTTGTCTGGCGCGGTTCGTGCTGCGAACCAAAACCTAATTATAAATCGGCAAGATGGAATATAAACATAAATCGGGATCAGCATTTACCTGACTTTGTTATCAGGGTTTCCCTGACTTTGGCCGGAGGTTGGATTTGGAAATCAGGAGTTTATGAATTTGGGAATTATGGTTTGAAAGCAGGGGCATTCATCAACTATAAGCAGTTTTCAAATTCACTCTTTACACAAAAAATCTAATCCATAAAGACAAGAGATGAACCATGAACCGTTTTGCCGTCATCGTCCTGGCCCTGCTCACCTGTGGTTGTTCAACCGTTGGTCAAAAGGCAGTCACCGGAGAAACTTCCGCGGTCACTCCGGCGCTCGACGTCCTTGCGCAGTTCACTGCGGCGGATGTGCCGGCGACCGGGCCTGCCGAAATCCCGTCGGATCCTCCGCTTGAAAAATTGTCGTCAACGAATTTGGCGCCTGCCCATTTGCCGGGCAAGGGGCTGGCGCAGCACTCGATGCTGTACATCGGCGAAGGCTACAACACAATGCTCCTCGTCCATGGCGGCAAGGTCATCTGGACTTATTCCACCGGGAAAGGGTGGGAGTACGATGACATCTGGCTGCTCAGCAACGGAAACATCCTCTTCTCTCGCATGCAATACGCCGAGGAGATCACGCCGCAAAAAAAAGTTGTCTGGCATCTGGATGCTCCCAAGGGTACAGAGATTCACTCGGTCCAGCCGATCGGGCTCGACAAAGTTTTCGTCGTGCAAAACGGCCTGCCTCCCAAACTGATGATCATCAATAAGAAAACGGGCGACATGGAAGTCTCGCATGAGTTGGCCGCGCCGAGTCCCGCCGGTCCCGGCAGCGTTCACGGCCAATTTCGCCGTGGCCGGATGACCGCCGGCGGAACCTACCTTGTCCCCTGGCTGAGCCTGAACAAAGTTGTCGAGTACGACAAAGACTTCAAAGAGATATGGTCCTATACCATCCCTTCCCCCTGGGCGGCGATCCGCCTGCGCAATGGCAACACGCTGATCACCAACGAAAAGGAAAAGCTCACGCGCGAAGTGAATCCCAAAGGCGAGACGGTCTGGGAATTCAAACTCTCCGATCTGCCGCCGGAGATTGTGTTCGTGGACTGCCAGAGTTGCGTCCGCCTGGCCAACGGCAACACCATTTTCTGTTCGAGAGGCAATCGCGGCAAAGGCTGCCAGCTGGTTGAAATCACCCCGGACAAGAAAGTCGTCTGGGCGCTGTATGATTGGAAAAACCTCGGTCCCGCGACCGCTGTCCAAATCCTAGAGGACCCGGGCATTCCCGAAAAACCAGGGGACCTTCAGCGATGAGTAACAAAATTCGCATGCCTTGAGTCGCATAACGAGGAGGTTACCACAGAGACACCGAGGCACAGAGAAATTCGCAAAGAGCATTTTTCACGCATTTCTTGGTGTATTTCTCTGTGCCTCGGTGTCTCTGTGGTAGCCTTATGTGAATTGGTTAATGACTTACCATCATACAAGAAAGAGAGCCCCAAACATGAAGACAAGGAAGGCTATCCGAAGCAGCTCGATCACCCTCGCCGTTTTGGTTCTGATGGCGCAACTCCCCTCGCGGGCCGAGAACTGGCCTTGCTGGCGCGGCCCGCGCGGCAATGGCGTCAGCCTCGAAACCAACGTCCCAACCCAATGGAGCGGAACCTCCAATGTCGTTTGGAAAACGCCCATCCCCGGCGCCGGCCACTCCTCGCCGATCCTATGGGGCGACCGGATTTTTCTGACCACCGCCTTGGCCGATACCAAGGATCGCGTTTTGCTCAGCCTCGACCGCAAGACCGGCAAAGTCCTCTGGCAGAAGACCGTCATCCAGTCGCCGCTGGAGGCGAAGAACAAAGAAAACAGCTACGCCTCCAGCACGCCGGTCACCGACGGCGAAAAAATTTACGTTACCTTTCTCGACGGCGACAAGGTCGTCATCGCCGCGCATGATTTCAGCGGCGAGCAGAAGTGGATCGTCCGTCCCGGCAGTTTCAAGAGCGGATGGGGCTTCTCGCATACGCCCACGCTGTTCGAGGACAAGGTGATCGTCGTCTGCGACAGCAAAGAGGGCGAGAACCTGATGGTGGCCGTGAGCAAGGCCGACGGCAAAACGCTCTGGAAGGTTCCGCGCAAGAACCCAACCCAAAGTTACAGCGCCCCGCTGATCGCCGAAATGGGCGGTCGCGTTCAAATGATCGTCGCCGGCAACAATTCCGTGATCAGCTATGATCCCAAAGACGGCAAGGAAATCTGGACAACTGACGGGCCTTCGACGGATTTTGTCGCCACGCCCACCTACAATGAGAAGGCCGGGCTTGTCTTTTGCAGCAGCAGCTGGCCCAACCGCATCCTCGTGGCCATCAAGCCCGACGGCCAGGGCAATGTCACCAAGAGCAAGATCGTCTGGAAAACGCCGGACGGCGCGCCCTACGTTCCGTCGCCGATTGCGGTGGGCGACTATTTCTTCACCTCCTCCTCTCAGGACAAGTCGGTGGTCTGCTACGAGGCCGCGACCGGCAAGATTCTGTGGAAAGAAAAAATGGGTCTCGCCCACGCCTCGCCCGTCACCGCCAACGGCCTGGTCTATTTCCTGAACGACGACGGCGTCGCGACCGTAGTCAAAGCCGGCCCCAAGTCCGAGGTGGTGTCGCGCAACGAACTGGGCGAAAAAACATACGCCTCCCCCGTCATCAGCGAAGGCCAGATCTTCCTGCGCAGCTTCAGCAACCTCTATTGCATCGGCGCTTCCAAATGAGGGATATAGTATTTTAGTGACGTTCACATTTTCTTCCGGTATATTGACGGCGAATTATGAATCCAAATGCAAGAAATCCCTTGCTTATCACAACATAAGCGTGATTCCATATTCATATCATGCATGCGCGAGGCGCGATGAATGAAATTCCCGGCGACTGAACAAGGACGGTGGGTGTGATCGCAAGGCGGCAAGGCGGGATCCAAGAGAACTACAGAATTCAAGGTCTGACGCCCCCGCCCTCGCCGCCCTCCGTCACCACGGAAAAGCAGATGCTTCTTTGTCGCAAAAATATGCTGAGTTGCATTTATAGCATCGTCATCTTGGCGGCGTTATGGATTGAAGCGCTCAATACATCTTTAGCCGCTGAAAAATCTACCAAGCCTAAAGCAGCAGCGCCCGCTGCAGCGAAAAAAAACGATTCCGCGACATCCAAGAGCGCATCCGCCGCAAAGCCGACATCGAAGGATTCCACTCCCAAAGCGACATCGAAGGACTCCGCTGCCAAAAAGACAAAGGAAGATGAGAAGGATAAGCTGCGCGAAGTTTACAAGAAGGTTGGCAAGTTCATCGTCTGCATGACGCGCGATGACAAAGGATGCGTCTGGGGCGGAACCGAAGACGATGGCGTTTTCCGATTCGATCCCGAAGCCGCAGCCGGAAAAGAATGGACGCAATTCACGCGCGTGAAGACCGGCGGCAAAGCAGAGCCTAGCACCATGGGCGCCGTCATGCGGGAACCGGGCGACAGCGCCCTCGGCGACGACAATGCCTACGCCATCGCCTGCGACAAACTCGGACGTATCTGGGTTGGTACCCTCAACCACGGCGTCAGCGTATATAATGGAGAATCCTGGCGCACCTACGATCGCCTCGATGGCCCCCTTGGCGAACGCATCTTCGATATCGCCGTCTGCCCCACCAACGGCGACGTCTGGATCGCCAGCAGCCTCGGCCTCGCGAGATACAGCGCGAGCGCAGTTTCCAGTTCTCAGTTTTCGGTTTCCGGTTCAAACGATGGCGATAAAGAAAAGCCGTCGCCTTCCGGTAGTGCCGCGATGAAAACCGAAAACCGAAAACCGAAAACTGAGAACTACGAACTCGGCCGATGGCGCTATTACATCCGCGCCGCCGAGGCCACATCGCTCGATAAATATCCTCCGTCCCTGACCGCGCATCAAACCGCCAACCTTATCGAATGCCTCCCCGAAGACCAATGCTCCAGCCTCGCCTTCGATAAAGACGGTAACCTCTACGTCGGCACACAATGCCATGGCCTCGCCATCGCCTCTGCAAAAGACGACTACAAATCCTGGCGCTTCGTCCGCGCTCCTGAGCGTTTCGGCAAAGACAAAACCTGCTCGCTGCCTCTCGATGCTGAGGGCGACGGTCTTCCCTCCAACCTCATCAATCAAATCCTCGTCGCGAGCGACAGTGTGATCTGGGTAGGAACCACTTGCGGCTTGGCATGGAGTGAGGACGGCGGAAAAAACTTCACGTTCCGTCGCGGCAAAGATTATACAGCAAAGATCAAAGGCCTCTACGGAGGAGCGCCCAAGGGATGGAAGGAAGCGCCCAAGAGCATCATGGATAGGCTGCTGCCTGAAGACTACATTACTTGCCTTGCCGAAGATGCTGAAGGAAGGATTTGGGTAGGCACACGCCGCGCTGGCTTTTGTATCGTCAGCGCTTTGAGCAGAAAGCCTATCCCCAATCTTGATGAAAAATCTTACCTGACCGACAACTATATCTCTTCCATCCAGCCCATGCCTGACGGCTGCCCATTTGTCGCAAGTTACCAAGGCGGCCTTGCGCGCGCCTCGCAGGCTGTCGTGGATTTTGCCCGTAAATCCGGCGCCATCATTGGCAAGTCAGTGCAGCCAAATCCACAATCGAATAATTCGCAATCCGCAATCCGAAACGCGAAACTGAATAGTCGGCAATCAAAGGAATCTCTAGACGCCAATAGCAAACCGTCAATCTCCTTCCCCTCGCCTGCGGTACTGCAATCTGCCGCCGAGATGGATGGATTGAACTTGCGCCTGCTTGGCCTTCGCGCGCCAATGACTCTTCCTTACGCCGAATATCTTGGTGAGGATTGGAGCACTCAAGGCGACTGGCTCGGACGCTTTGGGCGCGCCAGAGCTGTACTATGCGCCACAAACTACGCCGCTCCTCCAAAACTGGTGATTTCCTTTAATTTTGGGCATATCCGGGCGTTCTTTGCGGATATTATCGGTAGTATCGGTCCGAATGCGCCTGCCAACGATTCATTGCGCCACTGGATTCACTGGATTACCACGGACAATCCGCGAGTGCTCTATGTGCCGGATATCGGAACTCGCCGGCAGGCCGAATGGGACGATCATGGAGAAGCCTATCCACGGACTCATGAAGGGCCGGATTTGTGGCTTCTTGTAAAGGCGACAGAGCGGGTTAATCGCCTATCACTTTATTTTTACAACAAGGATGGCCATAAAGGCGAAAACCGCTGTCGTGATTACCAAATTGAAATTTATCCTCACAAAGAGGACAAGCAAACCTCCGGCATAGAACCGCGCGGACCACGAATCCAGGCAGGCGGAAAAACAATTTCAAGCGATCTTGTGGCTTATGATGGCAAACCGGCCGGACCAACGAACAAATTCTATCGCCTTACCGGTTTGCCTGCGACGGCTTTACATAACTCGCCGCTTGCTCGTTCTCGCATTCGCGATTTTTGGGGCGGCGCCTATAAGCAATTTATCCTAAGTGCTTATCTACAAATAAAGGCTTGACCTCATAAGCCATGAGTCCATAATCCGCCAGTTGCTAATCCTGCTGACGGAGGCCAATCGTGGCTCGTATACAAACATGGGAGATTTCGGAAGAGTTCTGGAACTTGGTGG
>JAPLSP010000278.1 GCA_026398575.1 Candidatus Sumerlaeota bacterium | reverse complement strand
TTATGCGCATTTGCTCGATAATTGAAAGCCGCCCATCTCTTGGAAAATTCTACCTAAATGGTTTCGGCTCTGAACGCAAAGCTTAGCGTTGCACGATTTCAAAGGGGATGGCCGGCAGGACGCCGAGAGAAACGCGCTGTTTGGCCTTGGCCGGGGCGCCGCCGGACTCCGTGAAGGCTTCGACAATCAAGTTATCCGCGTAGCCGGTTTTGGGCGCCGTGGCGTCCGCTTTCAACACCAGCGACATGCCTTCAGGCGTCATATTCACATCCTGAAGCGTCACGCCCTTGGGAGGGTCGTTGAGTTCCAGTTTCACCGCTCCGAACGCCGCCCCTTTCCAGGTTTTGATGCTCACTTTTGCGGCGCCGCCTGCCGGAATGCGTACGGAAACGGCGCCGGCCAATTCCGCCGCCGGCGCTTTGCGCTGGGTATCCCTGACCTGGACGAGGAGTTCTTGCTGCGGCGTCAGGTGCCGATAGGCAAACGCCTGCATCATGTCCTCGGCGGGAACGGCGGACCGCACGACTATTTGGCCGCCGATCCGGGCGCGACCTTCCAGCCGGATGGAGTATGGCTGTCCGGAAGTTTTGGCGGGCGCCGACAAGGTCACGCGAATGCGGTCCCTGCCGCCGGGAATCCGTCCGCCGTCCAGCCGGAAACCGGCGGGCGCGTCTTTCAGCGTCAGGTCAATATCGCCGTCGAATCCGTCTTTCCGCAAGACGAACACATTGACCGGAATGGCGCGTCCGGCGGGCACATTGATGCTGGAGGGCGTGACGCGGAGCGCAAAGTCGCGCCGCGGAGGGCCGATCCACAATCGGTACCCATAGACCGGGCCGCCATGATGCTGGGCGTCAATCAGATGCAGATAGTAATCGCCGTCCAGGGGCAGCGTCGCGGACAAATACGAATCGGCATGGTGCGTCAGCAGCCCTGTCGCCTTGTCTTCATGATCGTCGTTCAAGGCCAGATCGCGGCCTTTGGCGTCGGTCAGCCGCAGCAGGGAATCCAGCGGGGAATTCAGTCTGCGGGCATAGACTTCGGCCACCACTTTTTCGCCGGCGCGCCCGCGCAGACGGAAAATATCCTCATCGCCGGGCTTGGCGATGTAACCGTTGATGATCTGAGGTATCGTGACCGATTGAGCGTTTTCGATGTTATCGTTGGGCTCGGTTTCGTAGATTTCGGGCAGCGGATCCACGGCATAGGGGATGGAATTCGAAAGCAAGTCCTTGCTGCGGATCGCCGCTTGGCGGACCAGATCGCCGCCGCCGCCGCGCGTATCCAAAGCCAGTTGATTCGTGGGAAGGTTCCATCCGGCGATCCATGCCGTCATCGGGGCGCCCGCCTGCCCGCCGAGTGGATAGATCCCCGTGATGAACGGCAGTTGCCCGACCGCGATGCGATAAACGAAATCTTCCCGCCCGCGATAAAGCGCGTCGCAGATTTCCAGCCGGTATTCGCCGTCGCTGGGAATTTCGTAGAAAAGGACCGGATCGGGATCAAAGCGAAAATCGTCCGCGTAGGCCAGTTCCTTGCCTTTGTTGTCGAACAAAGCCAGCGTGGCCTGGAACCAGCCGGGAACGGCGTCGGCCAGGTATGGAATCAGCCGCCGGGCATGCGCCTGGATGACGAGTTTTTGCCCCTGCCGCGCGCGGAATCGGAAGCGGTCCACCTCTCCGGGCAGGATCTGGCCGTTGAGCATCGCAGGCAGATCCACCAGCAGCGCGTCGGCGGCTTCGGGGATTTTGCTCCCACCAAGCAAACGAAATGCCCCGGCGCCCCCGGTCGCCTTTGCGTTTTTCAGATTGCCACCCCCAATCTCACTTAAGATCGGATTGTACGGTTCCGGCTCGATGACTTCCGGCAGCTGGCCCACCTGAAAGGTCATGGGATTAGTGAGGCCGGATGCGGTGGCAAGGCGCAGTTCGCGGTCGCCCGGCGCCGCGCCGGGGTCAATGGTGATTTCCATCAATACCGTATCGGCAATCTGCGCATTGGGCTGTTTTTTGGCCTTTGCGGCGGGTGTGATCAGGAATTGCTTCGACGCATATTCGATTTCCTTCGGATTCATTCTATCCAGAGCCTTAAGAAAAAAATCGGGCAATTCCTTCTTTGAATCAGAGGTCTTGCCCGCGTCTTGCGTCGTGGGCGATTTGACGGCAGACAGGGGTCTGGCGACTTTGGCGGCGGATGGGGTCTGGGGATTTCCCTTCATCTCGGCATACCGCCGTCGCAGCTCAGCATATTCCTCCTTGTTGTTCACGCGCAGATTGCCGTCTATATATCCTACGATGGCGACTCGCACTCCTTGACCGGAGACATAGACTTTGCTGGCGCCGCGCAGGAACTGGCCGCCGGCTCTGATCTGGACCACCGTCCCTTGCTGTCCGCCGGCCGGATAAAGATAGCCAACATGCGGCGCCCTCTCCGCCGTCTGCCCCCAGGCCGAGGTCGTGACGGAAATCACCATTAGGCACAATAGCTGTTTGCACATAGTGATAACAGCCTTTCTTGAAGAATGCCTCAGCCTCTTCTAGTCTCTCGGGAATGCTTGCGAAGGCTTGCTAAAGTGTTTGCAACGGTAGGAATATTCAGGAAGGTCTTCAGTTTGCTTCTAAGATTATCCTCATTCTCGACAAACACAGGCCCATTTCCATCCATAAGATCGAGGTGAAGACTCTGCGCTTCTGAGGGTATGTATGCGCGAAGCAACGTCTGGAATAACCCCATTGGGTAGTAGCTCAAAACGATCTTTGTCTCTGGTCCGAGGCTGGTTTCATTTGAACCAGGTATCAAGTTACAGTCCACCGCCCCGCCGATATACTCCTCGATACCTTCGCAGAATTCCCGAAGAGTCTTAATAACCCAAGAACCTGTGTCGTGTGGCGCGGTTTCCAGCGCCGTAAGGAATTCGTTTGGCATCGTATTGCTCCTTTAGATAGCTTATTTTAGCATTCGAATATTGCGCCAAGGGCGCAATGATCCGTGGCTTCTGATATGGGTTCAAATAATCTAATCGAATCTTCCTTCAGCCGAACATGGCCTTCCTTCATCAAGCTTGGAGACACAATGATCTGATCCCAAAGGAATTTCTTGTCAAATGTCCAAAAGATTCCTGGGCGCTTCACTAGAGGATTATAAAAGACTATTCCATTTAAGGCTTCGAAATTCGTATTCGGGTTGAACGTCGTGCTCCAGAATTCCTTCCTATCTGGAAGTCTGAATGGCTCATCCCATGGCTCGCAATTGAAATCACCCACAATTATTACAGGATCGGTCGCATCTATTATGGGGGTAGACTCCATCTCCCTATCTTCGGTATAAGGCACAAATATCCGCGAATCAGGAAATGTCGCTATCGCTTGCTTATTGGGAAAAGAAGGATATCCTCTAAAAAGCAGCCCCAGCTCCATCGAGCTTCTTCTTCTGTCGGCAGCAGAAGCGTTTTCTCCCATATAGGAAGATCTCCAGTGATTATTAATCAGCCAAAACTTCATCCGTGAGCCGATACTGAGTGAGAACTGCACTGCCATCCATCTGGGTCGCTGCTGGCCTCTTGCAGCAAACCGATCCGACACAATCGCGGTGGCCGTTGCACAACCAGTCCGGAAAAGAATCTGAAGTCCTTGATTTTTCCGGCCCGAATCACTCCATATTGTTTGATATTCTGACGTAGTTAGGCGATTGACAATCTCCATTCCTAACACTGGATTCCCAACTTCACAAAGGCAAATGAAATCCGGGGAGGAATCAAAAAGCCCCTTAATTGTCAGAGCAAGATTATTAATCCGGTCTGTAAGAGACGGATTGTCGTCCATCCCAAGGGACCGGCAATTTAAAAAAGCAATGGAAAATAGTTCTCTCTGGTCAGGCACCTGATAATTTCTCCTTTATGCCATAATTTCCTTGAGGCGCCCTTTTCCTGATGCTGTTTCCGTGGACGGCATTACTTTGAGGTCCAATCCTTTGGAATTGGGCAGCGGGCCGTCGGGGTCAATGCCCATCAACTGATACATGCTGCCCAGCAAATCCTGCGGATACACGGGACGCTCGGCTGGTTCCTCGCCCCGGGCGTCCGAGGCGCCAATGACGCGGCCGCCTTTGAATCCTCCGCCGGCCAGCACGGCGCAGAAGCACTTGCCGTAATGGCTCCGTCCGCCGTTCCAGGGCGCTTCCCACTGGATTTTCGGGGTGCGTCCGAATTCGCCGCTCCACCACACGATCGTGTTTTCGAGCAGGCCGCGCTCGGACAAATCCTGCAAGAGCGTCGCCATGCCCTTGTCCATGTCCGGCAACATGCGAGTCATGCTTTCAAAGTGCTTCTTGTGCGTGTCCCACCCGTTATAGTTGATGGTGACATAGCGAACGCCGTTCTCAACCAATTTCCGCGCCATCAGGCATGACTGGCCGAATTTGGTGCGGCCATACCGGTCGCGTAACTCATCTTTTTCCTGCGACAAGTCGAATACCTTGCCGGTCTCGGCCACCGTCTGATCCGCCTCCTTTTCGCATTGGTTGTACAGCTCGAATTGCGCGTTTGCGGGCATGGCCTTGCCGAGCGTGTCCAACTGATGGAGCAGCCCGCGCCGTTCTTGCTGGCGCTGATCCGAAATGCCTTCCGTGGATATCCCTTCCACGGCGAAACGTTTCTGGTTGGGATCGCCGCCGGTGGCGAACGGCTTGTATTTGGCGCCCATGAAACCGGCTTCGGAGAACCGGCCTTGAAGCGTTGTCAACACCGTGTAGGGCGGGAGCAGCCCTTTGTAGCCGTGGTCAACTCCTTTGAACAACGAAACCACGGCGCCGATGCACGGATATACCAGCCGTTCGCCGGGTTGATGGCCGGTTTGCGTGATATATGCCGCGGTTTCATGGCTGTTGCTGCCGTGGGTCATGCTGCGGATGATGGAATACTTGTCGGCCTGCTGCGCAAGCAGGGGCAGCATCTGGCAGATTTGTATCCCGTTCACGTTGGTGGGAATCGGCTTATTATACGGACCGCAATAATCATAGCCCGCGTTTGGCTTGGGGTCGAAGGTGTCCAAGTGGCATGGCCCGCCCCACATCCAAATCTGAATGACGGACTTGCTGCGTTCCGATTGTTCGGGCGCCCTCGAGGGTTTGGCCTCATTTTTTTGCGGCTTGTCCTCGGGCTTTGCCGATTTTCTCCAGGTGCCCCCCGGTTTGTTCGCGTTTTGCGCCCAGACGCCGAGCGGCTCGCCCAGCGCCAACCCGGCCGCGCCCAAAAGCCCGAGTCTCAAAGCATTGCGCCGCGTCCAATCGTTTTCAGATCGTTGCTCGCTCATATTTTATCTCCTGTTAGTGGATCGAAAAGAACCAGTTTGTCAATCTTGGAAAAATCAGCCGTATTATGTGTGGCAAGAGCCTCGTGGTGTTCCAGCGCGGTAGCAGCAATTAGAGAATCAGCTACTGACATCTTGCGCTGCTGGCGCAGTTCAACGGCAATGCGAAAAGTTTCCGGCGTCGGATAGATTATCTGAAGCGCGCTCATCAACTCTTCAAGCGCTTCGCGTTCGCCGGGCTTGAAGCGATGAAAACCTAGCACCTCCACCAAACTGATTGCGGACACAGAGGGCAATTCAACGATGAGCCAGCGATAAACTACAATATCGTCAGGCTTAGCGGCATAGATTAAGAGGTTGCTATCAGCAATCACTCGGCATCCTCCCGGCCAGGCAACGGACGATCTCTGCGGATTTCCCGCTGCCATGCTACCGGATCGGCAACATGGGCAAATGCTGTGGATTGTCGCAAGGTGTCGAGAGCCGCAGTGACTTGACGCCGACGCGCCTCAATATCCTCGCCGATGTTGTCTTTTGCCTCTTCTTGTTTTCCTTCTAAAAACAAGACAAAATCAAACACCTCCGATTGCTTTTTCGCCGGAAGCGTTGAAAGGTGCTCATTAATGGATTCGGTTAGAGTCATGGCTCGCCCTTTTTTGTGATGATAATCTTTGGCCGATTTTCGTCAACGTTATTTGTGCGAATCCAAGCGGAAGTCTCCCCGTTCAGCTTGATACTAGGCGATCTCAATGCCGGTACAAAAACTCCTTGGTATTGATCAACGCCCAGACCAGATCATCCATGGCGGCCTTGGAGTTCGAACCCGCGGATTGAAAATGCTTCTGGACGGCGCCCAGTTCCTCCGATGTGGGGTAGCGCGATAAGATGAATAAATAAACCAGATTGATCATCTCGAGACGATTTCCTTTGGCCGACTCGATCAGTTTGCCCACGCGCCAGCCGCGCTCGATCTTCTGTTGGACATGCGTCGAATTGAGCAGGTGCATCAGCTGCGAGGCCGTCGGCTGATTGCTGCGCTCGGATTCCACTCCCGTGTCGCGAGCCGGGCGACCGAACATTTCGAGGAACGGGCTGGAGATGCTGCCGTCGCCCAGCGCGATGGACCGCTGGCTGTCCGGGATGAAGGTGAATGGCTCGGGAATCGGGCTTTGATAGCCCTCCCCGCTTCCGCCGAACCGGCACAAGGCGTCTATCAGCACCTCGGCGTCCAGGCGGCGCGCGGGATAATACGCGAACTGCGCCTCCGCCTCCGCGTTCTTGCTTCGCGGGATGGAGGATTGCTGATACGTTCGGGAGTTGAGAATGAGGCGGTATATCACCCGGGTGTCGTAGTTGGCGTTCACCAGGACCTTCTCAAGGTAGGCCAGAAGTTCGGGATTGGCGGGAGGATTGTCCTGCCGGATATCGTCCGGCTCGTGAATGATGCCGCGTCCCATCAGCCAGAACCAGATACGGTTCGCGATAGCGCGCGCGAACCACGGATTGCCCGGCGCGATCAGCCAGTTGGCAAAAGCCTGTCGGGGATCCTCATTCGGCGCGATTTGAGCGGAGACGCCATCGGGAAAAACCGCCTTCAAAGGGCCGGTCGAAACCGGATTCAGATACACGATTTCCTCTTTCCACTCTTCCGTTCCTTTGTAGGCGACGCGAGAGAAAAAGGCCGCCATGCCGGAACGCCGGGCTTCCGGCCATTTATCAAAGCGAATGCCCATAAACGTCAGCGCCACCACTTCGGCGATAACGGAAGGGCCTCGGCCCTGGACGGCGCGATAGAAATTGACCGGTGGAACGCGGAAATTGCTGCCGCTTGAAGTCAGCAGTTCACGGACAAACCGATCATAGGGCCAGTTTTCCCGAACGGCGTCATGGATCCAGCGATGATAGGCCTGCACCGCGTTGGGCCACAGGTTGATGGGGAATTCGGACTTGACCCGCAACAGGTCGCACCATTTCAGAGACCAGTAATCGGCGAACTCATCCCGTTTGAGCAGGGTGTCAATCAGCACGGCGCGCTTTTCAGGGCGGGCGTCCTGAAAAAATGCGCGCGCCTCGGCGGGCTCGGGCAATGTGCCAATAATGTCAAGATAGGCGCGCCTCAGGAAAACTTCATCGGAGCACAGATTCGCTGGTTCGATCTTTCGCTTGCGCAAGTCCGCCAGCACATAATCATCAATGGGGTTTTTTGAGACGAACCCGCTGTCGCTCTCGTAGGGGCGCGCAATCCTGGGTTCTGCGCCAAATCCACTCAAGCCTGCCAAAAAGGCCGCCATGGCAGGCAATGCCATTCCTATTGAGTGGAATCGAATTCCGAAGGCGCGCTTCATTTATCGTCTCGATTTTTCAAACTGAAACTTTTGAAAACCTCTTTAGCATTTTATATACCAACTATTATTCTCACCTCTTGTGATTTTTGCGCAAGCCTGAAATGCGGCGAGATGGAAGGATTCCCAATCCCTGCGAATGCTCGTTCGCAGGATTGGGAATGGAAAAGCTACCAAGGGAGCTTACCGAATCGTACAGGATACATAAAACCATCGCGAATACTCATGCCGGAAGAAAAGATTCATGCGGATAGGAGCGGCGCCAGCTTTTGGAGTGCGGTTGCTTGCTGCCGCTTTAGCTACGCCAATCTTATAGATCATGGAAGCTAAAGCGGCAGCAAG
>JAPLSP010000779.1 GCA_026398575.1 Candidatus Sumerlaeota bacterium | reverse complement strand
CATACCGAGATATGAGAAGACGGACTTGTCACACGTCGCTTTGGTTACTTTGGCCGCTGCCATGATTGTGTTGAATAAGGTCATTGTTATTTATAGATAAGCACTAAGCGGACCGGCCAATTACTGGATACATATCGAGAAAGGCACAAGCCTCAACACTATTGTTTCGGGTTGTTTCCTTGATACCTTGGCAGGCTCACGCCCTCAGTGGGATACCAAAGGCGATTTGAATGGCACGGCGGCGATTCCTTACCTGCCGCCGGATTGGCATCAAACCATGACAGAGGATCGTCCGGAATATGCGGCGTGGCGCCTGTGGCAGACGTCCGAGGATCGCCACAATGCCGCTGACATAGCGCCCTTGTTCTTTCCTCTGCGGCGCCTGGCATGGCGGCAGGCGGAAACCGCTTGGCCGGTTGCGCAGAGTCAGATGATCGGCGCTATGCGTTGGCGCTTAGGCGTATGGACCCAGCCAGAACGATGGGAGTTTTGCGAGAACGCCAAGAAGTTCTGGTGGGCACAGCAAAAACTCCATCTATTTTGGAGACAACGCGCAAACCTTCCAACCAGTCCGAATGTCTATGAGACATCGCAGCAGTGGCAGGAGAAACATGGTTCCGACTACGTGCTCACTCAATATCCATATCGAGGAGATCGTCACTTCATAGTCGCCCTAGAAGCCGCGGCATTTGTATTCGCCGGAAGCGTTTGTTTTCGACCAGCGTGCTTTTAATCGCTTCGCTGCTGCTGGCGCCGCTGGCCCCGCTGCACGCCGCCGAGGCCACTGAGTCCTATAACGTCATCCTGCTGATGACCGACGAACACAACCCGCGCATCATCGGTTGCTACGGCGACGCGCTGGTGAAAACGCCGACGCTGGATGGCCTCGCCGCGCGGGGAGTGCGATTCACGAGCGCTTATTGCCAGAATCCGATTTGCGTGCCGTCGCGCGTGTCGCTGGTGAGCGGGCGGATGCCCAGCCATCTCCAGACGCTCGGCAACACCGCCAACCAGAAATACGAGAACATGACGACGCTGGCCGATGTCTTCAACAAGGCCGGCTACCAGACCGCGTGGTTTGGAAAAACCCATTGGGGCGACCCGCGCTTCCAAGAGAGCGGCGAGGGAGCCAAAAACAAGAAGGCTGCCAAGGCGGAACGTGCCAAGGCGGAAGGGGATGAGAGTTTTGGCCGGCTGCCGCAGCAAGCACAGGTCTCCAAGTGGCCGGTGGAGAAAAATCCCGAGCATCTGACGGCCAACGAGGCGCTCGCCTTCCTTGAACAAAACAAGGCGGGGAAATTCTTCATGGGCGTATCCTTCACCAAGCCGCATTTCCCGTTCACGATCCAGCAGCCCTATTACGACCTCTATCGCGGCAAGGTCAGCCCGCCGCGCGCCCCGGCCCAGCTCATCGAAGAGTTACCCGCCATCTCGAAGCAGGAGCGGGCGAAATACAAACTCGGGGAGGCGACCAACGAGGAAGTCCTGCGGGCCAAGGCGATCTACTACGGCATGGTCACCTACGTGGACGAGGAATTCGGGCGCATCCTGAAGAAGCTGGACGAACTGGGCCTGCGCGAGAAGACGATCATCCTCTACACGGCCGACCACGGCGAGATGCTGGGCGACCGCGGCATCTGGTATAAGAACAGTTTCTACGACGGCTCGGCGAGCATCCCGTTCATCTGGTCGTTTCCGAAGGCTCTGCCGCTAGGCAAGGTCATCAGCGCGCCGGCGATGAACATGGACATCTTCCCAACCCTGTGCGACCTCTGCAACCTGCCCAAGCCGTCCGGCCTGGAGGGCAAGAGCCTGGCGCCGTTGATGAAAGGCACGGAGGATGGCAAGGACCGCTACGCCCTTTCCGAGAACTACCGGGGCGGAGATGCCGGGCGTATGATTCGCACAGCAAGATGGAAATATTTTTTCTACACCAACGGCGAGGAATATCTCTACGACATGCAAGCCGATCCGCTGGAGGAGAACAATCTGGTCAAGAATCCGGCCCTCCGAAAGACGGCTGACGAATTGAAGCAGCGAGCGTCCGAAGGCTGGATCGCACCACGCGCGAAGAAGGCGAAGGTGAAGAAATCACAATGAAACACACGCTACTCACCGCCTTGCTGCTAGCGCCGCTGGCTGCGCTGCATGCCGCCGGCGCAGAACCGCAGCCTCGTACCGGACTGCGAGCGGTTCCATTCAACCAAGTAAGAGTGGACGATGCCTTCTGGTCCCCTCGGCTGGAAACGCTTCAGAAAGTGACGATCCCCGGTCTGTTGGATCTCGCGGAGACGCAGGGGAAGATTGACAATTTCGCCATCGTCGCCGGGCGCAAACCGGGCAAGATCTGGCTGGATGCTTATCGTGCCGATGGAAAAGAACATGACACGC
This sequence comes from Candidatus Sumerlaeota bacterium, assembly GCA_026398575.1. The sequence goes on along the minus strand of JAPLSP010000779.1, from coordinate 4,643 downwards.
GTAATAAAGATCAATTAGGCAAGTATCAAAAGGAGCAAGCCCATGAAAATTCGACAGACCAGCGTGCTTTTAATCGCTTCGCTGCTGCTCGCGTCACTGAGCTTGCTCCGGGCCGCTGAACCTGCGAAGCCCCCGGCCAAGCCCAACATCGTAATCATCCTCGCGGATGACATGGGCTATTCTGACCCTGGCTATATGGGCGGCGAGGCTCGGACACCACATCTGGACCGGCTGTCGAGGGAGGGGGTAACTTTCCTGAACTGTTTCAACAACGCCAAGTGTGCGCCGACCCGGGCAGCCTTGATGACCGGCCTGAGCTGCCAGAAGGGGTCAGGGTCAGACCTTGAAAAGCGGAAATCTGAAATGTGATGCTCTGGCAATTGAGCTTTCCTAGTGCTATATTTCACTTCCAATAATATAGGCGCATATAATTTCCAGGTGATTAAATTATATCAAATGCATGCTCACCCTCTCGTGGTACGCCTTCAACTGCCTTTGCACCGCGAGTTTTACGGATGGCAGCGCGTCGCGATACATCGTATCCGTCCAGTGAAACGCATCTTATGCGTCAATTTCCGGGACAGGTTATTAAACTCCGACGCCAATTTCGGGAACGTTCATCTTTTCGCTAACGCAATGACGACGAATTATGAATCCGCCTACAAGAAATCCCTTGTTCATCTCAACGGGCGCGTGATTGAATATTCCTATCATGCGGGCGGCGCGGTGGATGAGATTTCGGACGCCGGGCCGACGGCGGTGGGTGTGATCGCGAAATATGAATAATCAAAATTACAGCTATGATTCCTCAAACCGATTGCTGGGATATTCGCGCGGCCTGATCAGCACGGCGCTCAGGGACGGAGCGAACTGGATAAATCGCTGGCGTGAGGGCTGGTGAACGATGCGAATCTGGATGGCCTCGGAAACTGGAAGAAATTTAAAGCCTACTGGTTCGGGGTGATGACGGAAGCAAGAACGTCTGGTATGCGTACGACGCCGGCAATCGCCGCGTGTATGAAAAATATTTAGGACAGAAGCGATCTTGACCATAATTGCTCCACCTCCCAGCAATTCAGGCGCGCATTTCAGCCGAGCTACCTTGGCGTGCTGGAAAAGGTCTGACAAAACAATGTGCGAGAAAATAATGGCACCAATCTATTCCTGCCTGATTCGGCGGCAACGTGTTTTTATTGTTTTGTCAGACATTATTTTGTCAGAAAAAGCGCTCTGATTCAATATCTTTGAGATCAACTGACCATGGCACGCAACATTGAAATCAAGGCGCGGATAGAGAGCGTTGAGGCGCTCATTCCAAAGGCTGCGGCGCTTGCTGCAGAGGGTCCTGTTGAGATCGCGCAGGATGACACGTTCTTCCGCTGTGAGGGCGGAAGATTGAAGCTGAGAATCTTCTGCGATGATCGGGGCGAGCTCATCTTTTATCGCCGCCCGGATCAGCAGGGGCCCAAGGAGTGCTTTTATCTGATCGCGCCAACCTGCTCACCCAATACGCTGCGGGAATTGCTATCGCAGTCGAATGGGCAAGTCGGCAGGGTTGAGAAGAGACGCACGCTGTTTATCGCCGGGCGCACGCGAATCCATCTGGACTGCGTCAAACACCTTGGCGACTTCCTTGAGATTGAAGTCGTTCTAAAAGATGGAGAGCCGATAGAAGCCGGCATTGCCGAGGCGCATGCGCTGTTGGAGCGGCTCGGCGTCGAATCATCCCAACTCATCGAAGGGGCGTATATTGACCTGCTCGCTCAAAAACGCGCCTGCCCCTTTCAGTCAAAGCCCAGCGATCCGACATAGCTGATTGGAACAAAAGTATTATTGCCCACATACTGCAGTTCCACCGCGGTACAGGGTCCACCCCCCAGATGATAACTGGGGCCGTTGTATGTATAAGCCCGGCTGGGAAACGAAACCTGCCGCCAAAGGTAGCCATTAAATTGTCCAATGACAACCTGTCCGCCATCGGCCGATATCGCAAGGCAGGCATAAGCATTGCCGCCTCCCGCAATAAGGTATTTCCAAGTCACTCCGGAATCGGTGGAATAATAGGCGCCGGCGTCACCGCCGGACGCTCCGGCGATGATCTTTGTTCCATCCGGCGACATGGCGATGCCTTTCCATGCGCGACTGACCGAACGGGGAACCCACGTCTCGCCATAGTCATAAGACATGTAAATCTGATCACCGTTGACGGTGGCGGCAAGGACTCTGAAATCCGCGGAAGAGGCAATGGCCGTCCAGCTGCGGCTTGCGGCCTTTGGGGACCATGTGCCGCCGGAATCCTGCGAAATATATATCTGGTCTGCGTCCGCGCATGCGGCGAGTTGGTAGCCGGGCGCAGAAGAGGCGATTCCAGTCCATGTGCGCGCAGTTGCCTGTGTTGTCCATGTGTCGCCGAAATCACTGGATGCATGAATATTTGTATCTTTATTGCAGACGTATATTTTTGCGCCGGCGCTATCCATGGCGATCGCGGAGTAAAAGCCCGAAGTTCCCGGCGGCGTTTTTGTGCTCCAGCTCGTACCGCCGTCGGTGGAAACGGAGACAACGCCGTACCCGCCCATGGCTACCCGGCCGCCCTCGGACGAAGAGGCAAGGGCAAGTCCGGCCCCTGTAACCGACACGGTTGACCAGCTGATCCCGGAATCCGAGGTATAGACTATGGCGCCGCTTCCGTCACAGGCGACCATTCGCTTGCCGTCCCATGACGAGGCGATCGCCGCCCAGGTTTTTACGCCCAATCGCGTCATATCCATATAGCCCGTGGGGATATTCAAATCGGTGATTCGGATTTTTTGGGACCAATTTTGCTCGATTCGCCAGCCGCCCGCTCCGATGCCGTTGACGCGCACCACGTCTCCGACGGCGATCGCGGAGGGAAGCGTGATGGTGATGGTTTCCGTGGTGTCGGCCAAAACGTAGCCGCAATTGGGTTGGGCCAGCGTGTTGGCTGACACAGAATGCCAGGTGAACACCTTTTGTCCCTGGGTGTAAATCGAATCGCTGACGTGCAGCGCGCCGCCAACGCCCGCGCCGCCCGCAACGGTCAGAGCGCCCGTGAACGTGCTGACGGCGGCGGTTGCATTGGCGATCTGCATGGCTTGGGTGGTTGCGGCGCCGCGGTCGGTAATGGTTTGCAGCGAGTCATGCTCGATGATGGTGATGTCATTCGGCACTTGCGCGTCGGTGACGGCGCCGCCAAGGTCCTGCAGATTGTGCGCATGAATGACATCGGCCTTGCCTGCCAGATCGGCTGCGTGGATAGCGGTGGTGACGAAGTCGGTGTCGAGCAATCCGCCGAGGCGCGCGGCATTGGTGGCGTTGGCCGCCAGATTGACAGTGATGTCGTCGGGCACTTGCGCGTCAGTGACTGCGCCGCCAAGGTCCTGCAGATTGTGCGCATGAATGACATCGGCCTTGCCCGCCAGATCGGCGGCATGGACAGCAGTAGTGACGAAGTCAGTATCGAGCAATCCGCCGAGGCGCGCGGCGTTGGCGGCGTTGGCCGCCTCATTGACGGTGATGTCGTCCGGCACCTGCGCGTCGGTGACGGCGCCGCCCATGTCTTGCAGGTTATGCAAGTGAACGAGATCGGCCTTTCCCGCCAGAGCGATGTCAAAAATTTGAGTCGTAACGAAGTCCGTGTCGAGCAATTCGTTGAGCCGCTCGGCGTTGCGCGCGGCGGCGGCGTAGAGCGCCGCCCCGGCGTCGTCGGCGTAAGCCGCCGTGGTGGCGGTGTCGGCGAGCATGGCCGCATAAGCGGCGTCCGCGTATATCGCCGTAGTGGCGAGATCCGCAAAGGCCGCGTTGTTGGCATTGTCCGCATTTGCCGCCTGCGTGGCGAAGTCGGCCAACGCCGCCCGGTCCGCCGCATCCGCATAACTCGCCGTGGAGGCCCAATCGGCGTTGATCGCCACGTCCGCCACGTCGGCAAACGCCACCGTGGTGGCGTGGTCGGCGTCGGTGGCGAAGTCGGCGAGATCGGCGAAGGAGGCGCTGGTGGCGGTATCGGCCTGCGCGGCGCGCAGGATCGTTATGTCATCGGGCACCTGCGCATCCGTCACCGCGCCACCGAGGTCTTGGAGGTTGTGCGCATGGACCGTGTCCGATTTTCCCGCCAGCCCGCTGGCCAAATTCTCCGTGGTGGCAAAATCCGTCGCGAGCAATTCGCCCAGGCGCTCGGCGTTCCGGGCGGCGGCGGCATAAGCGGCGGTTCCCGCATTGGCAGCGTAAATGGCCGCGCCGGCATTGGCGGCGTACGAGGCCGTCGTGGCGACGTCCGCCAGAAACGCCGTGCCCGCCGCGTTGGCGAATGCCGCCGTCGTGGCGGTGTCGGCGCTGGCGGCTGAATCCGCTCTCCCGGCGCTGGCGGCGCGTTGGATCGTGATGTCATCCGGGACTTGCGCATCGGTGATCGCGCCGCCCAAGTCCTGCAGATTGTGCAAGTGCGCCGCGTCGGCTTTGCCTGCCAGCCCGGTGGCCAGCGCGGTGGTCGTGGGGAAGTCCGCGCCATGGCGGCCATCGAGCAGGTCTGCGTTCAGTCCCGATCCTTCGCCGTCGCGGGCCAGCTTCTGCGCATACATTACGCTGGTGACGCGTATGCGCTGGGGGAAGACATCCGCCGCGTC
>JAPLSP010000200.1 GCA_026398575.1 Candidatus Sumerlaeota bacterium | reverse complement strand
CTTAACCCGGCAGAGCCGGAACCATTCAGGTAAAATTTTCAAAAAGGTGGGCGGCTTTCAATTGTCGAGCAAACGCGCATAAATACAGGCAGAATCATTGAGGGCAGAATCATTATGATTCTGCCCTCAATGATTCTGCCTGTCAATCGCTGCAAAACTAACCTTAACGCGGCAGGGGCGGAATCTCACAGCCAATAATTTCCAAAAGATGGATGGTTTTCACATGTTGAGCAAGCACGCATAAATAAAGGATGGAATCGTTTTCTCGGGGATTTTTATGACCATGTTGGGATCATGTTTTTTTGTAAGGAACTATAGGACCTATGACCACAAGGACCACAAGGACTGCAAGGACATCAAGGATGCCAAGAGCGCCAAGGAGAATGAGTTTTGCGAATGAGCAGTCCAAGAAACGCGCGCTGCGTCGTCCTTGATGTCTTTGCGGTCCTTGCTGTCCTTTGCGCTTATTTGCGAATGCCGGTTGTGGAGGGGCAGGGGAGTGAGAGCGATTCGAAGATGTGATCAATGGGGATCACAATCGAGCAGGGGCCGCCGGCGAAACACATTCCGGCCAGCCGGCCGTAATTATCAACGACGGGGCCGCCGCTGGCGCCGGGTTTGGCCAAAGAGCCCTCTGCGAGAATCCATTTTTTATACCGCGCGTTCGCGGGCGTCTGGCCCCATTCCTTCATCATATCTTCCATGACTTGCCAGATTCGAGCGTCGGAGGTCGCATCCAGCAGATGGAGGAGTTTGCCGGTGGACAACGTCCATGGAACGCCGCCGCGATTTCCCAGGGTCCATAGATCGTCATTGATCTTCAGATCGCCGAAACAGATAAAAGATTGAATCCCATCCTTAGAAGAAGGAATTGCCTCGCCTGATGATTGCAAGGGGTTTGGGTCTATATCGAAGGCTACGATGTCTTTGTCCCAGGCTGCTTGTTGCGTCCAGGATTTTTTAACGGATACCCGGCCAAACCACATGGTGAAAACCGGCTGAAGATCGGCTTCCTTTTCTCCCTTTCTTTTCAGCATCTTATCATATCCGGCGACGTGCATGTTCGTGACGATTTTTCGGTAGTCGCCCAAAAAGAAACCTGTCCCTGCGCCCCCCGGATGGCTCCCATCGGCGGCAGGCGGAATCGCAATCATTACGGCGCATCTGGTTAGCGAGCTCATCAGCAGGCGCGTCTGATCGCTCAAAGGCGCGGAGGTCGCCTCCTGCTTCGTCTGGATCGCGGGGCTTTTGGAAGCGGATGCGGGTAAAGAGTTGCGGGTTGGCGGCTTGCGGGCTGGTTCGGATGTGCCAATATCGGAGAACTGAATGAAGGAACCATCCGGCAATCGGAAGCTGTTTTCGGGGATGCCGGATGAATCGCGGGCTGAAAGCGATTGCGTTTGCGACGTTTCCGCAATTGCGAAAACGCAAAGCATGAAGAAGAGCAGCATGGCTCTGACGGCGGTTTCCATGGCGCCGGATTTTCCTTTCAGCTGGCAGGCGCGGGATGCCGGACCGCGCTAATGGCTCATGCTTAATTGCGCGGTCCGGCGTCCCCGCGCCTACTGCCGGTAATGGCAAAGCCCCATCCTGGAATCCATCCGGATGGGGCTTTTAGGCGTTTGCCGCTTTACGGGATCAGGAGGCTATTTCTTGTTAGCAGCATGCTCATCATCCGAGGGGACGGTTGAGTCGTCGAAGAAATAGTCCGGCAGATCCCAGCGCAGATTGATGCGGTTATATTTCTCTTTTTGCTCGTCGTTCATATCCGGCGTTTTGATGATGTGCGGCGTCACAAAAACGGCCAAGTCCGTTTTGTTTTGAGTATCGCTCTGGTTCTTGAATAGCCAGCCCAGAATTGGTATCCGGTTGACCCATGGCACGCCGGAGATTGTCTTCTTGGCATCCAGCTGGCGCAAACCGAACAAGGCTGCGGTTTCGTCATCCTTGACAATGACAGTGGTTTCGGATTTGCGGGTGGCCATGATGGGCACGTCGCCGGCCAGCTGAAGCTTTGCAGTGCCTTCAAGAATATCCTGCGTGCCAATGATGTTCAGTTTGACAAAGTCATTATTGGTGATCGTGGGGGTTACTTTCAGCTCGATGCCGGCGTCTTTGAACTGCGCCTCGGCCGTGGTCTGGCCGCCGGGAGAAAGGGTGAGTTTCTGGAATGGGATTGCAGTGACGAGCTTGATATTTGCTGCCACGTTGTTCAGCGTCGTAACGCGCGGATTGGCCAGCGTTTCGGCTTCGCCGCGGTTCTCAAACGCCGAAATCTGCATCGCGAGATTGAAATCCTGGCCGAAAGCATCCACTTTTTTGCCCCAGCTCCAGAGGCCGCCTGCGGAAAATATCTGTTGAGTCGAGGCGGAACCACCGAAAGTATTTCTTGCGCCGCCCACACTAAACGAATCCACGGGCGCATTGGTGGTTTTTTCAGAGCCGGGCACGGGAAGTCCGGTCTTGGGGTCAACGGTGAAGATGGAAAACGGCCTGACGTCGAACACATTGGCTCTATCTTTGTCCACGCGGCTGATATCCGTCTGTATTCCCAAATCGCGCTGAGCGTTCTTGGTCAGCTCCACAAAGCGCGCCTCGATGTCCACTTGCTTGTCGGGGATGTCCAGCTTGTCGATGATGTCTCTTCGAACCTGCGTGATCGTCTCGGGCTTGCCGGTGATGATGATGGAATTGGTCATCTCATCGGCATTGACGGTTCCTTCCGTGACGATGGGCTTGAGCACCATTTCGAGGTTTTTTGCCTTGATCCAGTTGAGCGGAATGGTTACGGTATCCAGCTTGGGCTTCTCTTCTTCCTTTGCAGGAATCGGGGCGATGCGTATGATCGTGCTGTTTTCTTCCACGATGTAGGTCAGACCATGCGACTTGAGCAGGCTCTCAAACGCCGTCAGAAGCGGCACATCATCGAGATACACCGTCACGGAACCTTTGACGATTTCCGGCGGGATCACCACATTCAGTTCGCCATAGCGCGCCAGCGCGCGAATGACGTTTTGCAGGTCGGTTTCCTTGAAATTCATCGTGACGCGCTGTGCTTTGAGTTTATCCATCTTTTCCCGCATGGCGCGCGCGTTGGGAGATTCGGAGATCGGAACCCGCGCTCCGCCGGTTCCCGCTTCCGGGACCCAGGCGCCTGACTTGGGCTTCTTCGCCTCTTCGTCGCGGGCCGCGGCGGGTTCCATCTTGGCCTGCGCGACCAGCAGAGCCGGCTTGGTTTCCGCAGGCGCAGGCAGCGATTTGACCTCGATGATCGCCGGCGTCGTTTTAGCCTCGGCGATCGCAGGCGCCGCTTTGGCTTCAACGGCTACCGGCGTCGCTTTGACTTCAGCGGCTGCAGGCGCCGTCTTGGCCTCAGAGACTACCGGCGCCGATTTGGCTGCTTTGGCGGGCGCCGGAGCGGATTTGACCTCGGCGATCTTGGGAGCAGGCTTGACTTCGGGCTTTGAGGCGACCGCTTTGGCCTCGGGCATTGAAGCTACCGTTTTGGCCTCGGGCTTGGGCGCCGCCTGCGTGACCTGCGAGGGAGTCTGGAGGGCGTCTCGCATGTCAGCCTGGCGCAGCATTTTTAAATAGTCCTGATAGGACTCATCGCTTGCCGGCTCGCCAGCCCAGCTGATGGATAGGGCGCAGCAAGCTATCCAAGCCACCACTGGCACTAGAACCCACTTTCGCATCATGGGTTTCCTGGGGGCGCGAGAGCAACCGCTGTGGCATCTGGTTCGCATCGGGTCAAATCTCCTTGGAGAATTGGGTATTTACCTTCCAGGCTCT
>JAPLSP010000031.1 GCA_026398575.1 Candidatus Sumerlaeota bacterium | reverse complement strand
AGCTCACGCGCAAGGGGATGTTTGCTGCCAACGTCTGCGGCGCGCATCTGCTGATGATGCCGGGAGACGTAAATCGCGGAGGATATCCTCTGGGCGTCAACTATCATTATTATATGGGCGCCAGCGGCTTCCCATACATGAGCCTATGTCGCAATTGTTTCATCTCCACGCGCGAGGCGGGCGCCGTGCCCGAACCCCGGACGCGGCTTGAGCCGTTTTGGGATGGCGTATGGTTCCGCCAGCAGTTGTCCTACGATGCAAAAAGCGCGCGCGACAACCTTCTCTATATCCGCAGCAACGGGCTCAAAACCGAACGTTTTGTTGATATCACCCTCTCAACATCCAAACCGCTTGCGGCGTATTTCGGCGGCTTTGCATGGGGCGGACCGACGTTGTGCATTTCGGTGGATTGGGTGGCCGTGCGTCGCTATGCGCCTGAGGAACCGAAGGCGATTATCGAGGACTAACGCGCGCCAGGAGATGTTTGCGCCAGCTCTTGCTCGATTTTTCCGGCTACAGCGGCGGCGTCAAGACCCTCGACCGAAATCCACCGCGCGCCTTTGACTTTGCGGAACCACGTCAGCTGCCGCTTGGCATAGTTGCGATGCGATTGCTGCACGCCCTGGATCATCGCGGCGCGATCCAGGCGCCCCCCCAGATATTCGGCGACCGCGCTGTATCCCAGAGCCTTCATGCAGTGCAGATCCGGCGAATATCCCCGATCCAGGAGCGCGCGTGTTTCTGCGATCAAGCCCCCGGCGATCATGCGTTCGACGCGGGCGTTGATGCGCTCATAAAGACGGCGGCGCGGCGCATTGAGCACGAAATAAGCCCAGTCAAAATCCGTTTGCGCGCCGGCCTGGCGCTGTTCTTCGCGCCATTGCGCCGGGGTTTTGCCCGTGGCCTCGAAAATTTCCAATGCCCGCGCCACGCGAATGAGGTCGTTGGGATGAATGCGCGCCGCGGTTTCAGGATCGGCCCGCTCAAGCCGGCGATGAGCCTCCCCGGGCGGCGCCGCGTTCACGGCGCGCAGAACCGCCTCGCGCACGGCGGCGGGAATCGGCGGATGCTCGAACAAGCCCAATGTCAGCGCCTGCAGATAGAGCCCGGTCCCCCCGGCGATCACGGGCGCGCGCCCGCGCTCGAAGAGCGTTTGCAGCAGCGGCGTGGCGCGCGCGATGAATTGGGCGGCGCTGAAGCGCTGCTCGGCGCCCTCAGGCCCGACGGGCTCCAGGAAATCAATCAGGTGATAAGGAATGCCGCCGGTCTCGGTTGGCGTCGGCTGCGCGGTTCCCACGCGCAGACGGGAAAAGACCTGCATGGAATCGGCCGAGATGATTTCGCTCTGCCAGCGGCGGGCCAGCTCCAGAGCTGCGGCGGTTTTGCCGACGCCCGTCGGCCCCGCGATGATGCAGACAAATTTCGATCCGTTGGATATTGGATATTGAATATTGGATATTGAAAGTTGGACATTGGCCATTCGTCAGGACTTCGGCGTCATCTTCGATAGCTCTTTCATCGCCGCCTCGATCTTGTCCTGCGCGTCATCCGTGTCAATCATGTGCTGGAGCTTGCTCATCGCCGTTTTGAGGGCCTTGGCTTGAGGATCTTTGACGGAAGACGCCACGCCTTGCATGCGCTGAATCAGCAGTTGCGCGTCTTCGACCACCGAGCCTTTCATCCGCGTACGCAGCATTTGCGTGGCGCGTTCGCGAGATTCGGCGAGCATTCGGACCTTGTCGCTCTCCGACAGGCGGCTGTCGGTGGCCTCGATGCGGATTGCTTTTTCCTGGCCGGTGGCCAAGTCTTCGGCGCGCGCCTCGATGATGCGATTGGGATCGAGCCGGAAGGTCACCTCCACCCGCGGAACGCCTTTGGGCGCCGGAGTGATCCCTTCGATGCGCAGCAATCCCAGGAACGTGTTTTCCGATGCGGTCTTGGCCTCGCCTTCGTAGATTGGGAAGGAGATCGCCTCCTGGAAATCGCGCGTGGTCGTAAAGATATCCTTGGCTTCGGTCGGATAGGTGGAGTTGCGCTCGATGATGGCCCCAAACTGGTCGCTTTGAAGTCCGACGCCGAGCGAAAAGGGCGTCATGTGGATGATGATCGGCTTTTCCTTGCCATAGTGCGTCGCCAGGTCTTTGCCGCTCTGATCGTAGATATCCGTCAGAACGAGCGTCTGCACGGCGGCGCCCAGCGCGACGACTTCTTCGGGCGACAAGTCCCGCTGCGGTTCGCGCGCCAGCGCTTCTTTGGCCAGGCGCTGCACCATCGGAATGCGGGTGGTGCCGCCAACGAGCAGGATCTTGTCTATCTGGTCCTTGCGCAGCTTGGCATTGACCAGCGCCTTTTCCACCGGCCCCACGGTGCGATGAATCAGGTCTTTCACCAGCTCTTCGAATTTCGAGCGCGTCAAGACCGTATCCAGCGTCAAAGGTCCTTTCTCCGTCATCGAGACGGCTTCAATCAGAATCTGCGTCTCCTTGACCTCGGACAATTCGATCTTGGCCTCTTCCGCGTCTTCTTTGAGCCGCTGCATGGCGATGGGATCTTCCGAAAGGTCCACGCCTTCCTTTTCCTTGAATTCCTGGATCAGGTACTCCACGATGCGCCGGTCAATATCGTCGCCGCCCAGGTGCGAATCGCCGGCGATGGCCAGAACCTGGAAGACGCCGGAAATGATTTCGATAATGGAAACGTCGAAGGTGCCGCCGCCGAAGTCGAAGACCAGAAGTTTCTGATCCTCGCCCTTGTCCATACCGTAGGCCAGGGCCGCCGCCGTCGGCTCGTCAATGATACGCCGGACGTTGAAGCCGGCGATTTCGCCCGCGTCTTTGGTCGCCTGGCGCTGCGTTTCGTTGAAATAAGCCGGAACGGTGATCACGGCCTGGTTGACTTCCTCGCCGAAATAATCCTCGCTGTCCTGCTTGAGTTTCTGCAGGATCATGCCGGAAATTTCCTGAGGCGTATATTCCTTGCCTTCGATCCGGACTTTAAAATCCGTGCCCATGTGCCGCTTGATGGAAAAAACCGTGCGGCCAATGTTCATGACTGCGCCGCGCTTGGCCTTCTTGCCCACCAAGACTTCTCCGCTTTTCGAGAAGCCGACCACGGAGGGCGTGATGCGTTCGCCCAAACTGTTCGGCACGATGATCGGTCCGTTTTTCTCCATCACTGCGACAGATGAATTCGTGGTGCCAAGGTCAATTCCCAAAATACGAGCCATGCAAGGCCTCCCTTTCCGGTATCCTGAATAACAATAAAAAAATGATAACTTAGTCTAACACCGATGCCAATGAGCTGTCGGCCCTAGACCCTAACCTGATGCTTAGCGCATCAAACGGGCAAATTATGACCTAAAGCCTTCTCAAGCGCAAGCCAATTCATACCCATGGCGGCAGAGATTTGATTAAGTATTAATTCCTTCGGAAACCACGACCTGCGCGCAACGGAACAGCTTGCCGCGAAAGGCGTAGCCCTTGCGCCGCTCGGCGATGATAACGCCGGCCGGACGATTGGGCGCCGAAGCAACCTCCACCACCTCATGAAGATCCAGATTCACCGTCTGTCCGATGGCCGGAATAGCGACGAGGCCGAAAGATTCGAGCAATTGAAAGATGCGGTAATAAATCGCTTCCACGCTTTTGAGCCAATTCGCGACTTCATCGGAGACCGTGTGATTGCGGGCCAGAAACAACACTCGTTCGAAACTATCGAGCAGCGGCAGCATCTTGTTCATCAGCGGCTCAAACGAGTCGCTCGTTTGGCTTCGCGCCTTCAGTTCGCTGGCCAGATCCGACATCTTCTCATGCTCTTTCATGAGAGAGCAGATCGAAGCGAGCAGATCCTCGGCGCGGCCATTGTTTGACCCATTGCCGCCCTTGGCGCCTTGGTCCGGGACGCCGGCGGCCAGAGAAACCTCCATGGGCTTCTCGTTGATGGCAAATTCGGATTCAACAAACGTGGAGACCAGCGATCCCCTTTTCAGCATTCTCATCGTCGGTATCCCATCCCCTCACGTCCCATCCTCAGTGTCCCATCCGGATTTCGGACAGCGCTTTGGTGGCGGCCTTGTGACCGGGATTCTTCTCAACCACCCGGCGGTACTCACGTTCGGCGGCGCGCTTGTCACCCTTGGATTTCAGCGTTTCGGCGATCTCGAAGATCACTTCCTCGCTGTCGGGCAAGAGGCGCTGCAGCTCCTTATAATGAACCAGCGCGTAGGTATATTGGCCGCGTTCGCGCAGCGTTTGGGCCAGCTGCATTCGCGCTTTGATGATGCTTTGCCGGGTTTCATGATTGGCGGGATCCATCGTCAGCGCGCGGCGCCAGGTTTGAAATCCGCGCTCATGATCGTTGCTGTTGAGCAAGGCCCAGCCCATCAGATTGAGCACTTCGATGTTCTTCGGATGCTGGGCATTGAGGGTGCGCAGGCGTTCGGCGGCGTCTTTGAATTTCTTTTCCGTCATCAGGCTGACGGCCATCTGATATTGCGCCTTGAAATCGTCCGGCGCGATTTGCAGCGCTTCGCCATACTGCTTTTGCGCGGCCTGCGACGCCGGGGCCGCCTTGCTCGCCAGCGCGGATTTATCCATCGCCTGATCGCCCAGGGATTTGAGCGCCTCAACGACGCGCTCCTTCAGATAAACGTCATCCGGATTCTTGGCCAGATCGTTCTTCCAGTGGCGGACCAGTTCCTGCCAGTATTTTTGCGCTTTGTCGCGCAGGTTGGCCTTTTCATAAGCCAGCCCGAGATTATGGATAATGGCCACGTTCTCCGGATTGAGCAGCAGCGCGCTCTCCCAAGCCTGGGCGGCTTCCTCGAACAATTCATGCAGCGCATAAGAATAACCCAACTGGATCAGCGCGCACGTCAGATTGTTGCGGGCGCGATGATACGCCGGATCAACCTTGAGCAGGACCTTCCAGTCCTTGATGGCCTCGCGCCAGGCCCGCGCCTTGACGTGCCGAAAGCTGCGCTTCATCAGCATATCCACGAACTGGGTTTTCATCTCGGCGTTCTGCGCCACTTCGGTCCCGCGCGCCACCAGTTGCTCGATGGGCATGTCCAAATTCGCCGCCGGATCGAATTCGCGTTCGGTGGTGGTGAAGGAAAACTGCACCTGCGCGGTGTTGAACGTGGATAAATCTTCGCGCGCGCGCATGCGGGGATCGCTGAGGCATTCATACGCCTTCTGGATTTGCATGAACCGCTCGGTGTGCATCTCGGGATCGAAGCGCTTAACCAGGTCTATGTAGGCGCGTTTGATCTCTTCGTCCGAGGCGTCTTTCTTTACATTGAGAATGGCATATGCGCTTTTTTCCGCCATGTCGAAACCCCCGAGGCGCGCCCGAATGCGCCCCTTGCGCTGCCGGGGGCCGTTTCTCCTTGACCAGTCAAGGCAAATCAACGATAATCTTGTTGTTTACTAAGCGCGATTGCGCCAGGAGAATGCTGAAATTTAACCGGCAGTCATTCTATTGAGCAATGATTGATGCGTTTCTTCCCGCAGCGCCGGTTGTGAGTGATGCTCATTGGTTCGCAGGAAGGGTTCCCAGTTGAGGGGGATGGCACGGGCATGGATGATGATTTGAAATCGGTAAGCTTGGATAACGCATTGTTGCGCCAGAGCCTGATCACGCGGACGCAGCTTCAGGAGGCGCGCGAAGAGCGATATCAAAGCGAAAAAACGCTTCCGGCCATTCTCATTGAGAACAACCTCATCACCGAAGGCACGCTGCTGGATTTCTTCCAGTCGCAAATGGGCTTTGAGGCGATCTCGCTCAAGGAAGCCGCTATTGACCCCAAAGCCTGTGAATTGATTCCCAAATCCTTCGCCGAACACAAGCGCCTGATGCCCGTGCGCTTCGATTATGACACGCTCATCCTGGCGATGGAGGACCCTTCGGATTATCATTTGCTGGACGATCTGCGCCACCGGCTGAGCGTTCCGATCAAGGCCGTGGTTGCCAGCGCGCAGGATTTGACGGCGGCGCTGGCCGAATATCCCGAAATTCCCGGCGAAGAGAGCGCAAGCATAATCCTGGAGGATCCGCTGTGGCGCCGGATGCTGCGCCCGATCTTTTTTCCCGTGATGCTGTGCGCCCCCATCATCCTCCTCCTTCTCGTTATGATCCAAGGCGATTTCCCTGAAGTGCGCCGCATGACCTGGCAATGGATCGCCAATAAATATGATTTTACCGTCCAGTTTTTTGTCGTTTATGGCGCATGGAGCGTCATCCTGTGGTTCTTCAACGGACTGATTTTTCCACCGTCGGCCCCCAAGAAAATGAGTAAGTGATTGCGCGGACCCAACAGCTTCCCCCCATGCCCGAAGACGATCCGGACCTTCTTGGCCGGGTCGCCTTGCTGACGCTATTTTTTATCGTCGCCGCCTTCGTCCTGCTGGCGCGCATCGTCTATCTCAACGCCTTCATGGGCGAGGACATCGAGCGGCTGTCGAATGAGAATTACCATTCCACCATGTCCATTGACGCGCCGCGCGGCAGCGTGTTCGATTGCCAGGGCGCTCCGCTGGCCACCAACCAGATGACCTTCAACGTAACGGCCCGGGCCTTCAGGTTGCACAAGGAAGACCTGGCCCGCTCATTGCACGAAATCGCCGACCTGACGGGCAAGGACATAACCAAAGAACTCGACGCCCTGACCACTCGCACTCCCGGAGCGCGCCAAAAATCCACGCTCCTGCTGACGGGCCTTTCGGCCGCGCAGGCCGCCCCCATCCTGGAACGCAAGAGCAATCTGCCCGGCATCGACTATGAATCGGTTTATCGCCGGACGTATCCCGAAGGCCCGCTGGCCGGACACATTCTCGGACACGTCGGCAGGATTGACCCCCGCGTTCCCCAGGAACTTCAGAAGATGAAAGAAGGCGATTATACCGGGATGGATTGGATCGGCAAATCCCGGCTGGAAAAAGTCTGCGAAGGCTATCTGCGCGGAACCAAGGGCGAAAAAACCTACCGGCATGACGCCGGCGGACGCATCCTCGAGGAATATCCGGCCAAACCCCCGGCGCAACCGGGCGCCGACATTTACCTGACGATTGACATGCGCCTGCAGCGCAAGGCCGAGGAGCTGCTCGACAAGCAGCGCGGAACGATCATCGCCATGGATCCGAACACCGGCGCCCTGCTGGCCATGATGAGCTATCCGCTGTTCGATTCCAATCACCCCGGCGCGCCCATCGCGCTCGAGGAACCGGCCTCCGCGATTTGCCTGGCTTATCAGGGAGGCTATATGCCCGGCTCGGCCTTCAAACTGATCACCGCCTATGCCGCCCTGAAAATGGGCGTGGACCCCTCGCGACAGGTCAATTGCATCGGCTACATGAAAATCCCCGGATGGAAGCGCCCCTTCCGATGCGACGAGCGCTGGGGACACGGCGCCGTGGACATGGTCGAAGGGATTCAAAAATCCTGCAACGTCTATTTCTATACTTTGGCGCGCGAGCTCGGGGCAAACCGCCTCATGGCCGCCGCGCGCGAGTGGGGACTGGCGGCGCGAACCGGGCTGGACTCCGCCTATCTCGAGCGCAGAGGCAGCCTTCCCGACGCAGGACACATGTTGCCGGGCGAGATTTTGTATTCCGCGATCGGACAGGGCAAAGTGGTCGCCACTCCGCTGCAGATGCTGCGCGCCTACGCCGCGCTGGCCAACGGCGGACGGCTCGTGCGTCCCCACGTTGTCGCGCAGATCGTGGACCGGAGAGTCGAAACGCCGCCCGAAACCGACGAAAATCCGGACGCTTCGGATGGCGAAATCAAACACGCGCCCAAACTCATCAACGAACTGCCGCTGCCCGGTGACGATTGGGCCGCTTCTCAAACCGTGCCCCTCCTGCCTGAATGGCGCGAAGTGATCGTCGAGGGATTATGGCGCGTCATCAACACGCACGGCGGCACCGCCTATAAAGCCAAGTTCCCGAAGGAATGGGACGCGGCGGGCAAGACCTCCAGCGTCGAACGCGCGGGCGGCGAAAAAACAACCGCCTGGTTCCTATGCTTCGCCCCCAAAGACAAGCCCGTCATCGCCGTGCTGGCCATGCTCGAAGACGTCGGCCATGGCGGCGAATTCGCCGCCCCACTCGCCCGCGATTTCCTCAAAGAATACTTCGCCCTCTACCCCATCCACGCCCTCAAGAAAAAACTGGAAACCGCCGCCCAACCACCGCCCGCGCAGTCGCTACCTACGCAATAGCCACCCGCCCAATAGCCGCCTCGATAGTCCCGGAGGGACTACTGGAGTTTGGACGTTTGACTCCCCCGACGGGGGTGAACTATCATAGCCGTGGGTGAAGCGAAGCGAACCCACGGAAACAATGAGTGCGAAAAGGGTCCCCGAAGGGGGCCAACATGGATCGAACAGCCGACTGCATTTCGTTTGTGCGCCTCCAATCGAGATTGTTTCCGTAACGACGTTGGCCCCCTTCGGGGACCGATAATTCCACGCGCCGCCACCGTGGGTTCGCTTCGCTTCACCCAC